>DASVYG010000236.1:0-28633 GCA_036392315.1 Gemmatimonadaceae bacterium
GCGCGATCGATGGTGTACGCGAACCCGTTGCGGTCGAAGTGCACGAGCACCTTGCGCATCGCGCCGTCGATCGGCAGGTCGACGAGAATATTCTCATTTACGGCATCATAATCCCAGATGTCGTGTGGCGTCGGCTGAAAGGCCCAGATCATCTCCCCGGTGTCGGGATCGCGCGCAATGATCGCCGCGCTCCACTTGTTGTCGCCCGGACGTTGACTGCCATTCCACGGTCCGGGATTCGACGTGCCGTGATAGATCAGGTTGAGCTCCGGGTCATAGGAGATCCATCCCCACACCGTTGCCCCGCCAATCTTCCACGATTCACCCGGCCACGACGCGGTTCCCGAGCTCGCGACGCGATCCTGCGGATAGAACGGCTTGAATCGCGGACCCGCCTTGATGTCGGAATCGGGACCGATGTTGTAGGCGCGCCAGAGCTCTTTGCCCGTTCCCAGATCGAGCGCGGCGATCCATCCGCGTACGCCCATCTCACCGCCGCTCGAGCCGACGATGACGCGCGTCTTCACGATGAGCGGCGCCATGGTCATCGTCTCGCCGCGATTGAGATCACCCATCTTCACCCGCCACAGCTCCGTACCCGTCGCCGCGTCGACCGCCACCGTATGTCCGTCGAGCAAGTTGTACACGATCTTTCCGTCGGCGTACGACGCGCCGCGATTCACGACATCGCAACAGGCCTCGCCGACCGCCGCTTGTGCATTCTCGGGGCGATACTTCCACTTGAGCGGGAAGCCCGGCTGCGTGAGGTCGAGCGCGTACGCGACGTTCGGATACGGTGTGACCAGATACATCG
Source organism: Gemmatimonadaceae bacterium (assembly GCA_036392315.1). GTDB lineage: Bacteria > Gemmatimonadota > Gemmatimonadetes > Gemmatimonadales > Gemmatimonadaceae > JAQBQB01. Next base: position 815 of record DASVYG010000236.1, read on the forward strand.
TGTTGCCGACGACGAGCGGCTGTCCCTCGTGTCCGCGCAGCACGCCGGTGGAAAACGTCCAGGCGACATGGAGGTTCTTCGCGTTCGCCGGCGTGATCTCGGCGAGGTTGCTGAATCGACTGTTCGCGTAGTCGCGCGCCGGAAGTGACCACTCACCGTCGGCCACTGCGGGCGGCGGCGTCCCGATCTTCGCGCCGGTGACGAGTGAGCTGTCTGTGGTCGCCGGCGCTCCCGCCGGTTTGCAGGCGAACACGCCGATGCCGAGCATCGTGCTGCGTAGCAACGCTCCACGGGTCATCGCCACTCCGGGCCAGGTCGATCCAAGTATGTAGCAAGGGGCGTACTTGGCGCGAGAACGGTGGAACGGTGGACCGGTGGACCGGTGGAACGGTGGTACGGTGGAACGAACGAGGCCGCGCTCATCCTCGCGGTGACGGCATTGGTGTTCTCGGCGTGAGCACACGACACCCAGCGCGGCGCACGCCTAGTCCCAGCCCTTTTCGCCGTCATCCGTTCGTGTCCGTATCTCATCGTTACGGCCTGCATCGCGCGATGCGCTCGATCGCTCAGATCACCGTCGCGACTGCCGCTCGGGCGAGCCATAACGATTAGGAACGGATTGAACGGAAGTGCGGACAGTCGGTACCTACCGTGCCCCTTTCGGATCTGACCGAGCGGAACTCGTTAGATGCCGACGAGTCAGGATGAGTGAGGATGGATGAGGATCGAACAACCGCGAGTTCGATTCGGCGAAATGGTTAGGCTCGAGTAAGCGTTCCACCGTTCCACCGTTCCTACGTCGACGCGTCCCCGGCCGCGATGCGCTCGAAATACTGGCGCTTGAACTCCTCCAGCACGCCGTCGGAGAACAGCTCGTCGGCGATCGACGCGATCTCCTCGGCGTCGCGCCAGGCGGCGTGCAGTGCCTCGAGCTCGCCGGCCAGTGCCCGGCGCTCGATGTCTTCATTCGCAGCCATCTCGAGAGCCAGGCGATCGACGGCCGGCAAGCGATAGAGCGGCGTCTCCTCCTCGCTGCCCGTTCCGCCGCGACCCCAGAATGATCGGTTCGCGAGCTGGAGCGCCAAACGCTCCGAGAACGAACCGCGCGGCTCGGTGTCGCCGTGCTGGGGCGCGTCGGGAAATCGCCCCCAGGACGTTCGCATCGCCAACGACGCAACCCGGGTGAAGTAGCCCTCGGGATCGCCGGCGTCATCCAGCTTGGCGATCGCGTGCTGCACCTCCGCGCCGCTCGCCACGCCGAAGTTGAGCGTGGCCAACATCTTTCCTGCCACGCGAAGCGCGGGCGATTCGGCCAGTGTCGCCACGCCCATGTCGTGCTGGAGCTTGAGCTGCCAGGGGGCATCCTGTTCCGGACGCACGAGCTGCGCGGCACCGAGGTGTGCGTAACGCACAACGATGGCGCGGCCGTGTTCGTCGCTCGTTCGAAGCAGGACGCCGTGGCCGCGACGGAACGTGCGCATCCTCAGCACCGCGTCGTCGCTCAACCCGACCGAATGCGCGTAGCCGACGAGCGCGCCCGCCGTTGCGCGCGCAATCAGGCGAGTGCCGCGGACGAGGAGATTCCGCGGCTGCTCGCGTTCGCCCTGCACGCGGGCGAGTCGCGTTCCGTAACGCCATGACGCGATCTCTGGCAGCAACGCGGGCCCAACGCGAACCAGCTCGAAATCACCGCGGAAGCGTGCGAGACCGATGTTGTCGGTCGACATTCGCAATCGCGTCCCGCGGAAGAGCCGCTCCGACTCGTCGATCGCTTCCCAGCGCTCCTCGAGCGGCGAGAGATTCCACCGGCCGCAGCGAGTGCAGACCACCCACAGCCGCCCTTTCTTGGGATCGAACGCGAGCCGTCGCCCAACGGGAAACGTCGGGAGAAAGTGGTTCGCGCCGAGGTCGAGGTGGCAGAACAGACAAGTGGTGTACATACGCACCGCGCGCGGCGTGGGACGAGCGTCGCGCAGATCCCTGACGAATCGTAGGTCTGCGAGCGATCACCGGCCAGTCCCATTCATGTCAGCGGGATGTAAGGCCGAGACGGGACTTTGCTGGCGGGAAATGCCCGGAGGCAGTACTGTAGCCGCACACACGAGCCGCCCCTCCCGCTCGTGGAGGTCGCCCCCTCGCCGAATTCCACACAGGAGCCAAGAATGAAACGAAAGCGTTGGAGTTCGTTGGCGCTCGTTGCTTTCCTGGGCACGGGCTGTTTCCACCAAATCGTGCAGACAGGACAGGCTGCAGGCCCGACCGTCATCGACAAGCAGTGGGTTCCCGGCTGGCTGTGGGGACTCGTGGCCAACGACGACGTCGACGTGCGCAGAGATTGTCCGATGGGCGTAGCCACGGTCGAGACAGAACAGAGTTTCGTGAACGGCCTCGCGAGCCTCGTCACCCTCGGCATCTATACGCCGCAGCACGTGCGCATCACCTGTGCGTCACGGTCGGCGAGCCTCCCGCCGGGCATGCGTGAGCTGACCATCCCTGTCGGCGCAACGAAGGAAGCCGAGCTGGACGTCGTGCGTCAGGCGATCGAAGTATCGGCTGAAACGAACGCACCGGTAGCACTTCGCTTCTGATCTCAACCTCGAGGACTCTCATGCGACGCTACCTATCAGCCGCAGCCGCGCTCGTCGTACTGTGCGGCGGATGCTATCACGTCAACGTCATCACGGGAGCGCCGGCGTCTCCCACCGTGATCGACAAAGAGTGGCAGAACTCGTTCGTCATCGGGTTGGTTCCTCCACCCGAGCTCGATGTGAAGGCGCAGTGCACTCGGGGAGTGGCAAAGGTCGAAACGGAGCGCAGCTTTCTGAATGGACTGGTCGGCGCCATCACGTGGAACATCTATACGCCGATCCACGCGACGGTCACCTGCGCGTCGGGCCCGGTCGCGAGATAGTGTTGGGATGAAAAGACGAGGCACGCGTCTCACGACGCGTGCCTCGTGTCGTTTCCGCCATCAAACCAAAGTCAGACCAACGATGGATTCGGCGTGATCACCGCCTTGATCGCGGTACGATTCTCCACCGCGCGCAGCGCGTCGCCCGCCTGCGCGAGCGTGAAGCGACCGCTCACCATCTCTCGCCACGGCTTCTGGTCGCCGTAGCGTGCGGTGAGCGCGACCGCGCGGTGGAAATGATCGTAGCGCGAGCCCCAACATCCTTTGATCTCGACGTGCTTGCGGTTGATCTGCCAATGCGGATGGATCTCGACTGATCCGTTGTCGGTGTATTGCCCGCACACGACCACGCGTCCGCCGTCGCGCACCATGTCGAGCGCGTCACGGACCGCCTCGGGCGCGCCGCTGGCTTCGATGACGACATCCGCTCCTCGCCCGCCGGTGAGCCGACGCACCGATTCGACGCGCGCCTCCACCCGCAGATCGAGGCTCAACGTGTGCGTCGCGCCCATTCGCTTCGCGAAATCGAGCCGCGCCTGCGGCGCCCCGACAGCAATGATCTCGCCCGCGCCCGACAACGAGGCGAACGCGACGATCGACTGCCCGACCGGCCCGACACCCAGCACCGCGACAGACTCGCCGAGTCGCAGCTCGGCCATGTCGACGGCGTGGAGCGCGGTGACGAGCCCGCATCCGCCGCCGATGAACGTCTCCGGTGTCAGCTCCCGCGGCAGCTTGATCATCTTGACGCCGGGCTTCATCCAGATCGCCTCGGCCCATCCGCCGAGCAGACCTTCGGTGGCGCTGTAGCTGATACCGTAGACCTTTCGATGCGGGCACTTGGTCGGCTGCCGCGCGACGAGACAGTAGTAGCAATTGTTGCAGGTCTCGTGGACGTCGAGGAACGTGACGACGTCCCCTTCTTTGATCTGGCTTCCCTCGATGTCACGCAGCCCGCCACCCGATTTCTCGACCACGCCGACTGAAACGTGCCCCGGAATGATCGGGAACGGAACGTCGAGCCTTCCGTGATGAAGATGGACGTCCGTCCCGCAGACCTCGGAGTAGAGCGTGCGAAGCAGCGCAGCACCGTGTTCTAACTGCGGTGCGACAAAGTCGTCGATCCGCAGCGGCGTATTGGGGGCAGGCATCACAACAGCCGAGAACATCAGGGTGGAGGGTTGAGGGTCAAGGGTTGAGGGAAGGAGCGCGGCGCGTTGCGCCGCCTAACTGCATTTGAAACTACAGCCCGGCTGTTCGGCGCCGAAGGCGCCGCCAATGCTGTCAAAGCGCCGCAGGCGCCATCAATGCTGTCAAAGCGCCGCAGGCGCCATCCTTCCCTCAACCCTCGACCCTCAACCCTCAACCCTGCCGTTTCAACCCTGCCTCTCCAACACTCCCGTTGGAGCCCTCGTAATTGTAGTGTCGTATTGTACCGCGTTTCGTCTCCCCTCCCCACTCCGCAGGATTCGTCATGCAACGATCCCGTTTGCTCACTGTCGGTCTCGGTGTCGCGGCGGTTGCGCTCGCCACGCCGGTTCCGGCGCAAATGCTCGACTCCTCCGTCGTCGCCGCGTTTCGATGGCGCAACGTCGGTCCGTCCAACTTCATGGGCCGCGTCTCCGACGTACAAGGCATTCCCAGCCCGTCGAAGACGCTCTACATCGCCTCGGCCGCGGGCGGCATCTGGAAGTCGAACAACAACGGCATCAGTTGGCGTCCGCTCTTCGACGACAAAGACGTCGTCGCCATGGGGATGCTGGCGATCGCGCCGACCGACACGAACATCATCTACGCCGGCACCGGAGAACCGAACTCGCGCAACACCATCGAGCCCGGGAACGGCGTCTACAAGTCGACCGACGGCGGCCTGCACTGGACGCACGTGGGGCTCGTGAACTCGCAGCACATCGGTCGCATTCAGGTCGATCCGCGCAACGCCAACACCGTGTATGTCGCGGCGCTGGGTCCGGCGTGGAAGCCCGGCGGTGAGCGCGGCCTCTACAAGACGACGGACGGCGGCGCGACGTGGAAGCTGATCAAGGCCCCGGCCAACGAAAAGACCGGCGCGATCGACGTCCAGCTCGATCCGTCGAATCCGGACGTCATCTATCTCTCGATGTGGGAGCGCTACCGCACGCCGTACTCGCTCAACTCGGGCGGCGTCGGCTCCGGGCTCTTCAAGTCGACCGACGCCGGCGCGACGTGGACCGAGATCAAGGGCAACGGCTACCCTGAAGGACCCAAGGGCCGCATCGGCATCGCGGTGTCGCGCAGCAATCCGCAGGTCGTCTACGCGCTGACCGAAGCGGCGTCCATGGAGCCGGGGCCGATGAAGTTCCAGCGCACCCCTCCGGCGAACGGTCTCTATCGCTCGGCCGACGGCGGCAAGACGTGGCAGCACATGAACAACATCGACACGCGTCCCTTCTATTACTCGCAGGTTCGCGTCGACCCAAAGAATCCGGATCGCGTCTACTTCTCGTCGACGGAGCTGCAGGTCTCGAACGACGGCGGCAAGACGACCATGAACGCCGCACAGAGCGTGCACGTCGACGACCACGCGCTGTGGATCGATCCCAACGACGGCGAGCGCTGGGTGATCGGCATGGACGGCGGCATCGCCATCACCTATGACCGCGGCGGCAACTTCTGGTATCCACGCAACATTCCGCTCGGCCAGTTCTACGACGTGAGCTACGATTTCGCGGTTCCGTACAACATCTGCTCGGGCGCACAGGACAACGGCGCGTGGTGCGGACCGAGCCGCCGTCGCACGACACCGATCAACAACACGTATTGGTTCACGATCTCCGGCGGCGACGGCTTCTACACCGCGCAGGACCCGACCGACCCGGCAATGGTCTGGGGCGAGTCGCAGAACGCCGGCATCCAACAGACCAATCTCAAGACGGGTGAGCGCGGTCGCGTGAACAAGCCGGCGTGGAACGATCGATATCGCATGTGGGAGGACTCGATCGCACTGGCCCGCGGCAATCCACTGCAGCCGGTCGCGCGCGACGTGCAGGCGAAGATCGACGCCTACCGCGCGCTGCAGAAGAAAGACTCGGCGGAGATGCAGATCCGCTACAACTGGGAGTCGCCGTACTTCTTGTCGCCGCACAACCCGCAGGTCTTCTACTTGGGCGGCAGCAAAGTTTTGAAATCTCTCAAGCGTGGCGAGGATCTCTTCCCGATCTCGCCCGACTTGTCGGTGAAGACGGACCCAGCGCAGGAGAAGGCGCGCCTGGCGCGCATCGACACCGTCGAGAAGTACACCGGCGGCATCACGCTCGACCTCACCGGCGCGGAAGCGTACGGCACCGTGGTGGCGTTGCAGGAGTCGCCGCTCAAGCCGGGCCTGCTGCTCGCGGGTACCGACAACGGCAACGTGTGGATTACGCACAACGACGGCGGTGCATGGGAGAACCTCACGCCCAAGTTCGCTCCGCTCGGCGTGCCGTGGGACGCGTACGTCGTCCGTCTCGAGCCATCGCACTTCGACACGCTCACCTTCTACGTCGCGTTCGAGAACCATCGTTGGAACGACTTCAAGCCGTATTTGTTCGCGACGCACGATGGCGGCAAGACGTTCAAGTCGATCGTCAACAACCTGCCGAGCGCGAGCCCGCAGGACTATCTGCACGTGATTCGCGAAGACCCGCACAACCGCGATCTGTTATTCGTCGGCAGCTCGCGCACGGCGTACGTCTCGATCGACCGGGGTCAGACGTGGACGCGCTTTGCGACCAACCTGCCAACCGTGCCGGTGTTCGATCTCCAGATCCATCCGCGCGATCACGAGCTGATCGCGGCGACGCACGGTCGCAGCCTGTGGATCGCCGACATCGCCGCGCTCGAGCAGGTGACGCCGAAGGTTCTGGCGCAGGGGACGTACCTGTTCAAGCCGAGGACAGCGTATCAGTGGGGCGAGCCGCCGCAGCTCAACCTGCCGGGCAATGGCTACGCGCAGGCGGAAATGACATACGCCAATCCGCCGTTCGGCGCCGACATCGTCTACCGACTCGGTGCGGCCGCGTCGGGCAACGTGCAATTAGTGATCTCCGATGTCGCCGGCGACACACTCGCAAAGCTGAACGGGCCGGGCGCAGCGGGCGTGCACCGCGTGAGCTGGAACTTCCAGAGCGCACGTCCCAGCACCGTCGCCGAACTCTCGCCGTCGCAGCGTCGCGACAGCATCCTGCTGCACGCGCGTGCGCCCATGGTGCTCGATTCGTTGCAGAAGGCCGGCTACGACACCGCGGCCATCCGCACGGTGCGCGCACAGGTGAATTTCCTCAGCAATCCGCGGGCGCTTGCGACTGCGGCTGGCGGTCGTGGCGGCGGTGGTGGCCGCGGCGGCGCTGGTGGTCAGGCGTGCGAGCATCCGACCACGCAGTGGGAGCAATTCTGTGCGCGGCCCGCCGAGTCGGTTGGTGGGCGGCGCGGTGGCGGTGGCTTCGGTGGGCTCGATTCGGCGACTGCGGCCTTGTTTGCTCCGCGTAACGCGCCGGCGGGTGCGGCGCCCGCCGCCGGTCGTGGCGGGCGTGGTCGCGCTGCTGCGCAGGGAGCGATGGGCGACGCGTCCTTGGATCCGATTGGCCGTATCTGGGCGTTGATCGGCATGAACCCGCCCAACGTTGGTGGACGCGGTGGCGGTGGTGGGTTCGGTGGCGCCGCGGGCACGATGGCGAACACCGGTGATTATTTGGTGTCGATGGTCGTGAACGGACAAACATACAAGCAGACGTTCCGCGTCGAACGTGTGAGCGGCGGTGAAGACGGCACGCCGCAGTTCGGTGGCGACGAGAAGCATGATCAACTCGGCCGGTTTACGCCGGCGGTATCAAAGGGCAAGAAATAGTCTTTGGGGAAGTTCGCGGTGAAACATCGAACGGCAGCGCATCGCGCTGCCGTTCGTCTCATGTGGCCCTGCGTCGATGGCAAGCTCCATCAGAACCCGCGCATTCAAGCTTAGTACGCAACGGCGGGCGCCTGGCTATACCGCCGTCCGCCTAACGGGCGCTGCGAAGTAGTCTTTGGGTATTTTGCTTAATCTGGCCGTGCAATCTGAGCTAACGCGATAGGCGGCCACAGATTTCACCGAATAGAACAGTGCGAATGCGGGACCTTTTTCCGGCGGTGGTCGCCGGGCTTACGCTCGGAACGGCGTGCATCCGTCCATCGAGCCGTGCGGGTATGTCTTCCAATGGGGCCGCCATACAGGTCACGTCGACAGCACGTGTGAACTTCCGATAGAAAGTCCCGCGCCGCTCCGTTGCTGCCGTTGGTTCTCCGTCAGTTGAACGCTCGCACCTCGACCGGCGCCCGGCAGGCGATGGCGGCCTTGCGCCCCCACGCCAGCGCCTCGTCCAGATCAGCGGCTTTCAGCACCCAAAAGCCGCCAATGTGCTCCTTGCTCTCAATGTAGGGTCCGTCAGTGATGACCACTCTGCCATCGGGCTGCTTACGCAGTGATTTCGCGTTGCGTGCCGATTGCAGGCCGCCGACGAAGATCCTGGCACCAGCGGCCACCATCTCAGCGTTCAACACGTGGATATCGCGGGCCATCGCTTCGTCCTCGAGGGACGGGTCGTAGTTGTCGGCGTGGTGAATCGCAACCAGATATTGCGGCATGTCTTCTCCAGTAATGGTCTTCAGGCGGGCTGATTGCCCGGACCTTCACCATAACGACGAACGGTCCGACCGGAATTCGACAAATCGTCCAGAAGATTCTAGTTCTTGCCTCGTTTCTCTGTTTGGAGGGACGAGTTGCGCTCCGCGCGTGCCTTCAGCCGTTCGGGAACTCCGCCGCGTTGACCTGCCATGAACCCAGTCACAAAAGGTTTTTTCGGGTTAGTAATCGCGTCCGCACTTCTTGCGGGATCGGCAATTCATTACGGTCGGCGCCACGACCGCAGCTCCGCTTTTCTCCTCGGCGGGATCATCTGCTTTGTCGTCGTCGCACTCACCCACGTTTTCGAAGCACTCGCGATTCTGACCGTCGCGGGCTGGGGACAGCCCGGTAGCGTTGGTCACTACATTGACTTGGTCGCTGCCGTCCTTGGCCTCAGCCTCGTGTTCGCAGCACTGTTGTTACGTTTTGCAGCGAGAAGAACCACATAGGTTGACGCCGAGGAGAGAGAGCCCGTCAGGTTCGATGGGTACGATCTCGCTCTGGATCGATTCCCTGCCGCCGAAATGCAACGTTAGACATCTCACATTGATCCCGCTCGACGCCGGCTCGCTGCGCCGCACTAGGCGGTCCGAACCAGGTGGTCCGACCGCTTCACACCAACTAGCTTGGGCGCTAGGCGGCGTTGCGCTGCCCGCTGACTCTTGCCCGATTCGGGCTCTATGGGTCCGCTAGCCCACCCGCGTTGGGTGGGAGCTAGTGGCGGGGCCGGCTCGATAGCGCACATCTTATCGTCGCCGGCCGGAAGCCCGCCGTCGCTACGCTGACAGCGCAAGCCCCTCGTGCATGAACACGAAGCTCAGCGCGAGCGTGAGCACCTGATCCATCACCACTTGGTGTCCGGCGTCCGCACCCGGCTTGGCCACTTCGTCGAGCGCCGCCACCACTTTCTTCTGATCCAGAAACGGCACGTTCGCGGCTGCCGAGCCGCGGAGCGTGTCCTGCATGAGCGCGTGCAGCGGCTGATCCGGGTTCAGGGTCGCCGGCGGACTGAGGAAGGGGTGCTTCTGCCGCTCGTACACGGTCTTCGTGATCACGTCCTTCACGGCTTCGCGCAAGATGTACTTCTCCGTCATCCCGCGAATCTTGAGCGACACGGGCACGCGCTGCAGATACTCGGCTACATGATGATCCATGAAGGGCACGCGCCCTTCGATCGAATGCGACATCTCCATTCGATCTCCCAGGTTCGACAGGATGTAGTGGGGCAGAATGGTCTTGGCCCACAAATAGAGCGCCGAATGCACGGCGTTCCTCCCCTTCAGGCGGCGCTCGACATCGAGCGACGACAGCAGCGTCCCGATGACGTCGACGCCGCGGCGCGCCTCGAGGAAGTCGTCGCGCATCAAACCACGCGTCCGACTGGCGGTGCCGGCCATCGCCTCGAGCCACGATGGAACGTACCCGAGCAGCGTCTTGCAGACAGCGCCGGTGTCGGCGTCGCCCTCGGGCAAGAGGAGGCCGCGCGAAACTTGGTTGTTCTCAACCAGCTCGCGTAGCAGCCGGCTCGTTTCCTCGGGATCCTGTCCGGCCGTATGATGCAGGAGCATATCCCGCCGGAAATGCGGATAGCCGGCAAGAATCTCATCCGATCCTTCGCCCGTGATGACCACCTTGTATCCGCTCTCGCGGACGGCGCGGCTCAGCATGAACTTGGCCACGGTGTGCCCGTTGATGAACGGAATCTCCGACTGGATCACCGCCGCGCGAAAATTCGCCGCGAGGTCGGCTTGCGTCATCGGAATCGGCTGGTAGTCGGCCCCACAATGACGCGCCATCTCTTCCGCGATCACACTTTCATCATACTGCGCGCGGTCGAACGTGAGCGTGTACGCACGCACCGGACCGTCGTGATGTCGTGACGCGAGGCCGAGCACGGCGCACGAGTCGATGCCGCCGCTCAGGTAGCATCCGACGGGCACGTCGGCGCGAAGTCGCGTCTTGACCGCCTCCTCGAGGACCGCGCGGAAGCCTGCTATGTAATCCGCGTCGCTCTGCGACGCTCGTGGCTCGTCGTCCCGCGGATAGTCCACGTCCCAGTACTGATGCACGCGGTGCGCTTCGCGTGTGGCGCGCAGGAAGTGGCCGGGCGGAACGGCATGCACGCCGTCGAAGAGCGTGCGCTCACCCGGCAGCACGAACCCGCCCGCGTACAACGCCTCGGCGCTCCAGCGCGCCGGCACGCCCATGGCGAACAGCGCCTTGACCTCGGAGGCGAGATAGAGTGCCCCGTGATGCTCGGCGTAGAAGAGCGGCTTCACGCCGAATCGGTCGCGCCCCGCGATCATGCAGTGATTCCGCTCGTCCCAGACGACGAACGCATACTCGCCGCGAAGGTGGTGCAGGCATTCTGGGCCGTAGTCTTCATATAGATGCAGCGCGATCTCGCTGTCGGATTTCGTGCGGAACCGATGTCCCCGCGCCTCGAGCTCGGTGCGCGTGCGCTCGAAGTCGTAGAACTCGCCGTTCACCACGATGTGGATGGTCCGATCCTCGTTCGAGATCGGCTGGTCTCCGGTCGTGAGGTCGATGATCGACAGCCGCGTGTGGCCGAGTGCGGCGCGGCAGTCGTTCGCCATCCAGTGCCGGCGGCCGTCGGGTCCGCGGTGGTGGAGCGATGCCATACCGGCCAACATCGTCTCGCGGGCGATCGACGATCGCCGCGAGAGTACGGCTGTGATTCCGCACATGGTTGTCTTGCGAGGTGGGATGGAGAGGAACGATGCGGGTGGGAGCGGATAAATATGCCGTCGAGAGACGTGTCGGCCAGGTGGAACAGTCACGGAAATTGCCGCGAAGCGCGTCGGCCTCGACACCGTGCATCCCACGGGCATGAGCCCCGGTTTCCTCGGAGTTGTACATGCATCGAGTCTCCAAGCGACGGCTTGTCATAGTCATCGCGCTCATCTTGGCATCCGGAGTCGCGTTCGCTCAGGATCGCCCCGTGCAAGTCGTCGCGATTCGAGCTCGCGATGCGACGCTGCAAGCGCATCTCTGGCGACCTGCCGGCAAGGGCCCCTTTCCTGCCATCCTGATCAATCATGGAAGCGGCCGGACGCGCGACCAATTGCGACAGCTCGGTCCCTACGAGCAACAGTCGGAAACACTCGGTCCGGTCTTCGCACGCCATGGTTATCTCTGTTTGTTTTTGTTTCGACGGGGCGTCGGACCGTCGACCGATCAAGGCGAAAACGCAATCGACGCCATGAACCGCGAGCAGGCCGAACACGGCCAGGCAGCAGGCGATTCGATCCAACTGCATTTGCTCGAGCACCGCGAGCTCGACGATGCAGCGGCGGCGCTGGCGTTTCTTCGTACGCTTCCGGATGTCGACGCGCACAGAATTGCGCTCGTGGGGCACTCGTTCGGCGGCTCGCTGACGCTGCTGCTCGCTGAACGCGACACGGCGATTCGGGCGATCGTGTTGTTCTCGGCCGCGGGGTACAGTTGGGATCGCTCATCCAAGCTGAGGACACGTCTGCTTGCGTCGTTGAGCCGCATCCAGGCTCCCGTGTTTTTCATCCACGCGGCAAACGACTATTCCGTCACGCCGGGCCGGGTCATGGACGAGCGTCTCGCCCAGCTCAAAAAACCGCACCGTCTCGAGATCTATCCTCCAATTGGGCGTACACCGGACGACGGCCATGCGTTTCCGTTTACCGGCGTGCGAATCTGGGAGCCGGATGTATTCGCGTTCTTGAACGAGTATATGCAACAGTGATTGCCGCGACGCTCGCGTTGTCCCGCCGGCATCGGCTTCCTTTCCTTCTCGTAATCGACAGGTATATGCTCGGAGCGGAAAGGAGTCGAGAACTATCCCTCCGGACCCTGAAGGCCACACCATCTCGAGAACGTTCTTGGACCTCAATGATCGGTTAGGATGAAGTCTCTCATCGCTGCGTGCTGCGTAGTGGTTGCATTCGGACGCTTGAGCGCCCAGACGTCGTCTTGGCAACCATCGCCGGGCAATAGGCAAGTGCCGATCTGGCCTGGAGTGCCACCCGGCGCGCAGCAAGCCTCCGCGCCGGAAGTCACCACGACAACGGGGAACGATCATTTGGTCGCTGGCAGACCTTGGACTTACATAGAAAACGTCTCGCGGCCCACGATGACGATCTACTCGCCGAAGGGAAAGAACACGAGCGCTGCGGTGGTCGTGTTTCCTGGCGGGGGTTATCGGATTCTGGCCATCGATCTCGAAGGCACGGAAGTCTGCGACTGGCTCACGTCCAAGGGGATCACGTGTGTGCTGTTGAAGTACCGCGTGCCGCGTTCGGGGCCGTCGTGGGATCCCGGCTGCAAGTGCAACATCAATCCAAAACCGCAGACGGCGTTGGAGGATGCGCAGCGGACGGTAGGACTCGTCCGGCTTCACGCCGCTGACTGGCATGTCGATCCGCACAAGATTGGAGTGCTCGGGTTCTCCGCGGGCGGTCATCTCGTGGCAGCGATCAGCACGCATTTTCAGCAGCGGCTGTACGCCGCCGTCGATGCCGCCGACAAGGAAAGCTGCCGTCCGGACTTCGCGGTGGCCGTGTATCCGGGACATCTCTGGGTTCCCGAAAAAGGTCAATACGGGTTCAATCGGGACATTCACGTCACGCGCAACACACCGCCCACGTTCTTGCTCCAGGCGGAGACGGACAGCATCGACAACGTCAACCAGTCGCTGGTGTACTACATCGCGCTGAAGGACGCCGGCGTTCCAACGGAGATGCATCTATATGCCGACGGTGGGCACGCCTTTGGGCTGCGGCGCACCAACGATCCCATCACTGAATGGCCTCAGCTCGTCGAGAGGTGGCTGAGGACGATCGGGATGATCGACCGTTAGCGGTTTTTTTCGGCCACGGCTGCGAAAAGCCACCACCCGTCAGCGGCGTCTCACCACCATCAAGGCGTTCCCGACGGCTCGTTCTCCCGCCGAATCACTGGGCACGTTCACGAGCGCACCGTCGATGACCATCGTCGTCGACCCGCCGCCATCGAAGTTCATGGCCTGCCACGCGCCGAGTTGGCGCATCATCGACGCGAGCCCGACGAGTGTCACGCCAACGCTCCGCTGCGATCGTCCGTCGATCGCGAGGATGAACAACGTCGCGCTGTCGCGCGAGATCCCGACGGCGGTTCGCGGATGTTTCATCTCGGCGTTCCGTGAGATCGTTCCTTCGACAGTCGCCGCCTCGCTCGCGACATTCACACCGTCGCGCAAAATGCGCGGCCATCCGCCGATGACGAGCGCCGGCGCCGCGCCGCGCGCGAGTCGCGGCAGTGTCGTCAGCAGAACGTTGATCGTGTCGCCGTCGCGCATGGCCTGCACTTCTTGCAGGCGCAAACCGATGCCATACGCCGACAACACCGCGCCGTTCCCCGGAATCGGCGAGCCGGACTGCGCCGACACGGCACCGCGGCGTACATACAACAAGGTGTCGCCGCGGCGACCCGCAGCGATCAACGGCGCCTCCGCGGTCTGACGCGACGTATCGCGCGGCGTCGCTGGGCCGAATCGCGAAGTGAAGAGGGCGGTTCCCTCGGGATTCCCCGACGGATCGTGATTCACGTTGATGATCGGCGTCGCCGGGCCGCGCCCCGTCACCCACGCTTTGCCGTCGAGCACGAACCGGTCCATGAACGGTCGTCGCGCGGAATCGAACGCGAGCTGCGTGTGCACGTTGTCGTAGGTGTCGTACGGCGAGTCGGTGACCTTGAGTCCCTTCCACCACTCGCCGCCGATGACCTGATCGTTCTCGTTCTCTCCCGTCTTGAGATCGAAGAAGTCACCATTCACGGCGGCGAGTACGGCAACTCCGTCGCTCGCGACGCGCCGGACCATGTCGGTCGGCTTCTGCCGCCCTCTCAGGCGATCGTCGGCGCGCACCTCGCGAAGCTCGAGATCGCTGCGGCGAAGGTCCACTCGGACGAGATACGCCACGAGCGGGCCACGCGTGTCGACGAACTGACGATACGCGACGCCCGGCGCCAGCTCGCGCGAGACGACGGTGTCGCCAATCTGCGCCGACGACGGCGCGGCTGCGGCGCCGACGACGACACCCGCGATGCATACCACGTTGGACGCGCGTCGCCCCAGCCGTCGAAGTGTCTGGTTCACCGGGTAGCCTTCCCCTGAATTGCTAGGTATCATGTTCCGCGATTGGCCGTTCTTCCACACCTACACCTGGAGACGTCGCCATGGGCCCTGTGCCTCATCGCCTGGTGGTTGCCGCGCTGATTGCGGCCGCGTTCGCCCGCAGCGCGCATGCGCAAAACACGCTCACGCTCGAAGGATCCGTCAAGGGTGACGCCGGTCCACTCGGCGGTGCCACGATCACGGTCATCAACCTCGCGACCAAAGACTCGGCGAGAACGACCAGTCGGCCGAGTGGCGAGTTTCGCCTGATCGGATTGTTCACGGGCCAGTACCAAGTAATCGTGCGTGCGATCGGGTACAAGCCGGGCAGCCAGACGGTGCAGCTCGTCATCGGACAACACGCACGCCTCGATTTCACGCTGGAGAAAGGTGCGACGGAGCTCGCGGCGCAGCTGGTGACCACCGAACGCGTCAAGCAGGTAGAGGTCCAACGACTCTCCGTCTCGGCGCCGGTGATGAAAGAGGAGATCGAGAATCTGCCGATGAACTCGCGCGGCGTGATGAACCTGGCCGGCATCGCACCGGGCATCAAGACGTATATGCCGCAGTCGGGACGCACACTGCCGTCCGGCGGCGCCGCGCCGGACTCGCGGTTCTTCAACGTGTACATGGACGGCGTCGAGATGAAGAGCTTGTACAACGGCAACATCGTCGGCCTCGGCCAGACGGGCTCGCCGCTGCCGCAAGAAGCACTCGAGCAGTTCCGCGTCTACATGAACCCGTACGACGCCGAGTATACGCGCGCAGGGTCGTACGTGATCAGCGCGGAGAGCCGTCGCGGCACCAACAACTGGGAAGGCTCGGCGTTCGGGTTCCTGCAGAACAAATCTCTCATCGCGCGAAATGCCTTCCAGGTGGTGAAGCCGAACTACAGCCGCGATCAGTTCGGGATCAACTTGCGCGGGCCGCTCGCCAAGGACCGCCTGTTTCTCGCAACGAGCTACGAGTACTCGAACACGGATTTTTATCTCGACGTAAACCCGACGAGCGGACCGTGGACTCAGTTCAAGGGATCGTTTCTGGCACCGCAGAAGAACCAGACGTTCTACGGTCGGCTCACGTACGTTCAGAGCCCCACGGTGACCTACGACGAGATGGGATCCGTTCGCTTCCTCGATGGGCAGGGCAACTTCGGCAACAAGGTCGCGCAGAACGGCGGCATCTCGCAGAAGTACCGCATCTACACCGATCAGCTTCGCCAACGGTATCTGGCGCCCGGCGGCAACTTCGAGAATGAAGCCAGTCTGCAGTTGGTGATCTGGAACCACGATGAGGAGCCGCTACGCCCGGGCCCGCAGTTCACGTATCCCGGCGTCACGTTCGGCACGTCGGGGTTTCCGCTCATTTTGAAGGAGACGCACGTTCGCTTCGTCGATCGCGCGACGAAGGACATCGACAACGCTTCCGGCTCGCACGTCGTCAAGTTCGGCATTGAGCTCAGCCGCATTGCGGCGAGCCAGAACTTTCCGAGCACCAAGGACGGCACGTTCAACTTCCTGACCGATACGTCGACGCTGCCGAACACCGCGTCGATCGCCGTCGGCATCACCGACCCGACGGGAACGACCGATGCGCTTGCAAGCGCCACCGGCTACACGACCGGCGTCTACGTGAACGATGAGTGGCGCGTGCAGCCGAACTTCACGCTCTCGCTCGGCCTGCGTCACGATGCCGAGTTCAACACGATGAACAACGACTACACCGTACCGTGGGCGAGCGATCCGAAGCTGCAGGCGATTCCGGCGCTCGCGGACTATCTGAACACCGGCCATCGCAAGAACCAACTCGGCAATTTCTCGCCGCGCGTCTCGTTCTCGTGGGATCCGACCAACAAGAACACGACGTTCTTGCGCGGTGGCTTTGGCATCATCTACGATCGTGTCACGAGCTTCATCGGCTTCCAAGAGCGGAAGAATTCTACGTGGCGCGTGTACAACTTCACGAATCCGGGCACGACGGATCCGGCGGTGTTACGAGCGCGCGTAATCGCCGGCCTGTCCGGATCGCCGGCGCCGATCCTCATCAAAGAGGACATGAAGACGCCGCACAGCATTCAAGGCTCCGTCGGGATCGGGCATCAGTTCACGGACGCGTTCGGACTGAACGTCGACTACGTGCGCCAGCACATGGTCAACATCTACGCGCAGCGCAATCCGAACTACCTCGACAAGACGGTGACACCGGCCGTCCGCAAGCTCACTCCGGCCTACGGCGACATCATCCTCTGGGACGACATCGGCGTCGCGGACTACACGGCGATGTTGGTGCAAGGCACGTGGCAGCGCGACCAGACGCGGGTCAACCTCGCCTACACGCTCGGTTACTACAACGCGAACTTCGACACGGGCGGGTTGGCAAACTTCGCGTTACCGTTCCTGTTCGCCCGGCAACGCACGTCGCTCGACGAGCGGCATCGCGTCGTGTTGTCCGACGTCACGCCGATTCCTTTCGGGTTCACCTTCTCCTCGATCGTGACGATCGCCAGTCCGCGGCCGTTCGTGACCATCGACGGACGCGACATCAATCTCGACAACATCACCGGCGACGATTTTCCGGGTGGCACGCTGAGCTCGAGCGGCACTCGCGTGACCGAACCGGCGAATGCGTGGCGCAACTGGTACCGCACGGTCGATCTTCGCCTGGCGCGCTCGCTCTTCAGCTCGAGCGGCAAGAAGATCAGCGTGATGGCTGAGGCTTTCAACATCTTCAACTGGAACAACAACCTGACGTACGGCTCCACGCAGTTCACGGCGACTGGAAACCCGCTCGCTACGTTTGGAATTCCGACCGGCGCCTACGGCGCGCGTCAGGGCCAGGTCGGTATGCGCGTCGACTGGTGAGCGTTCATTAGCGATAGATCAGATACGGCTTGACCTGGTCGGCAAATCGAGCAGCGTCGGCGTCCCATTGTTTGATGAGGGCGTCGACGCTGTTCTGTTCGACGGCCGCACGAAGCTTGTCGGTTCCCGCCAGGCGATCGATTTGTGGTACGCGCCATTGAAAATCCTTGGGATGACGCGCGTAAATCGTCCGGAGCATCCGGATGCCGGCCGCGACCGGTCGCACGGCGTCGCGATCGGTAACGCGGACGTGGATCATCGGAATCGTCTGGCCGCCGAACTTGTATCCCGCCTCGATCGTGCGGGTCGCCGTGTCGAATCGCACGCCGGGTAACTCGAGTGCATTGAGCTCGGCCGCGATCGCAACGTTATCGGTCATCCACGCCGCGCCGATGAGCGTGAACGGGGCCTCGGTGCCGCGTCCTTCGGTCGCGGTCGTGCCTTCGAAGAACACTGTTCCCGGATACAACAGCTCGGCGTCGAGGCTGCGCAGGTTCGGCGACGGATTGATCCACGCAAACTTGGTCTCGTCGAACCACATCGAGCGGCGATAGTTCTTCATCGGGACAACGTGGACCTCCGCGTCCACGAGTTTCGTGCCGACGAGAAATCGGAGGAGCTCGCCGGGCGTGAGCCCGTACCGAAGTGCCACCGGATATTGCCCCACGAGCGAGGCGAATTTGGGATCGAGGATATTGCCTTCGTAGCGATCGGCGCGAATCGGATCAGGACGGTCGAGAATGATGATCGGCTTCTTCGCGGCGTTGGCCATGAGCGCCATCGTCCACTCGTAGGTGTAGACGCGCGCGCCCACATCCTGGATGTCATACACCAACACGTCGACGTCCTCGAGCATCTCCGGCGTCGGAACGCGAACGTCGCCAAACAGTGAGTAGACGGGTACGCCGGTTGCGGAATCGACGGCCGAGCTGATCTTCTCTCCCGCCTTGGCCACGCCTCGAATGCCGTGTTCCGCGGCGAACAGCGCCGTCAGCTTGACTCCCGGTGCCTTGAACAGCAGGTCGATCGTACTTCGTCCCTGCCGGTCACGACCGGAGTGATTGGTGAGCAGCCCGACGCGCTTTCCGCGAACGAGGTGCACCGAATCCGAGAGGAGCACTTCGACGCCGGGGACGACGCCGGCGGTCGGCGTCTGCGCGGGCGCGAACGTTGGAGCGGCGCAAACGAGAATGAGCGCGCTGATCTTGGCGGGTATTCGCATGGTTCGAAACTGCGCCCGCGATGTGCCCTGATGCAAGCACATGGAGCGTCGTCACGCGCGCGCCGTCCACAGCGCGATCAATGAAATCACGAGTGACGCGGTCGCCGCGAGCGCCACGAACGCCCGATGCACGTGCGGACGTGATCGCTCGCGCGCGGCGCCGCTCAGGGCTCGCGCGAAATCTCCGGCCGTGAGGAATCGATCCTCTTTCGAGTGCGACATCGCGCGAATGATCGCCGACGCAAGCTCCCGCGACACGTGCTTCTCGAGTGCTCTGGTGTTCGACCCGCGCCGAACCCACAGACCGACTCGCTTCGGTTTCGCGTGCGGGGCCGGCCGGTCTCCGGTGACCAACTCATAGAGCACGCAGCCGAGCGAGTACACGTCGCTTCGACCATCGACATCGGGTGCGCCCAGCGCCTGTTCGGGGCTCATGTACGACGGCGTGCCCATGATCGGCAGCGGTCGCTCTCCCTCGTCCTCGGCCGGTGAGGTATTCAACGACGCGCTCGAGACGGATCGCGCGATGCCGAAGTCGGCGATGATCGCGTGCCCGTCCTGCAGCAGAATGTTCTCCGGCTTGATGTCCAGGTGGATCACGCCGCGCCGGTGCGCGTAGTCGAGAGCGAGACCGATCTCTCGGCCCAGTCGCACCACGTCGTGCGGCGACAGGCGCGGCTCGCGACGCAACCGGTCTCGGAGCGATTCCCCGGCGGCGAATGGAGAGACGAAGTAGAGGAACGATGGCTCGTCGCTTCGTTCAGACGCCTCCTCGCCGGAGTCGTGCAACGGAAGGATGTGCGGATGCGACAACCCTGCGGCGATCTCGATCTCACGCGCGAACTGCGCGCGACCGATGATTCGCGCGACGCCGCCGTGCAACGTCTTCACCGCCACCTGACGACAGTGTTTTCGGTCGTCGGCCAGATACACCGTCGCCATTCCGCCGCGGCCGATCTCGCGCACGATGCGATATCGGCCGCCGAGGACCGTGGGAGGTGACGGCGCCGGCTCCGTGAGGAGCGGCGCGTACGCGATGGCCGCCGGCGTTTTCAGAGTACCGGATCCGAGCTCGCAGGCCGTGAGCAGCGATCCGACCTCGGCGCGCAACTCGGCGTCGCCGCGACACGAGGCATCGAGGAACTCCGATCGCACCGCCGACTCGAGCTCGAGCGCCGCATCGAGCAGCGGCTCGATCATCTTCCATCGCTCACGCGACAATGAGCCGAGCGTCATCGATGGAGAGCGGTCGCGCCGGCTATCGCTGGTTCACGGTCCAACAGGGCTGACATGAGTGAGGATCGACGTAAATGGCTTACGACGCCGAATCAGAAATGGTCTCTATTCGGCGCCCTGGACTCCCCGTCGAGCCCTGCAACGCGATGAATCGGAGAAGCGACCGTAAACGTTCGTCGCCGGACCAATCCTACTTTTAGTTGCGGTAGGGAGACTCGCCGTCGAGGTCGATCAGAGACGCCCAGTCGATCGCCGACGCATCGGCAGCCGGCGATGCGGCATCCGCCCCCGCGGGTACGAGCGAGCGGGCCAAGTCGACGAGCATTGGGCTCAGGTGCGAGCCGTATCGGACCAGGTTCACAGCCCGAATTCGCGAGCCGAGCAAGAAGGCCAGCGGCGCCTGGTCCCGCT
Organism: Gemmatimonadaceae bacterium; assembly: GCA_036392315.1. Lineage (GTDB taxonomy): Bacteria > Gemmatimonadota > Gemmatimonadetes > Gemmatimonadales > Gemmatimonadaceae > JAQBQB01. Next base: position 21,278 of record DASVYG010000236.1, read on the forward strand.
TGATCATGTTGCAGCCCGGACAGGCAAGCACGAGGTTGTCGCGCCGGTCGTACGCAGTCTGCCCGCGGCGCGGCGCGACGTGGTCGAGCGTCATCACCGAGGCGGTGAATTTCACGCCGCAGTACGCGCAGACCGGACCGTGCTGCGCCAGCAGCCAGGCGCGCGTTTCGATGTAGGCGTTTCGGCTGGTCGGATGCGACGTCAGCTCGATTCGGCTGTTCGGCGATCCGCCGCGGCGCCGACGACGGCCAGTTTTGGCGCGGGCTGGTGCGTTCGCTCCGCCGTCATGCGATGCATGGTGCGTGTGCGACGCGCGTGCCTGAGGCGGCCGGTGCGTGGCGGGTGCTTGTCGTGCTGACCGATCTGAGGAGCTTCGCGACGCCGCGGTGGGCTTTGAGTTAGAAGCGGACGAAGGTGCTGGAGCGTCGCGGTACGGTGAATCGTGGGACGATTGAGACAAAAAAGAATTGGAAGTTGTTAACAATATGACGGAGCGCGGGCATTCCGCGTCACATCCGTCCTTCTACTACACCTGTAACCTACACTCCGATCCCAGCTGTTACTAGCGGCCTCGAGCGTAAATCGATCGGGTTCACTGCCTGCAAGGCACGTTTGGGTCCGGTTTTGGCTTGTCGACCACCGGACGGTGGTCGAGGTTTGCGACCACGAGCGCGACGTCGCGGATGAAGCTCGCATTGCGCGCCATGTGCACGTAGTCGATGTACTGCGGCTCGTCGGTCACCATGTGGTAGTCGGCCTGAACTCCGGTGCTGAAGTACACGATCGGAATCCCAAAACGCGCGTAGTTGTAATGATCGCTTCGACAATATGAATTCTGCGGATGTCCCGGCACGTCGAACGTGTAGTCGAACACGAAACCGTAATTGTTCTGCGTGTTCACGCGCTCGACGATGTCGCCCAGCTCGGTGGATAGGCGGCGCGATCCGATCAACCGCAGATACTCGGGTCCACCACCCGCGTGATCGCTCGCGCGGCCGCGGCCCAGCATATCCATGTTGAGCTGTGCCACGATCGAATCGCGCGGCACCGTGGGGTGCTCGCTGAAATAGCGCGAGCCGAGGAGCCCGTCTTCTTCCGCGGCATGCCAGACGAGAACGAACGGGCGCTTCGCCGGGGTTCGCGCAAGCGCTTCGGCAATCTCGAGCAGCACGACCGAGCCTGATCCGTCGTCGTCGGCGCCGTTGGCGATCGAATCGAGGCGCGACGGATGCAGCTTGCTCAAACTGTCGCGAATCTGTTTGATCGCCGACCATTGTTCCGCCGTCGGCTGGCCCACGGGATCGTTCGCGCCGCGCGGTCGCATGACGCGATTGTAGGCACGCAACGAATCGTGATCGACGGGATGCGTGTTGAATCCGATGTGATCGGTGTGCGCTCCAATGGCGACGTATTCGTTTCGCAGCGCGCGATCGGTTCCGGGAACGATTGCCACGACGTTGCGCACCGGCCACCGCGTCTCGGCGAACAGTAGATCGACGCGCGCCGTCTTGCCTTCCGTGCCGACGCTCGCCACGGCCGGGTCGGCGCCGAGCAGACGCTGCGCCGCGGCGCGAGTGACGTTGATTCGTAACGGACCGGCAGCGATCCTCGCCGCATCGTCCGACGCGAGCCCGCGCGCGGGCGTGCTCGCGCCGATGAGCGAATCTCCCTGCACGACGACGATCGCGGCAGCCGACGCGAGCGCCGCGGGCGTCGCAGCGCCGCCGCGACCGCCGCGTCCACCGGTTTGGGCAGCGCGCGGCGCCAACAGCATGACGAGCTTTCCGCTCGCTTGTGCGGCGGTCAACCGGGCGATCGAATCGAGTGGGCCACCGTAGATCACGCTCAATTGCTCGCGAACAGCATGCGCGCCGACCCGAGGCACGGGGGCAAAGTCGCGACCAAGTATCAGCGACTGACCATCAACGGTGATCGTCGATCTCGCGTCGGCAACAGCCGTACGGTAGCCGATGTCCTGAAAGAAACCGCCGTTGTCGCCGGCGGGCGTCAGTCCGAGTCGTCGCAACTCGCGCTGGATGTAATTCGTCGCCTTCGTCGCGCCAAACGGGCCGCCATCGTCGCGTCCCATCATCGAGTCGTCGGCGAAGATGTACAATCGCGTCATGAGATCGACCGCTGTGATTGCCGGCGACGTTGGACGCGGCGCGAATTTCAGCGGACCTTCGGTGACGAACGCCGCCGGGTCTTCGGCTCCGCGCCCGCTCAACGAGCCCGAGCTCGTCGCGCATGAAGCGGCGAGCGGCGCGACGGCGAAGCACACGAGCGTGGTGCGGACCGCTCTCGAGTCAACAAAACAGAACATGGGAGCAAGCTACCTCGCGCGACCTGTCATGCGCCATGCAACCCGCCGGAGTGTCTAAGAAGTACTTGGGCACAGTCTACGTCATGCGACGTATCTCGCCGGACGGGGCGCCGCGACAACGTTCTAGCATGCCAAACGCCGAATCCTTGGCCGATCGCAGCCCTCAATCGACGGGGTTTCGCGAGCCCAAGCCCAACGCTTTCCTGATGTGGCTCCTCGGCTACGTCAACCAATGGTTTCTGCTCCAAGGGTTGCCTGGCCTGCGGCGCCTACCGCTGATCCGCGAGATTCCCCTCATTGGCGGCCACTTTCGCATTCGCGCAATCGATTTTCCCCCAACCGACCGCGAGCGACTCCGCTCGGCCGTGAACGAAAGCACGGCGGCCTTTCTGGGACCGAATCATCCGGAATTCGGTTTGGACTGGATGATGGACAAGGAGATCTCGCGGCTCATGGCGCCGCGCATGGCGAGTTGGGCCTCACACGGCATCGTTGCCACCGCTCCGGGCTTTTGGACCAGCAACAATCTGGTGGCGAACAACGGTGGTGAAGCTGCACGACAGTACTCGATCGCGTGTGCGAAGCGCGGACACGGTGTTCTGCTGCATCCCGAAGGATCCGTTCACTGGACGGCTGACAAAATCCAGCCGCTCTTTCACGGGATCGCCGAAATGGCCGCCGACGCCGCACGTGAACTTCACACCAGCGGCGCCGCTCGCCCCGTCTTCATTGCGCCGATCGTCTGGAAGTATCGATACACGCGCGATGTGAGCGTGAACATCCACCGAGAGATGACGACGATCGAGCGCGAAATGGCGCTCGACACCGGCCATGGGCTCAGCGTCGCCGAGCGATTCCATTTGCTTCAGCACAACCTTCTTTGCCGGCAGATGATGGAATTCGGTTTCGACGACCCCAGCGGGCTCGATTTCTTTTCGCGACAGCACGCATTCCAATTGCACCTCGTCGAGGACCTCGCGTCGAGGTATGTGATCGAGGCGAGCGATTCGATCGAACGCACGGTGGAGCGACTGAGGCGGTCAATCACGCGGGAGCGTGTCCGCGCCGACGGACGTGTCGCGAAGGAGGTCGAGCGGGATCTCGCGAAGGCCGAGGAGGCGAGTCGTCTCGGAGGGTTCAGTCGCGACGTCTACGAGACGCAGATGCTCAGCCAGGAGCAGATCTTCGAAAGCCTCAAGCGCATTCGTGCGAGCCTGTTGCGGCGGGGAACGGCGAACGTGCTGCACAATTATCTGCCGACGCCGTACGGGCCGCGCGTGGCGCACGTTCGCGTTCCGGAACCCATCGCCATCGATCCGCATCGCGCCTGTGCCGACGCGGCCGAGCGACGTGCGTATGTCGGGTGGCTCATCGAAGAGACGCGTTCCCGTATGCAGCACGCGCTCGACGAAATCAATGGCGAGATCGCGGATGCAGTGGCTGCCCTGAGCCACTCGAATCCGTTCTTCGCGCAGTCAGCCGATCATCGTCGGGTGGTCGAGTCGAGCGCGAGTAATCCCTGCAGGATCGATTCGGGCACTCGGAACGCCGACCCGTGGCGGATGCCCCGCGGCGTTTTCAACGAATCGGAGAACGGCTCCCAGTGCTCGAAGTCTCGCGTTCGCACCGCGCCGTAACGGCCGCGGGTGTACTCGTCGTAATACACGTACCAGTAATCGCCGGAGTGGAGCACCGACGGTCCCTCCGTGTGGACCGGAGTGAACGCCGGCGACGCCGGTCCATACGGTCCAGTGGCATGCGCGCTCGATGCGACACGCAAGTTTCTGCGCTCGGGGTAGAACGTTTCGTCCTTCATGACGAGGTAGTATCGATCGCCGCGCTTCGCGATCGTTCCGTCGATGGCGCAAAAGCCGCCATCATATAGAAGCGCGGCCGGCGAGTAGGTGACGAAGTCCTTCGTCGTCACGAAGTAGAGGCGATGATCGGCGCGTCCGCGCGACGTACGCTGCGCCATCGAGTCCGTCGCGGGAAAGCGGCCGGGAATCGCTGTCGCCCAGACGATCACGAACTCCTTGGTCGCGTCGTCGTAGAACAGATCCGGTGCCCACGCGTTGAGCGCGTCGGGCTCGTGCTCCATGACCGGAACCCGCGTTTGCGTCGACCAGTGGATCAGATCACGCGAATGGGCGACGCCGATGCCGCGGTCGGTCCACGCGACGGTCCATACGAGATGAAACATTCCGTCCGGGCCGCGGAGAATGCTGGGATCGCGCATCAGCGCGGCGCTCGTGTTCCATTCCTGCCATCCGCGCCCGGCACCGGTGATCGCCGGCGTAATCACCGAGTGTCCGCCATTGAGCGCCGACCAGTTGATACCATCGCGGCTGTACGCGAGGTGAACGCCGTCCTCGCCGTTGCGAGTGAAGTATGAGAATAGATACGCGTGCGATTCGGTCGTCGCGACCGACTTGGCGGGCGTGCCGAGCCGCATGCAGGCAGCCAGCAACCACGCGATCGCGGTGACCGCTGGTCGAACTCGGCGGAGAGCGGACAGTGGTCGCATGGAGTCTCCAGACCGTGACGACAATGAAAGTAGCCCCACGGGCTATTTAGAGAATTGATTCACATGTTGACCATTCGCACCAGCTAATCGGCATCTCGCGTCCTCCACGTGCCGACTTGCCCCGGCTAACCGGGTGGGCGATACTCATCGCCGCTGTGACAGTCCCACCCTCGCGGAGGCTCAAATGAGAGGTTTTTTACACAGGCTCGCGCTGGTCTCGCTGACCAGCGTGATATGCAGTAGTGTCGCTATCGGCCAAACAACAATTACCGGGCACGTAACCACCGAAGGTGGAGCGCCACTCGTCGGAGCGGCGGTGGCCATCAGGTCGCTGAACCTCGGCGCCGCCACAGACGCAACGGGCAAGTATACGCTCACCGTGCCGGCGGGACGCGCCGCCGGACAAACGGTGACGTTGATCGCGCGTCGCATCGGTTTCGCGGCAAAGGAGGTGCCGATCACGCTGAGCGCCGGCACCATCACACACGACTTCGCGCTCACCGCGACGGCGGCCGAGCTCGAGGGCATCGTCGTCACGGCGATGGGCATCGAGACACAGAAGAGTCAACTCGGCACCGCGGTGCAGCAGGTGAACAGCACGGAACTGAATCGCACGCCGACCGTGAGCGTCACCGACGCGCTCCAAGGAAAGGTCGCCGGTCTCCAGATCACCGCCGCCGGGACACAGGGCGGCTCTTCGAAAATTCTCATTCGCGGCGCGAACTCGATCAACGGAAACAACGATCCGTTGTTCATCGTCGATGGGCTTCCCGTCTCGAACGCGGACAGGGGCGGCAGCCCGGGCGGATCGCGCGCCGACTACGGCAGCGCGATCTCCGACGTCAACCCGGACGACATCGAGTCGGTCTCCGTTCTGAAAGGCCCGAACGCCGCGGCGCTGTACGGGTCGCGCGCATCAAACGGCGTCATTCTCATCACCACGAAGAAGGGGTCGTCCACCGCTGGACGCATCTCCACCGAAGTCTCGGCGAGCAACAGTTGGGAAACGCCGTCGATTCTCCCGACCTACCAGAACAGTTACGGGCAGGGCGCCGGCGGTGAATTCAGATACGTCGACGGTCAGGGCGGTGGTGTGCAGGACGGCAACGATCAGAGCTACGGTCCGCGCCTCGACGGGCGCACGACGGGCTGCACGTTCGTTCCCGGAACCAAGACCTACGACACCCAGCCGTGCATGCAGTTCACCGGCCCCGGGCCGTGGATTCCCCATCCGGACAACGTGAAGTCCTTCTTCAACACGGGCCAAACGAGCACCGGCTACGTCGCATTCACCGGTGGGTTCGACAACGCCAACGCGCGCCTCTCACTCGGCGCCGAAAACACGAAGGGCTACATCCCGAACGAGTTGCTGCAGAAGGTTTCGAGCACCCTGAGCGGCTCCTTGAATCTGAGCCCGAAAATCCAGACCCACGCCTCGCTGTCGTACATGAAGAACCAGGGCGGCAATCGACCGGGCGTCGGTTACAATGCCGGCATCCTCGAGCAGTTCATCTGGTTCGGGCGGCAGGTCGACATGAACGCGCTGCGGAAGACCACCGACCAATTCGGGAATCTGTATAACTGGAATTACAACTATCACAACAATCCGTTCTGGATGCAAACGGACAACCCGCTGAACGACACACGCGACCGATTCTTCGGCACGGCGTCGGGCACGTACAAGATCGCCGACGGTATCGACGCCACCCTGCGCGCCGGTTCCGACATCTACCGCTACCACATCGAGAGCGACATCGCGAAGGGCAACCTCAACTTCGCCGATCCCGCTTACAACGGCGGTCTCGGACTCGTCGACGAGTATCGCAACGAGACGGACCTCGACGCCATCCTCGCGGCGAACCGCCAGCTCAACACGCATTTCACGTTTCATGGAACAGCCGGTGGTAACCAGCGGCGCGAGACGTTTACCTCCTCGGGCATGAGCACCAGCGGAATTCTGGTTCAGGGGATCTACAATGTCTCGAACGCCGGCATCACGCCGAGCATCAACAACCAGACACAGTTGCGCCGGGTGAACGGCGTGTTCGGTTCGGCGGCCATGACCTTGAACGGGTACTGGACGGTTGAAGGCAGTCTGCGCCGCGACGCGTCGTCGACGCTTCCCACGGGCCAGAACACGTACTCGTATCCCGGGGTGAACACCTCGCTCGTGCTCTCCGACGCGTTTCCCGCCATCAAGCGCGGGCCGCTCAGCTACTTGAAGGTGCGCGCCTCCAACGCGCGAGTCGGTGCCGACGCATCGCCCTACCAACTCGCCACCACGTACACCGGCCAGTCGACAAAATTCGCCGGGCTGCCGCGATTCACGCTCAACGACAACATCGCCAACGCGAATCTGAAGCCCGAACTCACGACGTCCGCCGAAGGCGGGTTCGAGCTCGGCCTGTTCGATAGCCGCGCTTCGATCGACGCCACGTGGTACAACAAGACGACGAAGGACGAAATCATCAACTTGACCGTTTCGCAGGCATCCGGCTTCAACACCGTC
>DASVYG010000237.1:0-2992 GCA_036392315.1 Gemmatimonadaceae bacterium
CGTTCGCAAGTTGGAGGAGGCGGACATCAGCCGCCTTCAGGCGGCCGGCTGGCGGCCACCGCAGGTGTTCTCCGTCAAAGCGCGCGACGGGCTCACCGACATCTATGGCGTGATGTATCTCCCGCCTCGGCTCGACTCCACGAAGAAGTACCCGATCATCGAGAACATCTATCCGGGTCCGCAGGTGGGCAGCGTCGGAGCGTGGAGCTTCAAGAACGGTGGCGAGCCGTTCTCGCTCGCCGAGCTCGGGTTCGTCGTCATCCAGCTCGATCACCTCGGCACGCCGCTGCGATCGAAGGCCTTCCACGACAATTACTACGGGAACTTCGGCGACAACGGTCTCCCCGATCACGTCGCGGCGGTCAAGCAACTCGCTGCACGGTACAAGTTCATCGATCTCGACCGGGTCGGCATCTATGGCCATTCGGGCGGGGGCTTTGCGTCGACCGACGCCATTCTTCGCTATCCCGATTTTTACAAGGTCGCGGTCTCGGGCTCGGGGAACCACGACAACCGCAGCTACAACATCTACTGGGCGGAGAAGTACCAGGGGCTGATGAATCGCGACACGCTGCGGAAGACCGACAATTTTGAGAATTCCGCGAACAAGACGCTCGCGAAAAATCTCAAGGGTCACCTGCTCCTGATGCACGGCGACATGGACGACAACGTGCATCCGGCCAACACGATCCAGTTGATCGATGAGCTGATCAAGGCGAACAAGACGTTCGATCTGATCATCGCGCCGAATCGGAATCACGGTCTCGACGAGCCGTACATCATTCGCCGGCGTTGGGATTACTTCGTGCAATACCTGGCCGGCGAAACGCCGCCGGTGAATTACGAGATCGTGCGACCGGTTCAGCCGGGACAAGCGGCGGTGAACCCGGATCCGTAGCCGCCGCTTCGCGCCACAGCACGGAATCAAAAAGCCGCGGGGTGGCTGCTCAGCAGGAAGCCCCGCGACTGCCCGCTGGCGTTGATGTAGCCGCCAACGATGTCGCCGCGCGCGTTGACGGCGGCAGCGGCCGTGGCGAGCGCGCCGGGGAAGTCGATTGTCGTCAGCTCGCCGTCGCTCAAGAAGAACCCGTGGGTGCCGGTCACCCCGATCACGCATGGCAGCGCGACGTCACAGTAGGTTCCGACGATATCGCCGCGGGCATTCATCCCACCGTTATCCTGCGTGATGGGCTTGCCGTTCGGCAGGGCGAATGTCGTGAACGCATCGCTCCGTAGCACGAACAGCCGCTCCCCACCCGAGACGTCGCCAAAACCGCCAATGATGGCGCCGCGCGCGTTGACCTTGAACGCGTTGGTCTCGTGCGCACCCGGAACATCGATTGTGGTGAACTCGCCATCGTGGAGGAAGAAGCCGTGGAAGTCGCCGCTTCCCGGCACTCGGCACAGCGCGAGCGTGCAGAAGCGGCCCGAAATGTCACCGCGCGCGTTGATGCCCAACACGTTCGTGAAGGTCGAGCCGGGCGGATCAAACGACGTGAAGAGGCCCTCTTTGAGAACGAAGCCGTGGCGGACTGTGGGCGCCGCCGGGAATGTGTACCACCCTACGACCACTCCGCTGTCGTTGAGCCCGGCGGCGACCGTAAAGTTGGCGCCAGGGAAATCGATAGTTGTGTAGACACCTGCCGCGTCACGCAGGAAGCCATGTGTCCGGCCGGCACTCCCGTATCGGCCGACGATCACACCGTGATCATTGATGTCGAGCGGGAGCGTCCCGGTGGCCCCGGGCATCAAGAGACTCGTGAACGACGCCCGGTCAACGCCCCGAGCGAACCGCGCGCCAAGCGGGGTTACCTGCGTAGCGGTGGGTGCACCGTGATCGGAGCACGCGGACAGCAGCACGCACGCTGAGAGCAGAAGGGGCGAAATGGTCGGGAATGCGCGCATGAGAGAAGTCTCCATCGTCTGTTGTCAGTGAACCGCAGGCTCTTGCTGCTGTCGATCAGGTGAGGTAGACTCGGCAGCGAACCTCAGATTCCGCTCAGTTTCGGCTCAGCGCGGACGGCGGGGGATCACGATGTTTCATCTGGAGACCTTTGGCGGGCTCGCGCTCACCAGCGGCGGGGAGGAGCGGCCGCAGCCGCGCCGGCGACTCGCGTTGTTTGCGCGACTTGCGCGCGCCACCGAACGCGGTGTGAGTCGCGACGAGCTGCTCGCTCTGTTCTGGCCTGAGCGCGACTCCGAAAGCGCGCGTCACTCGCTCGATCAACTGTTGTACGAGGCGCGGCGTTCCTTCGGCGCTTCGCCGACGCTCGGTATCACGACGCTTCGGCTGGATCCCGACGTCATCACGAGCGACGTGGCGCAATGGGACTCGGCGCTAGCGCGCAAGGACTTCGCCGGAGCGGTCGCGCTCCACCGCGGTCCATTCCTCCGGGGCTTTCATGTCAGTGGCTCGCTGGAGTTCGACGGATGGGTCGAGGCTACGCGCTCACAACTCTCCGCCGATTACCGTCGCGCACTTGAAGTGCTCGCCACCAATGCCGCCGCCGCCGGGAAACTGAATGAGGCCGTAGTGTGGTGGCGTCGCCTCGCGGCCGAGGACCGCTTCAGCGCCCAAACAGCGCTCGGTCTGATGCGTGCGCTGGCGGAAGCTGGGGACCGCGCCGGGGCGTTGGAGTTCGTCCGCGTCCACGAACGAATCGTGTGGGCGGAGCTCGAGTCTGCTCCCGATCCCGCCGTCGTGGCGTTCGCCAATCGATTGCGTACGTCATGCGCGCGATCGCCGGAAACGAAAACCGAAATGACGGTCGTGGCCAATCCCGAGATGCCCGCGCTCGGCGTGGCCGATATAACTTCTCCGATGATCGTTCCGGCAGCTCCACATCGCAGGACGTGGCCGAGTCGCAAGGCACAGGTCTCCGTGGCAACTGCCGCGCTGGTGGTGCTTGGCGTCGCATACGGCGTGATTGGTCAGGCGCACGGTCGGCCAATACGAGACGCGCGGACAGCGCGACGCGTTGAACAGAGCTCG
>DASVYG010000238.1:0-11221 GCA_036392315.1 Gemmatimonadaceae bacterium
AGAATCGTCAGGTCGATGTCCGTGTGTCGACGGTCCCGACGCTGCGCGGCGAGAGCGTCGTGCTGCGTCTGCTCGACAAGGAGCGCGGCCGCATCTCGCTTCCCGAGCTCGGCATGGCGCCCGACACGCTCGAGCTGTTCACCGAAGTCGTGTCGCGTCCGCATGGCATCGTGCTCGTTACGGGTCCGACCGGATCGGGCAAGACAACCACGCTCTACGCGGCCGTCGAGATGATTCGTACCGGTCGTGAGAAGATTCTCACAGTCGAAGATCCCGTCGAGTACGAGCTGCCCGGCGTGCCACAGGTCCCGGTGAACGAGAAAGTGGGAATGACGTTCGCCGGAGCGTTGCGCGCGTTGTTGCGCCAGGACCCCGACATCATTCTCGTCGGCGAAATTCGCGACGCGGACACGGCGCAAATCGCCACGCAAGCGGCGCTCACCGGCCACCTCGTGTTGTCGACGCTGCACACGAACGACGCGCCAACGGCGCTCACGCGCCTGCTCGATCTCGAGGTGGCCGCGTACCTAGTGGCGAGCACCGTCGACGCCGTGTTGGCGCAGCGACTCGTGCGCGTGATCTGCAAGAATTGCAAGACGGAGACGACACCCGACAAAGCTGCCGCGCGGCGTATCGACATCGAGGCGGCGGGAGTGACGCGTGTGTGGAAGGGCGTCGGCTGCGACGAGTGTCGCGGTACCGGCTTCCGCGGACGAACGGGGATCTACGAGCTCGTCGTGATGGACAACGAGCTGCGGATCGAGGTGCAGCGGCGGCGCGGCTCCGAAGAGCTTCGCACGATGGCGATCGCGAAGGGCATGCGTACGCTGCTCGACGACGGACTCCGTGCTGCGCGCGCCGGAGTCACGACGCTCGACGAAGTCCTGCGGGTCGCCAGAGCCTGACCGCTAAGCCCGTTCGCGGCGTCATTATGATTCAGCGATGCCGCATCGCGCAAATCACCACATAAGCCACAAGGCCGCGTACGTCGCGCTCGCCATCGGTGTGCTTGGCATCGGCTGGTCTGCGATCTTCGTACGGTTATCCGGTGTGTCGGGCTCGACGTCGGCGTTCTACCGCATGGCGTTGGCGCAATTGGTCTTCGTGCCGTGGCGGCTCGTCGCGCCAACGCGGAAGAGTCCACTCGAGCCCGGCGCGGTCATCGCCGCAGTCTTGGCCGGCATCGCCTTCGCGGCGGATCTCGCGTTGTTCAATACGGCCATCATGCGCACGTCGGCCGGCAACGCGACATTGCTCGGCGTCAACGCGCCGATCTTCGTTGCGCTCGGCGCGTGGATGTTCTTTGGGCAGCGGCCGACTGTGGCGTACTGGAGCGGCTTCGTGCTGAGCTTCATTGGCATGGTCGCGATCGTCGGTACCGACGTGATTCGCCATCCCGTGCTTGGCATCGGCGACGCCATGGCCGTGGGCGGCGCGATTTGTTACGCCGTCTACCTGCTCTATCTGCAGCGCAGCCGAACCTCGATTGACGCGCTCACCTTCAGTGCCGTCTCCGGCGTGGTCGCATCGATTACGCTACTCGTGATTTGCCTGGCGATCGGCGCGCCGCTCCACGGTTTCTCGATCGACAGCTGGGCCGCGCTCGTCGCGCTCGCGTTGGTGACGCAGGTGGTCGGGCATCTCTGCGTCGCGTACTCGCTGGGCAAAGTGCCGGCGTCGGTTGCGTCGGTCGTGCTGCTGGCGCAGGCGCCGATCACCGTCGTGCTCGCGGTGCCGATGTTGCACGAACGGATCACCGTGGCGCAAGTCGTGGGCGGCCTGCTCGTGCTTGCGGGGATTGGCGTCGTCAATCGGCGCTCGCCGCGCAGAGCGTCGGTCGAGCCGGTCATGGCGAACGTCCGCGTAGCGAACTGATTCAGCGACGGGATCGATGACGCAGCGCAGCTTCCACATCCCGTCGCGAGTGTTCGTGCGGCTCGGTGTGTACTACACGCTGTGTTGGGGCATCGTGGCGCTGCTCGCGTACGGCGTGTCACCAATAGGCGCAGTGGCGACGATTCTCGTCGGCGCGTACACCACGATCCCGTTGTTCGTCTTCTTACGAGGCGGCGGCTGGACGTTCTATCCCACTGCGGCATATCGGCTCTACGTGATCCGACCTGTACTATACGCGCAAACGATGTTGCCACTCGTCGCCGGGTCGGGAGTGCTGGGGCTCATCATCGGCGCAGCGGTTGGACATCCGTTCGGCGTCGCCCGCTGGTTCGCGCTCGTGGTCGCGACGGTGCTGATCTTGATGTTTGTTGTCGGCTACGCGGGCTCTCGTCGTCTGGTCATTCACGAGCTCGAAGCGTCGCTGCCGAATCTGCCGCCGGAGTTCGACGGTGCGACGATCGCGCAGATCTCCGACCTGCACGTTGGGCCGCACACGTCTCGCTTCTATTTGCGACGCGTGGTCGCGGCGATCGACTCATTGTCGCCCGACGTCATTGCAGTAACCGGAGATCAAATCGACGACCGGCCGGAGGACGTCGCACACTACGCCGCCGCCTTCGCCGGACTGCGGGCGCCGCTCGGCGTGTTCATCATCGTCGGGAATCACGACGTCTACGCTGGATGGGATGACGTCGAGCGCGAATTGCGGGTACGTGTGCCCGCGACGTTGCTCCTCAATGAATCGCACCCGCTGCGCCGTGATGGCGCCGTCGTGTATCTGGCCGGTACAGGCGATCCCGCCGGCATCCAGACGCATTCGCGACGTGTCGCACCCGACATCGAGCTGACGTTGTCGGGCATTCCGCGCGGCACGCCAGTGATCGCGCTGGCCCACAATCCGGCGCTCTGGCCCATGCTCGCCGAGCGCGGTGTGGCGCTCACGCTGAGCGGACACACGCACTGGGGCCAGTTCTCATTTCCGCAATTGGGTTGGAGTCTGGCGTCCCCATTTCTCGAGCAGGCTATGGGCGCGTATCAGCGAGGCGATGCGTTGCTCTACATCACACCCGGCGCAGGATACTGGGGATTGCCGTTCCGCGTCGGCGCTTCCGCCGAGGTGACGCACGTGACGCTGCGCCGCGGCCCGGCCGCGATGCGCGATCTCGGCCGACACGCGATCGGCGCCGGCGCGAAGATCGACTCAGGCAACATCTCGAGCGACTCTGACTCGCGCGTCAACGCTCGCGTGCCGTAGTCGCTCGGCCGACGCTCTTCCATAACCGAAATAGATCGCCAGGCCGACCACCAGCCAAACGATGAGCCGAACCCAGGTCGTGCCGGGCAAGCCCGCCATCTGCGCCAGACAAATGAGCGCGCCGAGGATGGGAACCCAGGGCATGCCCGGCGTCTTGAACGGGCGAATGATGTGCGGATTCGTTCGACGCAGTACCAAGATGCCGAGCGACACCATCACGAACGCGAGCAGCGTTCCCATCGAGGTGAGTTGTGTCAGTGTGGCGATCGGAAAGAGCCCGGCCACCAGCGCGACGACGACACCAGTCAACGCCGTGGTGACATACGGCGTCTTGAACCTCGGATGGACTTTGCCGAAGAGCGGCGGAAGCAGTCCGTCGCGACTCATCGAATAGAAGATTCGCGGTTGACCGAGCAGCATGACGAGCATCGTGCTCGACAATCCGGCGATCGCGCCGAGCTTGATGATCGGACGGAGCCACGTCAGCCCGGTCGAGTCCACGCCGAGTGCGATGGGGGCGGGCACGTTGAGCTTGGAGTAATGCACGATGCCCGTGAGCACGAGCGCGACGGCGATGTAGAGCACCGTGCAGACAACGAGCGAGATGAGAATGCCGCGCGGCATGTCGCGCTGCGGGTTGCGCGCTTCTTGAGCCGCGGTGGACACCGCGTCGAATCCAATGAACGCGAAAAAGATGACCCCCGCGCCGCGCAGCACGCCGCTCCACCCGAACTCGCCGAACTTGCCGGCGTTTGGGGGAACGAACGGATGCCAGTTCGCCGTGTTGATGTACTTGATGCCGAAAGCGATGAAGAGCAGCAGCACGGCGACCTTGACGACGACGATCGCCGTGTTGAATCCCGCCGATTCACGAATACCGATGATGAGGATGCCGGACACCAACAACACGATCAGCGCGGCCGGCAGATTGAATACGCCGCTCACCGTGCTACCGTCTGGCAACGCGACGAGCGATCCCGGTGGTCCGGAGAGCGCGGCGGGAAATTGAATTCCCATGTCTTGCAGAATGCTGATGAAGTTGCCGGCCCATCCAACCGCGATAGTCGACGCGCCGAGCGCGTATTCGAGGATCAAATCCCAGCCGATGATCCAAGCGAACAGCTCGCCGAGCGTCGCGTACGCGTAGGTGTACGCGCTGCCGGCGACCGGGATCATACTCGCGAACTCGGCGTAACAGAGTCCGGCGAACGCGCAGCCGACGGCGGCGATGATCATCGATAGAACGAGTCCCGGTCCGGCGAACTGCGCGGCGGCCGTTCCCGTGATGACGAAGATGCCCGCGCCAATGATCGCGCCTACACCCAGCGTCGTGAGACTGAACGGTCCGAGCGTGCGTCGCAGCGTGCCGGTGTTCGCCTCGGCCATCAACTCGTCGATGGACTTGCGGGTCATGAGATTCATTGGAGGTCCCGGTCTGGGAAAGCGGATAGCCACGGAATGCACGGAGTGGACGGAATCCCACGGAGTCGTTCGATGATGGCGATCAATGACGCGCACGTGGCACAGCGCAGTTCCTTCCTCACAATGACGGTTGCGGCCAAATCGCGTGTGCTGCCCCGGTGCGCGCGGTGTCAGAACCGTGTCAGAATCCGGCGTGTCACTCCCTGACAACCATTGCCCGCCACACGTACAACACAGCAGATTCGCTGAATGGCGACCTCGTTCTTCCGCCCCGGCGCCCGTCCGCGATCGCATGCGATGCTGCTCGCGACGCTGCTGGTGTGCACGCTCATCTTGGCGACGATGCTCGCGTACGTCGCACACGATGCGGCGCGCTCGCACCGGGCGACGGCCGAGCGCGCGCTGCACGACTACGCGGCCGTCGCGGCGTGGGAGCTCGTGGCCGGCGTGAACGACCAGCTGCAATCCACAGTGGGAGCCGCGCTGGCACCAATGACGCGGGTTCGCGCGACGACGCCGTACGAGCTGCTTCCCGCGCCGAGCGCTCTGGTCGCGACGGCCGACAACGTGCTGCGCTGTCAGAATCCAGCCGCTGATTCGTCGCGCTTCTACTTCCGCATCGACTTTCGCGACGGCTCGCTCGCCACGTTCGGCGCGCAACCAGCGCCCGCGGTGCGGCAATGGCTCGTGGACACCATCGCGAGTCACGGCCGCGGTGTTTATCAACCTGATTGGTCGTACGCCATCCTGCTCGGCGCGCCACCTGGGGCGGCGCGAACGGCGATCGCTTATGCGGTGAAGTACGCCGAGCATCGGGCGCCGATTGCCGCGTATGGATTTCGGACCTGCGCCGACGTGATCGACACGTCGACCTTTCGCGACGTGCTCGCGCACCGCGCGCTGATCCCGGCCGCGGTCAGCAGCGGCGCGAGCAACGATTCGATCGTCGCGATCACCGTGCGAGATATCGCTGGTCACACGATCTTTCAATCCGGCGGCGTGCAATCATCGCCGTACTCCGCCGAGGCGCGCCTCGATCAGGCGGGGTCGTTGCTCGTGCGCGCGACGATTCGTCCGCACGCCGTCGAGCTGCTCGCGCTCGGTGCATTGCCCGAGTCGCGCGTTCCGATCCTCGTGGGGCTGCTGACGCTGACCGCGGCGATGGTCATCATCACGATCATGCAGCTGCGACGCGAGCACGAGTTGTCGCGCTTGCGCTCGGATTTCATCTCGAGTGTATCGCACGAGCTGCGGACGCCGCTGTCGCAGATCCTCTTGTTTGCCGAGACGCTCAACCTGGGGCGCGTGCGCACGGAGGACGAGCGGCACTCGGCGACCGAGGTGATCGTGCAGGAGGGGCGGCGACTAATGCATCTCGTCGAGAACATCCTGCACTTCTCGCGCGCCGAACGGCAAATGACGAGGTTGGGTCCCGAGCCGCTGGACTTGAATCACGCGGTCCAGGGAATCATCGACGATTGGCTGCCGCTCGCCAACGCCGCTGAAGCGCATGTTCGCACGCAGTTCGAGCCCGATGTACATGCGTTGGCTGATCCGAGCGCTCTCAGACAGATGGTGCTCAACCTGCTCGACAACGCGGTGAAGTATGGACCGCCGTCGCAGACCGTCACGGTCGGTACGAGCGTGGCGCGCGACCGTGCGCGCGTGTGGGTCGACGACCAGGGTGAAGGGATTCCGCGGCGCGAGCGTGAGCGCGTGTGGAGCTCGTTCTATCGTCTGGACCGCCACGCGAATTCGTCGGTCGCCGGGAGCGGCATCGGGCTTTACGTCGTGCGCGAGTTGGCGCGTCTTCACGGCGGTGACGCGTGGGTAGAGGACGCACCGGGCGGGGGCGCGCGCATCGTGATCGAGTTGCCGGCGGCGGCGCGCGCGCCGGGATTCACTGGCGAGCACCCGAGCGCGACGGCCGTCGCGGGCGTCGAGAAGACGTTGGGGTCGGGCGTGTGACGCGGATTCTCGTCATCGAGGACAATCGGAATCTCGCGACCGGTCTGCGAAACAACCTCGAGATCGAAGGCTATGAGGTCGGCGTCGCCGGCGACGGTATGAGTGGCCTCGCGCTCGCCCGCTCGACGACGCCGGACCTGATCATCCTCGACCTCATGCTGCCCGGCATGGATGGCTATCGCGTGCTGCGGACTCTGCGCGACGACGGCATCGACACGCCCGTCCTCATTCTCAGCGCGCGCGGCGAGGAGACGGACAAGGTCCTCGGCTTTCATCTTGGCGCGGACGATTACGTCGCTAAGCCGTTTGGCTTGCTCGAGCTCCTGGCGCGCGTCGACGCGCTGCTGCGTCGCGCGGCGACCGCCGGGAACAAGCACAAGCTCTCGACGCCGGTCACGTTCGGCGACGTGCAAGTCGATCCGGGCACGCATACCGTGCGCCGTGCGGGTGAGGCCGTCACACTTCGCCCCAAGGAGTACGATCTGCTGATCGCGTTGCTCGAGCGGCGTGGGCAGGTTGCGTCGCGCGCCGAACTGCTCGAGGAAGTCTGGGGATATTCCGGCGAGGTCTACAGCCGCACTGTGGATACGCACGTCGCGGAGTTGAGGCGGAAGCTCGAGGAGAACGCCGCCGAACCGCGGCACATTCTCACGGTTCGCAAAACGGGCTACCGAATTCAGGCCTGAGCCGACGCCGGGCCGTCCGCGGGTGTATGCTTCTCCGTGGGAGACGGTGCGGCGGCCGCTCTCCTCTCGCCGTCCGGCAACACCGACGAGCGCGACCCCTCCGCGATTGTCCATGCGGAGCGACCATGTGCTTTTCGGCGCCGGCAAGCTTCACCCTATCGGGAATCTTGATTGGCGTCGGCGCGGCGTCGGTCGCCCGCAGCGCGACACGCGGGCACCGAATGCTTGCTGCCGCGCCGTTGTTGTTCGGCGCGCAGCAGGCAGCCGAGGGGCTCGTATGGCTGACGGCTGGCGCTCCATCCAACGCGGCGCTTCAGCGTCTCGCGGTTGACGTCTTCCTGGGATTCGCGCTGGTGGTGTGGCCGTTCTGGGTCCCACTCTCGCTCCAGCGAATCGAGCGCAGTCCGGCGCGTCGCCGAATTCTGACGTGGCTGTGCTGGTTCAGCGGCGTCGTTTCCCTATCGGCCGCGGTACTGGTGTCACGCTGGCAGCCCTTCGCGGAAATGGTGGGTCACACCATTCGGTACGACTATCCGGGAACGAGCAACGCCGCTCTCCATCTACTCCTCGTGCTCGCGTACATCGCGTCGACGATCGCGCCGTTCTTCGTGTCGACGTCGAAGCTGGCGCGCACGCTGGGCATCACGCTCGTCGTCTCCGTCGCGGCGGCGGCTCTGATTCGCCGCGAGTCATTGACCTCAGTGTGGTGCTTCTTCGCGGCGATCCTGAGCATTCTGATATTCTTCGCCGTCCGCTCGCCGAGTGCGCAGGCGACGCGAGTCTCATCCCCCGCAGCCTCTTGATCCCGGAGGTGCGTCGCACCGGCGTTCGCGCGCCGTGACTATCGCAGCAACGGAAGAATGCCGACCACCACGCCCACTACGACGGCCAAAAATAGGAACGCCAATCCGATGCGCCGACGCGCGCGTCGCAACGAGTTCCAGACATCCAGGTCGACGTAGAATTGGCCGCTGCCCGGACTCGTCTCGCGCACGACGGACCGTTCGCACAGCCGACGCCAGGCGCCGCGACTGGTGTCCGCGCCCACCTCATCCGGCGTGCATCCACGTTCGACCGTTGTGGCACCGCGGCGCTCGAACGCGTCGACGATGTGACGCTCCTTGGCGATCAGGACTGCGACGGCTGCACCCATCTGTTCTCCGTTGTTGATCGCGGTCGAATTCGGTACGCGGTCGCGTCGAATTCGGTGCGATGGGCTTATGGCTTCCGCCGCACGAACTTGACGTGGCGAATTCGCCCGTTCGTCACATCGAAGCCGGTGACTTGTCCGCGCGCGCGCGTGAATTGAATCGTATAGCCGCCGCCTAGGAACGTATCGGCAAACATTAATCGGGCGCTGACGGGAGTCGAGGTGCCGGTGCGAAGCGCGATCGTCGAGTCGGTCGACGTCACGTGGTACACCGCGCCCGCGAGCTCGTCGCTGACGTAGTCACCTGCGTACGACGCGAGGAGCCGCGGCGTGACGACGAGGGAAGGGCGTCGCTCGAAGTGGAGCGGCCGGCCACCCGCGGGCGTCAGGTCGAACGCCGATGCCGCAGAGTCTGTGAAGACGGCCTCGCTGGGTTGACCCGAGATGCGCATGCGATCCTCCGATACCGGGGTCAGCGCCACGGCACCTTGACGTCCGACCATCAGTCGCCCGTCCCGAACGACGAGCTCCACGATCTGCATCGTTCTCGGCTGGACGTACACGCCGGCGCGGCGCTGCAGTCGCTCCGAGGAGATCGTGACGCCTTGCGGCGTGACTTCCGTCGGAGCCGGCGAGAGTGCGCTCGCCAGATAGACATCGGCCACCCGTCGCCCGAGCATACCAGGGTTCGCGCTCGCGGCGTTGCACAGCACGACGGTCGCCAATCCCAACTCCGGATAGCGTTCCACGTCTGTTCTGTATCCCGCATCGGCGCCGCCGTGACCCACGATACGCGTTCCGCGATACCGATCCACCGCCAATCCTAATCCATAATTGGACGTATCGCCGCCCGTGAGCGGCGTCGGCATCTCCATTCGCGCGATCAGTGCACGATCGCCGACCACCGGATTGTCGAGATTCGCTTCCCACTTGAGCAAATCGCTCACGGTCGTGAAGAGGCTCGTGGCTCCGTACGTGTCGTAGTTGGGAATGCTGACACGCCACCCGCCGGCGCGCGGCGCGTACGCCGACGTGCGGCCGGGGACAAGCATCGTGTAGTCGTCGTGGAAGTGCGTGCTCGCCAATCCGAGCGGCTTGAAGATCCGTTCGTCGGCGAAGTCTCGCAGCGACTTGCCACTCACACGTTTGACGATGACGCCCAGCAGAGTGAAGCCGGTGTTGCTGTAGAGGTACTCGGCCCCGGGGGTAAAGTTGAGCGCCGTCTGCCGCGGCACGATGTCCATGACGTCCGCTTCGGTGATGCGGTCCTCCTCGAACCGTCCGCGCGCCAGCGACAGCAATTCCCATTGATCGCGTAGGCCGCTCGTGTGCGTCAGCAGGTGACGAATGGTGATCGGCGTACCGTAGTCGGGAATCTCGGGCAGGTACTTTCGAATGTTGTCCTCGACCGAGAGCTTGCCGTCGCGAGCGAGGAGCATGATCGCCATCGCCGTGAACTGCTTCGATACCGAGGCGACGTGAAAGATCGATGACGGGGTGATCGGCGTTCCCGTCTCGAGGTTCGCCATGCCGTAGCCACGCTCGTACACCACGTGTCCGTTGCGGCTGACGCCCAGTGCGCAACCGGGCGAATCGGTCGAGCGCCAGGCATCGAAGACCCGGTCGACGGCGCGCGCGGTCGTGTCGGTCATCGTGCCGCGCTGTGCGTTTGCGGTGCTCGCCGGCGCGCATGCGACGAGTGCGCACAGGATGGCGGGTATTGATCGAGAAGGTTGCATGATCAAAGTCCTCAGCTCGATTCTCACGGGTGCGGGTTCGGCGGCTTTCGTTCGCGGCCCAACGCCGATCGTGCGGTGGTTCAGGAGCGTGACGACGACCGAACCAAGCTTGCTGCCCATACGCAAAGGATGGCGGAGATCACGGTGAGGAGAATGAAGAATGGGTCCTTCGCCAGCGACCGAGACTCCGACACCATTCGCCAGACGTGGGCGACAGTGATCGACCCGAATATCGTGCCGGTGATCCAGAGATACGCTCTCATCGTCGTTTCGTGGTAGCGGACATGCGAGTTACTCGATCGTGCGACCGACCCCGTTCGCCGAACGCCATGAGAATGAAACTCCACCCGTCTTCTCGCTAGGTGTCGTCCGGAGCGGCGATCGGAACCGGCTCGGCGATCTTCGTGGCCTCGGCCCGCCAGTGACGGTACTGAAGAAACGCACTCAGCGCGCCGATGGGCAACGAGAACGTGATGATCCAAGGCACCACTGGCGCGGCCCGCGTGAACGATGCGGCGCCGATCCGAATCGAGACCAAATTGGTTGCGACGACACCGGTGTTCCAGTTCAAGCTGAAGGCGCCCAGCCCGAGCAGCGAAACGAGAACCCAGCGCCATCGTTTCGGCATCGCGCGGCGCGTCGCGACGAAGATCGCCGTCGCGAGCGACGCGACGAAACAGAGAATGCTCATGAGCAGCCACGCGTACTGGCGCGCTGGTTTGCCCGCGAGGGTGAATCGCGCATCGTCCTCGAGACGCCGGGCGAGCATGTTTGCCGATACTCCTTCGACGAACCAGGTGTTGGCGGAGTCGACCGTGGCCACGTTGGCGACGGACCAGCCCCTCGACGAATGCAGCTCGTACGACAGGTTGACGTGCCGAACGCCATTGATCGAGTTCACCTGAGCGCCGATGAGCTTCGTCGAATCGAAATGCTGGTCGCG
The DNA here is from genome assembly GCA_036392315.1 of Gemmatimonadaceae bacterium. Classification (GTDB taxonomy): domain Bacteria; phylum Gemmatimonadota; class Gemmatimonadetes; order Gemmatimonadales; family Gemmatimonadaceae; genus JAQBQB01. Next base: position 11,060 of record DASVYG010000238.1, read on the forward strand.
GAGGATCGCGCCAATCTTCACGAGCTCGCGCTGCGCGTCGGCGCCGGCGAGAGCGGGGACCAACCGCGCCGCCGCCGAATCGGGTTGGTCGCGAGTGAATAACGCGAGATACGCGCGCGCTCGAGCGTCCGCGTCCTGCGGCGTGAACCGGCGAATGGCGTT
>DASVYG010000239.1:0-2363 GCA_036392315.1 Gemmatimonadaceae bacterium
CCATGCCATCACCGACGCGACGAGAACGACGCGCACGCGTCCCACGCGGCCGCGACGGATCGCGGTTTCGCGCGCGAGTCGAACGCAATTGTCATTGGGCGCTTCTACCATAGGGTCAGCGCTCATCACGTTGGGGTCCTCTGGCTGAGGCGATGGCACGGGTCGCCTACGGCACAAGAGGTATATGGAGGGTGCGAAAAAGTAACTCTTCGCCTTGGAAAGTCCAGACCGCGGGTAGGGATTTTCCGCACCGGCCCGTCAGCAAAAGGCCCCAAGAGAATCAGTGCTTTCGCGCTGTCAGAACGGCGAAGGCCGGGCGAGTGTAGTCGGAATGCGTGAACGCCCCCCGGCTATTCCCGGCTCTCTTCGTCGGGCCGCGGAGCGGAACGCTCACCCAGGAGCTGATCCGTGCTTACTCCGCACGCAGTCGCGTGGTCGCGCGACGAATCGCTCGGCGAGCACCTCGAGCAACGTGGCGTCAACCGACGCGAGTTCCTTGAATTCTGCGGCCAGATGGCCGCTGTGCTTGGTTTATCCAGCCTGGCCGTCCCGCGCATCGCCAATGCGCTCGAGACGCTCAAGCGTCCAAGTGTGATTTGGTTGCAGTTGCAGGAATGCACCGGATGCGTCGAAAGCGTCATCCGCACGGCCGAGCCGACGATTGGCGACCTCGTGCTCGACGTCGTCTCGCTGGATTATCAGCATACCCTGATGGCCGCCGCCGGCGACGCCGCGGAGAAGACGCTCGCCGACGCGCGCAAGAACAACGAAGGCAAGTACCTGCTCGTCGTCACCGGATCGGTGCCGACGAACGCGAACGGCGTCTACACGACGATCGGCGGGAAAACAGCGCGCTCTATTCTCGAGGAGACCGCCAAAGGCGCAGCGGCGATCATTGCCGTCGGCGCGTGCGCACACTGGGGAAGTGTTCAGGCCTCAAAGCCGAACCCCACTGGCGCGGTTGGCGTCTCGGAGATCATTCGCGACAAGCCGGTGGTAAACATTGCCGGCTGCCCGCCGATTGCCGACGTCGTCACGGCAACGGTCGTTCATTTCCTCACGTACAACCGCCTCCCCGCACTCGACGGCGACGGCCGCCCGCGATTCGCCTATCAGAACCGCATCCACGATCAGTGCCCGAAGCGGGCGCACTACGACGCCGGACAGTTCGTTCGTGCGTTCGATGACGAGGGCGCGCGGAAAGGCTACTGCCTCTACGAGGTGGGCTGCAAAGGACCCGAGACGTTCTCGCCCTGTCCGATCTTCATGTGGAATTCGCGCACGAGCTGGCCGATCGGCGCCGGGCATCCCTGCATCGGGTGCACGGAGCGGAACTTCTGGGACAACATGTCGCCGTTCTACAACCGCTTGCCGAACGTGGCCGGTGTCGGCGTCGAGCACACGGCCGACATACTCGGCGCATCGCTCGCCGTTGGCGCCCTGGCCGGCGTCGCCGCACACGCCGCCGCCACCGGAATTTACCAGGTCCGCTCGCGTCGAAACGCGGAACGAGTGCATCCGCCGGCGGTCGCTGCACCAACCGAAGCCTATAAGTCGCCCGACCAACCGAAGACACCTTCGCAGCGCGGGGAGGATTGATCATGGCCACCACAAAGATCGTGGTCGATCCGATCACGCGCATCGAAGGGCACCTGCGCATCGAGGCGCAGACGGAGAACGGCAAGATCTCGAAAGCGTGGGCGTCGGCCACACAGTTCCGCGGCATCGAGATCATCATGCAAGGCCGCGACCCGCGCGACGCGTGGGCCTTTACACAGCGGATCTGCGGCGTCTGCACCGTCGTTCATGCCGTGGCGTCGTGCCGCGCCGTCGAAGACGCGCTCGACATTCACATCCCCGCCAACGCCAACACGATTCGGAATCTCGTGCTGGGCATGCAGTTCGTGCAGGATCACGTCATCCACTTCTATCATCTGCACGCGCTCGACTGGGTCGACGTGGTCAGCGCACTGAAGGCAGACCCGACGAAAGCCGCGCAGATCGCCGCGTCCATCTCCCCCTGGCCGAACAATTCGCCGACGCACTTCAAGGAAGTGCAGGATCGCGTGAAGAAATTCGTCGGCTCGGGACAGCTCGGCATCTTCACCAACGGATACTGGGGACATCCGGCGTACAAGCTTCCACCCGAAGTGAATCTCATCGCCGTCGCGCACTATCTCGAGGCGCTCGACTGGCAGCGCGACGTGATCCGCCTGCACACAATCTTCGGCGGAAAGAACCCGCACCCGAACTTCCTCGTCGGCGGAATGGCTTCGGCAATCAACCTCGACGAAGACGCAACGATCAACGCGGCGCGCTTGTCCGACGTGCACGGCATGATCACGCGTGCGCAACGTTTCGTC
>DASVYG010000240.1:0-14310 GCA_036392315.1 Gemmatimonadaceae bacterium
TTGGCGCTCGAGCGATCGCTGATGGATCAAGCGGCACGGCTCGAGCATGACGCCAGCGAGGCGGCGCTGGACAAATACGGACGCGACCTCGAGCGTTTCGAACGCGAAGGCGGCTACACGATCGCGCCACGAGTCGATGCAGTTCTACACGGCCTCGGCTTTGATCCAGCGGCGGCGCGAACGATGCCGGTCGCCGTGCTGAGTGGGGGCGAGCGCGGCCGGCTCGGTGTCGCACGGCAGCTCGTGAGTCCCGCCGATGTGCTCCTGCTCGACGAGCCGACGAACCACTTGGATCTCGAGACGTCAAAGTGGCTCGAAGATTACCTGGCGACTGTGAGCACGACCGTTCTTCTGATCTCGCACGATCGGGCGTTTCTTGCTGCCGTGGTCGACCACGTCCTGCATTTCGAGAGCGACACGGCCACGGCATATGTCGGCGGATATGCGTCGTTCGTGGAGCAGCGGGCGCTGCGTCGCCTTACGCAGCTTCGTCAGTATGAGCAGCAGCAACGAAGAGTCGCGAGCGAGCGAGATTACATCGCGCGTAACCTCGCCGGTCAGAACAGCAAACAAGCCAAGGGCCGACGCAAGCGCCTCGAGCGGATGCCTCGTCTCAGTGCCCCGACCTCGGACGAAGCGACAATGGCCGTCCGCTTCGACGCGCCCGACCGCGGCGGCGACCGCGTGGTCATCGCCGAGCACGCGAGGATCACGGTTGGTGATCGCGTGCTGGTCGAAGATTTTACGGCGACGCTCATGCGCGGCGATACGCTCGGCCTGCTCGGATCGAACGGCTCGGGAAAATCGACACTGATCAAGGCGATCGTCGGTCTGCATCCTGTTACGGCCGGCGAGCTGCGGCTTGGCGGCGGGATTGTCGTCGGCTACTACCGCCAAGACCTGGCCCAAGTACCGCTAGACAAGACGCTCTACGAAGTGATCAATGATCTCCGCCCGACATGGGACCGTCGCTTGGTCCAGGGCCATCTGGGACGCTTCGGATTTTCCGGGGACGAGGTGCAGCGGCGAGCTGATACGCTCTCGGGCGGTGAGCGCGCCCGCATTGCGCTCGCGATGCTGATGCTCGGTCGCGCCAACCTTCTCATTCTCGACGAGCCGACGAATCATTTGGACGTGGAATCGATCGAGGTGCTAGAGGATGCGATCGACGAGTACGAAGGAACCGTCCTGCTGGTGAGTCACGACCGCGCGCTCCTGCGCGCGCTCACGACTCGCCTCTGGGTACTGCACGAGCGCCACGTCACCGATTTCGACGACAACTTTGCCGCATGGGAAGTGGTGTCGACAGAGCGGCAGCACGCGGCGTCGGTCAAGGCATCGGAGGACGAGGCGCTGCGCCGGGTCCAAGAACGGAAGCGAACAGCGCGACGTGACGAGGCGTCGCGAGACGAACGCGATGCGCTCCGTGCAGCCCGAAGCCGAGTTGGGGAGCTCGAGTCAGCGATCACTTCGCTCGAGGCGCGAATCGAGAACCTCACGCACACGCTCGAGGATCCGGAGTTCTACACACAACCGGATGGCCCCGGACGCGCCACGCAGCTTGGACAGGAGCTCGAACGGCTCAAGCGTGAGTTGGAACAGGCGCTGGAGAACTGGAGCACTGCGAGCGAACGCCTGGATGCGCTGAATCCGAGCGTTTCGTAGGGCGACGAAGCCACAATGCCGGCCGGCGTATGTTGAGTTTGTTGATGTTGGCGCAGCTTAGCGTCGGCGTCGCGAAGGCGGAGCCCGATTCCAACTATTCGACGCCCGCACTCCGCCGGATGGTCGCGGCCGCGGCCGTCGCGAACCGGCTCCCGCCGATCGAGCTGCACTCCTATCGAAGTCATATCGAAACGGAGCTATCGCTCATCTTGCGCGATACGCTTGGCCGCGAGCATACCGCGGAAGTCGAGCAGCTTGCCACCACGGCCCAGTGGAGTCGCGATGGTCGGTACGATCTTCATGTCGTTGGCTACCGATCGCAAAGTGTCGGCGTCCCATATTCGACGCTGAGCATCGTTCGCGCCTGGACCGTGCCGTCGCTCTACGGCGATCGCCTTTCACTCGGCGCGTATTTCGCGCGGTCGCGAACGGGCGACACGTTGATCGCCGTGCACCCGTTCGCCCCGGATCGCGACCGCTTCTATCGTTTCTCCGGCGGTGACACGGTCGCAACGCTTCGCGTCGGCTCACGCAGCATTCCGATTGCTCGTATTCGGGCCAGACCGAGCTTTCGCGACCAGACCCGGCTTGGCGCATTCGACGGCGAGATCGACATCGATGCGGACCGTGGCCAGATCATCCGTATGCGCGGACAGTTCGTCGTTGGACGGGAGGGCTCGAGCAAACGCGACATGCTGGCGCGAGCGATGGGAGTCGTCGGCGTCGCCTACGTCGAGTTCGTCAACGCCGAAGTCGGCGGGAAATACTGGCTTCCAGCGCAGCAACGGACGGAGTTTCAGGCGAGCTTCCCGCTGCTCGGACAAACCCGCCCGATCTTTCGACTCGTGTCGACCATCGACGACATCGCCGTCGACGACACCGGGACGGTCGCCGCGTCTGATTCCCTCGGTGCGCCGCGAGTCACCGTGAGTTGGGCGAAGGGCGACAGCGTGAACGGCTACGACCGATGGCAGCACGACATTGGAACGCAGAGCAGTTCGGTCCATTCGGACGACTTCCAGGACATGGCGCCGGACGTCTGGCGCTCCGATGGACCGCCGCGACTCAACCTGTTTCCGAACGCGACAAGCAAGATGCTGCGCTTCAATCGGGTCGAGGGGCTCTTCACGGGCTTGGCTCCATCGGTCGATTTTCGGAGTCTTGTGCCGGGGCTGACCGTTGGCGGGTATGCGGGCGTGGCGTGGACCGAGCGGACCGTCCGCGGCGGTGGCTTCGTCTCGCTCAGCCGCGGACGCTGGATCACGAGCGCACGCGGAGAGCGCGCACTCGCGTCGACAAATGATTTCGCGCTGCCGCTGAGCGATGATCCTGGCCTCGCGGCTTTTCTCGGATCGATCGACGACTACGACTATGTGGACCGCCGACGCGTCTCGATTTCCCTAACGCGAATCCTCGGTGCGGTGGACGTTGGACTTGCGACCGTGCAGCTCGGTGTTGGAGACGATCGCGAAGAGCGCAGCCGCTTGACCCAAGGTCTTTTTTCTGGTCCGTCGCGATTTCGAATGAATCGTGGAGCGACGAACGGTTCCTACGCGCTCGGCACGGCGGACGTCGAATTCCATCCCAACGTCACGGGTGATTTCGTTCAGCCCGGCATTGGCGCGCGACTCCACTACGAGGGCGCGTCGGGTGCGCTCGACTGGCAGCGGACCGAGCTCGCGCTGTCGGGACGAAAGTATTGGGGACCGGTCTCGATTGCATTGCATGCCGACGGCGGCATCGTGACCGGCGCGCATCCGCCACCGCAAACGCTGTTCGAGCTTGGCGGTAGTGAGCTCCTGCCCGGATACGAGTACAAGCAGTTCGCCGGCGACCGTGCCGCGCTGTTTCGCTCGTTCGCCTCGTACCGCTTTCCGATCTGGCGTCGTCCAATGCGCGTGTGGCGAAACTATTTCCTTCCTGGCTTCGGGCCGGGGTTGGCGGTGAGTGCGCAGGGCGGATGGACCGAGCTGTCCTCCGCGGGTGCGCGCCAAGCGGTAGTGCTGCTCGGCGACGGTTGGAGTGTCGCGCCTGTGTCTCAGCCGACGAACGGCGTGCGTGCGACCGTGGGCGCGGGGCTCACGCTGTTTTCGGATCTCTTGCACATCGGTGTCGCGCGGCCGGTCGATCGCGCCGCGCCATGGAAGCTCGTGGCTGGATTTGGCGCGACATTCTAGAACTCGCTAGAACTCGCCGACGAAACCGATCTCGGGTTCCAAATGCACGCCGCATTTTTCTTCAACAGTCTTCTGCGCGATCGCGATGAGCTCTCGAACGTCCTTTGCGGTTGCACCGCCCAGGTTGACCATGATGTTGGCATGGATGTGCGAGATCTGAGCGCCGCCATGGCGGAATCCTTTGAGCCCGCACTGATCGACCAGACGCCCAGCGCCGATGCCCTCCATCTTCTTGAAGATGGATCCGGCGCTCGGATGCCAGTCGAGCCACGGGTGCTTTCCCCCGCGCCAGCTCAAGTTCTCCTGCAGAATTCGTTGCAGCGCTGCCGGGTCGCTTCGAGAAAGTCTGAACGTCGCCGACAGGACGACGTCGCGCCGATGATGAAAGACGGAGTCGTCGTACCCGAAGCTCACGTAGTCCGCCCCGACGATCCTGCGCTCATTCTCTTCAGAAAGGATCTCGCACGACTCGAACACTTCGGCGATGAACATCGTTCGCTCGCGTTCGGGAGCCGGCGACAAGAAATGCAAATTCTGCCATATCGCGCCGCCGACCGTGCTTGGAATGCCGACATAGTGTTCGAGTCCCGACCATCCACGAGCGACCGATTGCTGAATGAGCGTCTTGACGATCGTGCCGCTCTCGCTCCAGAGCTCACAGGTGGCGCCGTGTTCGCGGAACTCGAATCCCTGTGCGGTGTTTCGGATGACCAGACCGCGGAACCCGCGATCGCCGATCAGGACGTTGGCGCCGAGCCCGAGGACAAAGTACGGTACATCGTTCTCGCGCGCGGCGAGGACGGCCGTCGCGAGCGTGTCGGCGGAGGTCGCCTCAAAGAAAAGATCGGCCGGCCCGCCAATTCGAAACGTCGTATAGGGAGCCAGCGGCTCGTCCCGGCGAAGATGTCTGCCGTCAAGACGCGCCGCGAGACGCTCGAGTGCTTTGGAATCGGAGTTGGACATGGTGAGGACTAAAGAAAGTATGACTGACGCCGGGATGCTACCGAGGCGGCCGCGTCGCGCCGGCGCACAGCTCGCGGGCGTGTTCGCACTATTGCTCGCAATGCCTTCGCTCGTCGCCGGCCAGCGAGCGGAGCTGGAACGTCACATCAGACGCACGACGTTGCCGAACGGTCTCGAAATCATCGTCGTCGAGAACCATGGCGTTCCGCTCGTGACGATCGAGGCGGACGTGAAGAACGGGTCCTTCACTCAAGGGCCTGAATACGAAGGGCTGTCGCATCTCTACGAGCACATGTTCTTCAAGGCGAACGCGGCGTACCCCAACCCTGACGATTTCGTCGCACGTGCGTCGGAACTTGGCGCGCAGTTCAACGGCACGACGAGCGAAGAACGCGTCAACTACTACCTCACCGTTCCGGCCGACAGTATCCAAGGTGGGATGAACTTCCTGGGCGCGGCGCTCATGACCCCACTCTTTCGCAAGGACGAGCTCGAGCGCGAGCGTGAAGTCGTTATCGGGGAGTACGATCGGAACGAGTCGAGTCCGTTCTTCCAGTTCAACACGTCGATGGGGAAGGCGCTGTGGACGACCGCGTGGAGTCGGAAGAATCCGTTGGGAGAGCGTGCGGTCATTGAGAACACGACCCCGGAAAAAATGCACGCCATCGAAGAGCGCTATTACATCCCGAACAACACGGCGATCATCATCACCGGCGACGTGAACGCCGACAAAGCGTTCACATTGGCGCGAAATACCTTCGGCGCCTGGAAGGCGGGTCCGGATCCATCCACCGTCGCGCCGGTGCCGCCGATCCCGCCCTTGGCGCACGACACCGCGCTCATCGTCGAACAGTCCATCGGGAGCGTGTTCGTGATGATGCAGTGGCAAGGTCCGAGTGCGGTGAGGGATCCGGCGGCAACATACGCAGCCGATGTCTTCTCCGACGTGCTCAATCAGCCCGGGTCGCGGTTTCAGCGACGACTCGTCGACGGCGGACTCTTTCAATCGGTCGGCTTCAACTACTACACCTTGAACCACGTTGGTCCAATCACGGTGTTTGGCCAGACGTCGCCTCAACATCTTCGCGAGGCTCTTGCAGCACTCCGCGACGAGATCCCAAAGCTCGATGACCCGGGCTACTTCTCCGCCGATGAGCTGGCCGCGACGAAACGCCAGCGCATCATCGGCACGGAGCTCGGTCTGGAGCGGGCGTCGGGATTCGCGCAACAGCTTGGTTTTTGGTGGGCGGTGACTGGCCTCGACTACTTCTTCGGCTACGTCGACACGATGGCCAAGCAGACGCCCAACGATCTGAAGGCCTACGCCGACAAGTACATCATTGGAAAGCCGCATGTCGTCGGAGTCCTAATCTCGCCCGACGTTCGTCGCGCGCTCAATCTCACGGCGAGCTCGCTCCTCGAAACGGGGGCACGCCCATGATGGTCCGGGTTTCGCGCGTCGCGCAGGCGGGGCTCGCTGTCGCCCAGCTCTTCATGTTCCTCGTAGTCGCGGCGCCGGCCCGCGCGGGCGCACAGAGTGACACGAACACGACCGCGTTCGACGTGAATGGCCTCAAGGTCATTCTGCGTCGAAACACTGCCAACGACGTCGTCGCGGCCAACGTCTACCTGCTCGGCGGGACGCAGCAGCTCACGCCGGCCATTCAAGGCATCGAGGACTTTCTGCTCGAAGCGTCCGAGCGTGGGACGAAGAATTTTCCGCGCGCGAGCCTTCGGCAGCAGCTCGCGCGCTTGGGGAGCACGATCGCCATCCGACCGTCAGAGGATTGGACGCTGATCGGATTCACGACGACGCGCTCCGTATTCGATTCGACGTGGGCCATCCTTGCCGACCGTCTCATGGCTCCGACGCTCGATTCGGGAGAGGTGGAGCTGGTCAGAGCGCGGATGATCAGTGCCGTTCGTGATGCCGAAAACAGTCCCGATCCACTCGTGGCTCAACTTTCCGACAGCCTCGCGTACGTCGGACATCCGTACGGCTTCTCGCCCGATGGAACCGAGTCGTCGCTGCGTTCGATCCGGCTTGTCGATCTGCGGAACTATCAAGCAACGCAGATGGTGACGTCGCGAATGCTGCTGGTGGTGGTCGGAAACGTCGAACGGAGTCGCGTCGAACAGCTGGTCCAGAACACGCTCGGCCGGCTTCCGCGGGGCAATTACGTCTGGTCGCCGCCGCACGCGCCGCCGAAACTCGGTAGGGCACTGGTGGTGCACGAGGCGCAGCTGCCGACGAACTACATCCGAGGGACGTACGTTGGCCCGTCGGCGCGGGATCCCGACTACCAGGCACTGCGAATCGCGACGGCCGTGCTCTCCGGACGCTTCTTCACCGAGATTCGTTCGCGACGGAACTTGTCCTACGAAGTCGACGCGCCCTTTGTCGAGCGCGCGATCGCGAGTGGCGGCGTCTATGTGACCACGGTTGATCCGAATACCACGTTGCAGCTCATGCGGGCCGAAATCGACCGGCTGCAGCGCGAGATCATCGACCCGCGCGGACTCGAGCGTCTCGTTCAGCAATTCATCACGGACTACTTTCTCAAGAACGAAACGAACGGCGATCAGGCCACGTTCCTCGCGCGCGCCCAGATCTACCAGGGCGACTATCGGGCGGCGGGTCGGTTCGTGGACGAACTACGGCGCGTTCGGCCGGAGGACGTCCGAAGAGTCGCACGCCAGTACATGCACGATTTTCGATTCGTTTACTTAGGGAAATCGGACGCTCTATCGCGCGCGCTGATCGATCAATTCTAGCCGCGCCGCAATTACGCCGTTTCGCGACTACGCCGTGTCGCCAAACTCTCTCGCCACGGCGCGCAGATCGAGCGTTCCACCATGAAGGATCGATCCGAGCACTGCTCCGGCGACGCCGCGATGTTCCAGCGCGCGAAGGTCGTCCATCGTCGACACGCCGCCCGCGGCGATGACGGGAAATTCGCACGCTTCCGCTACGTCCTCGAGCAGAGCGAGATCGCTGCTGGTGTGTTGTGCATCGAGATGAACCGAGGAGACGAGCAGGCCAGCCAACGGAACCCCGGTCAGGTCGTCGACCAGATCGAGGATGTCGAGCGGCAACCCGTGAACCCAACCGCGCGTCACGACGCGTCGCTCTCGAACGTCGGTCGCGAGGACGAGCAATCCAGGAAAAAGATAGGCGACGCGGACGAGCCAGTCCGGCTCATCGAGCGCTCGAGCGGCCAGAACAACGCGGCTCGCGCCGGCGTCGACCAAGCGCTCGATCTGCTCCGTAGATTGCACGCCTCCGCTGACCTGAACCTCGATTGCGCCATCTCGCACGACCTCCTCGATGACAGCCATGTTCGATCCGGGGCCGGTTTCCGCGTCGCGATCGATGATCTGAAAGCGATGGAATCCGTAGGATGCAAACGCGCGAGCCACGCCAAGCGGATCACCCGCGGGGAAATCACCGGCGCCCTGTGATCCGTTCAGTTTGGCACACGTCCCATGCTGCAGGTCGACGGATGGGATGGCGATCATGATGGCTTGAAAACAAGGTTCGAGTTACCGACGCTGCGAAGGCACCTACTTGAGCAGCGTCCGCCATGCGCGTTGCGCAGCCTCGACTTTGTGAATAGTTTCACATTCTCCCGCGTCCTGCGGTGACCACCTAAACGACTCAGCTAGGCACTTCGGAGGCCCTACGAAATGCGGTTCCACGGACTAGCGCTCTTGGCGAGCGCGGCTGTCCTCGGCGCGTGCGGCGGCGGCGAGAACAAAGCTACTGACACGACCAAAGCACCGCCGGCACCAGCAGCCACGACTCCGGCGCCCACTCCGGCGCCCAGCGCTGCGGCACCAGCAGCTGGCGCCGTTGCCAAGGTCGCGGCGACCGGTGCGACGCACGACATCAAGATGATCGGCGACGACAAAGGATATCGCTTCGAGCCAGCAACCGTCACCATCAAGTCAGGCGATGCCGTCCGTTTCACGATGGTCAGCGGTGGCCCGCACAACATCGCGTTCGATCCGAGCACCGTACCGGCTGACTCGAAGAACCAGCTCGACGCGAATATGGACCAGAAGATCTCCGAACTTTCCAGCCCGATGCTGATGAATCCCAACGAGACGTACGTCATCTCGTTCGGCGGTGTGAAGCCCGGCGTCTATCCGTTCCACTGCACGCCGCATCTGGCGATGGGAATGAAGGGAACGATCACCGTACAGTAGCGGTAGTACAGCGTTCGGAGATGGTCAATGCATCACGGGAGCGGAGCCTCAGGGTTCCGCTCTTCGTATTTTGAAACCTATGCCACGGCGCCGGTGGCCCGCCGCGTGCGACCATGGACCGCTAGACAGCGTCGTCGGAGTCACGTTCTTGCGCCAAAACCAGGCGGGTGAGAGAATCGCAGCATGCCCCAGATGACCGGTGAATTTCCGCGTGCCATCCCTCGGCCTGTCTGGCTGACGGCGCGGGCGCGGAACACGGTGCATCGCCCCGTCTTCATTGGCGCCGTCAGCTTCGGGACATTTGTCGCGGCGTTGGTCGCACTCGTCGTGGCTCCGCAGCAGAGTAGACGCGCGGCGCCCGTGCTGCCGCGATCGGTTGGCATGCGGCCCGACACGATGGCGTTCGTCGCCGCATTCGCGCAGGCGCGATCGCGGCTCGTTGCCGCCGATTCTTCCCTCGCATACGCCCGCTCGAACGCAGTGTCACAGGCTCCGCCCGCGGCCGATACGCTCAATCCGCGACTCCGAGTTCGTCGTGACTCCTTGTCGGCCGATGTAAACGATCTCGACGGGCTCTTGGCGCGAGTCGAAACCGCCCCGGTCGCGGCCTCGTATCGTGCGCTCGGCGAGTCGCATCAGCTTGCGTCGAGCGCCCGTGCGCGAACGTTGCTCGATTCGCTGACGGAGGTGGAGCGCGACAGAGAGGCGTTTGGAACCACGGGCGGCGCCGATCCCGTATATGTCGCGCTGACGTCTCGTGCGGCGGAGATCGGCCGCGCGATTCAAATCGTCGGTCAGGCACGACGCGATTCGCTCCGTCAAGAGATCGCGAGGCTCAATGCGTCGGCCACGCCCCAAGCTACGACTCGCGTAGCCGTGGTCGACACGACGGCGTGGATCGTGGAGCGTGACTCGGCGCAGGCAAGACTGCGCGAAGCGGCATCGTCTGTGGCACAAGCGCGAGAGAAAGCGCGGGAGTACGACCGCGCAATTGCACGCGCCGCCGATGAGGCAGCCTTCAGCGCCCCACCAATGGCGTTACTTGGCGCGGCACTCGTGTTCGGTATCGTGCTCGGCTTCGGATCGGCGTTTTATGGGGAGATGCGTCATCCCAGAGTGAGCGACGAGCATGAAGTCGAGCGGGTGACTGGAGCGAGAGTGCTGGCGACAATCCGCCCTCGGCCACGAAGTCCGGATCGTCAACGCCGAGCGAGCGATCGCGATGCGCCGCCGTACTTCGACCCGGGTGCCGACGGATACCAGCTTACCTATCTCCACGTCGCGCGTGCCGGAGCGAGTCGTCTCGTCCTCACGATCGCTGGCGCCGACATGGGCGTCGTTGGCGTCGTCGCGACGAACGTGGCGGCCATTGCCGCCGACGAAGCGCGCAGCGTCATCATCATCGATGCCGATGCGCGGACCTCGCCCGTCGCGGCGGCGCTTCGAATTCGCGCGGAGCCGGGATTCACGGACGTCGTGGATCACAACGTCGACTGGGCGGAGCTGACGACCCAAGCGATGGTCGGACGGGATCGCGTCATCGATGTCATCCCGAGCGGATTGTCCAGCGACTCTCTGGACGGCGCGCGGGTGACCGCCTTGTTTCGACGCGAGGCGGCTCGGCTGGCGAGACATTACGAGGCCATCATCGTTGTGTCGTCGATCGAACAGGCTGTGGCGGGGATCCCTGGCGCGCTGCCGATCCCCGACACGATTCTGTGTGCGCGCGTCGGGCACACGCGACTCGCTGATCTCCAGAAGGCGCTCGACGGCGTTCGCGCCGCGGGCGGAGCGCCGCTTGGCATTGTGTTGTGGGACGCAGTGCCGCCGGCATTGCCGACGCCCGAGCGACTCGCCACCGCGCCGCGCCCGCTGCGCACCGCCGAGATGAAAGCGATTACGACGACCCGGTAGGCGGCACTTCCTGGCGCGTCGGAGCGACACTAGCATCCGACACGTGTGGTCAGACACGTTTCTTCACGCCGAACAACAGCATGTGCTGCGGCTGCTACTGTGGTCGGCGCTATCCGTCGTCGGTGCGACGGCGATCGTCGCTACGATCACAATGCGACGAATTCGGTCCGCACTGTTGTCGCACTTCGCGCTACAGATGGCCGTGTGGGGCGTCGTGATGGGCGCGGTGGCCGCCGTCGAGTGGCACGGGCTGCATCTTCGGGACGTCTCGGGCGCGGCGCGAACGGAGCGTCTCCTGTGGATGAACATCGGCCTGGACGCCGGGTTCGTCGGGATGGGATCTGTCCTGGGTCTGTACGGGAGGACTGTGGCGCGCAGCGGCGCCGCCGCCGGTGCCGGAGTCGGCATTGTGGTGCAAGGGCTCGGACTCTTGCTCATCGACCTGCAGTTTGCGTCGATGATATCGAGATAATCGATCGAGGTAACCATGGCCGAAACCACGCTAGATCTTCGCCACGAGCCCAAAGACCGCGCCTATCCACAGCTCCGGGCGCATATGATCGGCGTGCTCGCGGGCATTGATGACGATGTCGCCGGAATGGCGACGATGAGCGCCTTGGTCCATCATGCGTTTGCACAGCTGTGGACCGGATTCTATCGCGTCGTTGCACCCAGGCTCCTGCGTGTAGGGCCGTATCAGGGAACAGTCGGTTGCCTCGAGATCGCCTTCGGCCGCGGCGTGTGCGGAACGGCAGCGGCCGAGCGGCGTACGATCGTCGTGCCCGATGTTTCTCGCTTTCCGGGTCACATCACGTGCGATCCACACTCCAAGTCGGAGATCGTCGTTCCCGTGTTCGATCGCCAGGGTTCGCTCATCGCCGTGTTCGACGCCGACTCCACACGCCGGGCGGCATTCGATCAGCACGACGCGGCCGGGCTCGAAGCGATGCTACGCTGGTTCGCCGGGGAAGGCCGCGGTTGACGCGCCGCTGCGCGGGGTGTAGGCTGGGGATCCTGCCATGACGACTACCGGGTATTCGGATCGCATCAATCACGCGCTCGCCTTCGCGGCGAAGCACCACGATCAGCGCGTGCGAAAAGGAACGCGACCGCCCTACCTCACGCACCCGGCGAACGTCGCGATCATTTTGACGCGCTACGGTCGTGATGATCAGACGATCGTCAGCGGCATCTTGCACGATGTGATCGAGGACTGCGTTCGCGAAGGCTACACGCGAGAGATGCTCGAGCAGCGCATTGGTGATAAGTTCGGCGTCGAGATTCTCGACACCGTTCTCGCAGTGACGTTTCGCCGCCTCGACGACGATGGCGTCGAGCTCTCACACGACGATCGTCGCGACGACTACCTGGAGCGTTTGGATCGCGCGGACGAGGCCGCGTGGTGGGTCTGCGCGGCCGACAAGCTGCACAACGCCGGCAGCATTCTCGCTGACGTTCGCCGCACGATCGATCCGAACAGCGTCTGGAGTCGGTTCACCGGCGGAAGGGACGCGACCATTCGGTGGTATCGTCGTGTCTACGATCGGCTGAGGACCCTTGGCTTCAACGGCGAGATCATGAATGAGCTCGGACAAGTCGTCGTCGATCTCGAGGCTTGGACCGACGACGCGGCATCGGTCTCCCCGTAGCGCTACACGCTCAGCGCACCATTCGACAATCGGCGAATCGCCTCAGCGGCGGTCGCAGGCGAATAGTGCGAGGCGACATAGTCCTCGAGAATCTTGAGAAAATCGGGAACGATCGTCTCGCCGCGTAGCGTCGTGTGCAATTTTCCATCGATGTACACGGGGGCTTTGGGCTCCTCGAATGTTCCGGGCAGCGAAATGCCGATGTTGGCATGTTTGGACTCACCCGGCCCGTTCACGACGCAGCCCATTACCGCGACCTTGAGCTCTTCGATGCCTGGCCGCCGCTCGCGCCAGACCGGCATCTGCTCGCGAATGTAAGTCTGAATGTCTTCCGCCATGTGCTGGAAGAATGTCGACGTCGTCCGTCCACAGCCTGGGCAGGCGGTCACCTGCGGCGTGAAGCTGCGAAGTCCCAACGACTGCAAGATCTGCTGCGCGACGAGGACTTCTTCCGTCCGGTCGCCGTTCGGTTTTGGCGTCAGGGAGACGCGGATCGTGTCGCCGATTCCTTGGGCGAGCAGAATCGACAGTCCAGCCGTGCTGGCGACAATTCCCTTCATCCCCATACCGGCCTCGGTGAGCCCGAGGTGCAGCGGGTAGTCGCAACGGACGGCCAGGCGTCGGTACAACTCGACCAATTCCTGAACACCGGACACCTTTGCCGAAATGATGATCTGATCGTGACGCAATCCCACCGCCTCTGCGAGCTCCGCGGACCGTAGGGCGCTTGCGAGCATCGCCTCGATGTACACGTCTTTGGCTTCGAGCGGCGCGGGGAGGCGCGCATTCTCGTCCATCATTTGAGTCAGCAAATCCTGATCGAGCGACCCCCAATTCACGCCGATGCGAACCGGCTTGGTGTTGTCGACCGCGATCTGGACGATGGTTCGGAAGTTGTCATCACGGCGCTTTCCGCCGACGTTTCCGGGATTGATTCGGTATTTCGCCAGCTGGCGGGCGCATTCCGGGTATTTGGCGAGCAGCAGATGCCCGTTGTAGTGAAAGTCGCCCACGATCGGGACTGGGACACCGGCATCGCGCACGCGGTCGACGATCTCGGGGACGGCGGCCGCGGCGGCCTCGTTGTTGACGGTGACACGCACCAGCTGGGATCCGGCCCGAGCGAGGGCAGCGACTTGCTGAGCCGTTCCCGCAGCGTCCGCGGTGTCCGTGTTGGTCATGGACTGCACCGCGATGGGCGCCGCGGAGCCGACCGACACGTCCCCTATCATCGTCGTTACGGTCCGCCGCCGGTTGTCGAAAGGCACCCGATCTCCTGTCTGGGGTTGGCGATCGAAAGATAGCGGCGAGAACGCGGTGCCTCAGAGGGGCGCTTGACCGAAATTCCAGGCGTCGCTACCTTGGCCGGCGCCTGGAACCTGAGAAATCCGGGGGTGCCGGACGATGGGTTCCAGCGTTTTGAGCCCGCACAACATGGTGTTGTGCCGGAGAGTTCTTCAGGAGTGGGACATGCGCGCGACCGGAAAGGTGAAGTGGTTCAACGACGCCAAGGGTTTCGGGTTCATCACGCCAGACGGCGGAGACAAGGACTGCTTCGTCCACTACAGCTCCATCCAAGGCAGCGGCTTCAAGACGCTGGCCGAGGGCGACCCCGTCGAGTTCGACCTCGTACAAGGTCAGAAGGGACCTGCTGCGGAGAACGTGAGCAAGGTGGCCGCGGGCTGACCGCGCACCACTCTCGATGTTGCACGGCGGGGCGCCTTCTCTACAGA
>DASVYG010000241.1:0-13988 GCA_036392315.1 Gemmatimonadaceae bacterium
GGGCTCGCGATCTTTCCAGATGACTACCGTATCCTGGGCGGACTGGCGCGTCTTGCCGCGGCGCGTGGTGAGTGGCGCCAAGCGGTCGAATACGGCAACGAGGCGATCGCCATTCAGCTCGACCCCGCGACGCTCGGCACGATCAGCGAGGCGTATGCCGCACTCGACGACAGTGCGCAGGCCAGCCAGTATGCGACGGCGATGGCCACGAGCGCGCTCAAGCAGCCAGGGCCCATCCATCGCGGCTGGGGACTGTTTCTCCTCGATCACGGCACCAGGGCTGACGTCGGTCGTGTGCTGCTCAAGACGCGAATCGAGATGCGCACGCGGCACGACATCTACGGATACGACCTGCTGGCGTGGGCGCTTCACAAGCAAGGGAACGACCGTGCCGCGCAAGTGGCCATGCAACACGCGCTCGCTCAGAACACCGAGGACGCACAGCTGTTCTACCACGCCGGCATGATCGAGCGAGCGCTTGGCAACGCTGATGCGGCGCGGACCTTTCTTGCGCAGGCCGTGGCGATGAATCCGCGGTTCAGCGACGGTGGATGAGCCCTCAGTGCAAATACTGATTTACGAATGCCAGCACGTCTTGTCGGTCGAGCCGAAACACGCCACCGGTGCCGCCACACGTTCCGTCGAGACCGAATGACGTCACCCCGCCAATCACATTACTCGTGCCGACGAAGTTGGGTCCACCGGAATCGCCGAAGCACGTTCCGCCGGTCGCGGCGTTGTTGGACAGGAGCATCGAAAAGCTTCCGGTGAACGGCGTGTTGATCTGAAGGAGTTGCGGTTCGGCACTCATGCGGATCAACTCCGACACGACCTGCGCCGGGTTGATTCGCTGCACGCCGTAGCCGACGGCGGTGAACGTCGTGCTGTGGCGGGGCCGCAACGCGTCGAGCTGGTTCGTGGTCGGCAGCTGTCCGTAGTCCGACGCGGCGAGCCTGACCGGTGACTTGAGCTCGATGACGCCGACGTCGTGCAAGACGAACGCGGCTTCGGTGAACAGCGGATGGCTGTGCCACGCGACCGCCTCCACGGTATTGGGGCCGGCGTTGGGGTAGTTGTTGCTTCCGTCCTGAACATCGGACTCGGTGAAGACACGCATGCCGCTGAACTCACCGGGCTCTCCGGTGCAGTGGCCGGCCGTCAGGACGCGTTTGGGCGCGATGAGTGTTCCACTACAGCGGAACGCAGGCTGGCCCGCGACGTCCATGACGATGAGCACGACGGCAGGGTAGGCCGAACCGGTCGCCGTGCCGTAGACGATGCGTGACGGATTGGCCGGGGCAATCGGGCGTGTCACGTTCTCGCACGCCGAAAGAAGCAGGAAGCCAGCGCTGAGGATCGGTCCGACGAGTGGCGTCTTCATACATCCCTCCCTTCCGTAGATAGGCATCGTCTACCCTCGACTACCGAGGGGAATGCATACGCCTGCCACTATACGACTGGGCTCACGGGCGCGCCAGATGGATCACCCGTTGCAAGTGTCCGTCGACGCCGAGTCTGACAACCGCGAAATGCGGGACGACCCGCGCGTGTCTCCGATCGTGCAGACGCGCAGCTCGCATGCGCTGAAGGGACGTTCGAAGAACGGCGAATGAACGGCGAGGCTACGGAGATTCCGTATTGTTCCGAAGACGCAAACAAGGTTGGAGAGTGAGCCCATTAGACGATTCTGAATAATTGCAGCGATCTGCGCATCCTGAATCGGCTCCCATCTGTCGGTCGGCACGACGCTCGGGTCTCCGCGATACGTCCCTGGCGAGGGATTCCGCGAGCGCTATGTTGATTCGCCGATTGCTTCTCACCCCCCAATTCTGGAGGAGCATCATGCCTTCGAAGAGACTGATATCCGCGCTGGCGCTCGTCGCAATCCTGCCGGCAATCACGGTGGTCTCGCGTCCTACTGCCCACGCGGCGTCGGCCACGCTTGCGCCGCCTGTGCAAACGGAGATTTCGGGCTTGTGCTACCACACGGATCCGTCCGACTATCATTGTCCCGGTTCCGATACATCGTCAGCGGTCATATCCGTTCCCAATGCAACGACGGCCAAACTCAGCGCCGACGCGAATTACGTTCAGCGCGTCTCGATAACGGTCGTTGACAGGAGTGGAAAGTCTTACACGAACGAGCTTCCTGCGACCACCGACGCAATATTTCTATCGGTTAAGTCCGTACGGACCTTCTTGCTTCGGCACTACCAGGCGACGAACGCGAAAAAAGCGACCGCGCTCTCGGTTTACCTCAGTAAGCACGCGACCTCGAAGGCCGCAGCGAAGAACCCCGACAAGTAAGATCGCGGGGCATTTGGCGCTGGCACAGCAAACCTCAGGGCGTTGCCTGTGCCAGCGCGACGAAGCGCGGATCGCCGTGAAGAGCCTGGAACCACGGATCATTCGCGATCTGCGCGCGCGCAAATGGGGTCGCTCGTAGGTATGTCGAAAGGCTGGCGAGCGCTCCTTCCCGATCGCCAAGCAGTAGCTGAAGGTACGCCTCGATTGACAGAGTGCTGCGCTTCGGCGAGGTGGTCGCGCGGACGACATCGAGAATGTGTCGCGCGCTGTCCCCCACACCGGCGCGCGCGAGGATAGCCGCCACCATGAGTCGACGATATCCCCACGTCGGGGCCAGAATGCGGAGCGTGTCCCGCCGCTCGATGTCTTCGACCAGCTGCCACGCCTTCGCCGCATCCTCCGGCAATCTCGCCGTCCAGCCGAGGATCGTGAGCTCGCACTCGGTGAATCGCGGATCGCCCGGGTAGTGCGCGAGACCGATGTGACACCAGTGCTGCGCGTCCGCGAATTCACCGGCGTGCAGCGCCGCCATGAAGCCGGTCTGGACGATGGCAGATACTTCAAAGAACGCGTCTGCCTCAAAGCCGTGGTTGGCAGCGTCCGCAGCTTCTGCAAATTGACCTCGCGCGCGCGCCACTTGCGCCAGAGTTGACCACGCTCGAGCCGAATTCGGCCGAGTCTCGAGCGCAGCCCGCAAATCGCGCTCGATCAGCTCCGCCAAGGAATCGCTTGCCGGCACACCGGTGTTCATGAGTGCGAAGCGCGCGTCTCCCCGCAGCACCAGGCCGTCCGGCGATGAGCGGTCGCGACTGAGGGCGGCGTCCGCAAGCTGAATCGCACGGCGAATCCAAACCATCTGCTGTTCGGCCGGCGAGCGGTGTCTGTAGGCGATTGAATCAGCGCGATTGGGTGGCACCGGTGACTGGAAAGCCAACGCGAGGGCAATTCGCCCCCGTTTAATCAGGGGACGAACCCAATTGGGGTCGAGACCTTCCGCCTTCGCATAAAGGGAGTCGGCGAGGAGAAACAGCGCAGGCACGCGCGCATCGTTCGACACGATGGCCGCCGTAGCCGCTCGGCGGAAGGCATCATTCCCGAGCTGCACCGTTTCCCAGGCGACGTACGACTTTGTGGCCGCGCGATCCCGGCGCACGTCGATCTCTTCGCCGAGTCGCCGTCGCAGGAAGAACGCGACGTTCTCTGCGAGGCTGTCTTGAAGGATGAACACCTCCGTCCATTTTTGCTCGAGTGAGCGGTTATACAGTTGCTGACCCGTCGCGGCGTCCACGAGCCGCACGATGACCCGAAGCGTCATCCCGTAGCGGGCTATGCTACCGCTGATGATCGTTCCCACCTTGAGCGATCTCGCGATGCTATCGACGGACACCACGTTTCGCCGAAACGGTCGCACTCCATCTGGGGAGATCACTCGCAGCGCGCGCACTGCGCCGAGCTGATCGATGAGGTCTTCAGTGATGCCGTCCGCGACGTAGGTCGGAACAACCAACGGCGTCAGATCGTCGAGGTACATCACCGCGATCCGGCGCGGATCTCCCTCAGGAACGTCCGATGCAGGCAACGGATGTCCCCTCGAGGCAACGGCAAAGGCGACGGCGATAATGATTGCTATCGCTCCGAGGGTGGCAACGAGTCGAGACGGCCGGCGCAGCCACGAGTTTCGCGGCGACCACGAATCGCTGAGTCGCGACGCACCACTGGGTCGCGACAGAATCGGTTCAACCGACTGCAGCCCTGCCGCAAACTCGCGCACAGTCTGGTAGCGGTCCGCGGACGCCGTTGCCAACGCCCGCTCGAGCACAGCTTCCAACTCCGGCGGAACGGTCGGCCGGAATACCCGAAGAGGTCGCGGCATGTGTGATAGACGCTGCGCCACGATGGATTGCGGTGTCGGTCCGACAAACGCCTGTACACCCGCGACCATCTCATACAGCACGCACGCAAGACTATAGATGTCACTCCGCGCATCGATGTTGTGATCGCCCGCGGCTTGCTCAGGGCTCATGTACGCCGGCGTCCCGCGCACGACGCCCGTCGACGTCGTCGACGGCGCTGAGCCACTCGACGACGACGCGCTCAGGGCTCGAGCAATGCCAAAGTCCGCTAGCCGCGCCTCGCCATCGCCGAACAGAATATTCTCCGGCTTGACATCGCGGTGCAGCAGCTGGTGCTCATGAGCAAACTGCAATGCGTCGGCGATGGCCCGCCCGATCGCGATGACGTCGCTGATCGGCAGCTGCTTCTCACGCTCGAGCCGCGCCCGCAGGGTGCCGCCGGCCATGTGCGGGAGCACGAAGTACGGCCGGCCGTCGTACTCGCCCGAGTCCAACACAGGGACGATGTTCGGATGCTGGAGCCGAGCGGTGACGCGAATCTCTCGCAAGAACCGCTCGGTGCTGATCTCGGTGATCAGCTCGTCGCGAAGCACTTTGATCGCGACCGCTCGCCCGTCCGAGTCCTCGCGGGCGAGATAGACAATGGACGTCGCCCCGCGACCGAGCTCTCGTTCGATCGTGTACCGACCAGCGAACACGCCAGACACGGTTCCCGACGTTTCTTTCACGTGCGGCCTTCGAGGGCGGGGAGGAGATGACCCCAACGCAAACATTACGTCCCCTCCAGAAGCCCGCCAGGCCCGTCGCGCCGGAGTGCTCGAGGCTCCTCGGACGTCGAGCCCGCCGTCCGAGGAACACAGCGATCGCATTCGATTAGCGATCGATGATTCTGAACGCAGTGGCCTGTCCGTGGGCGGATTCGGCAACCCACACCCGCTCTCTAACGTGCGCGGTCAATTCGGCCGGCGGGTCGAGGGTACCGACCGTGCGTAGAGGCTCCGTCGTCTTTAACGTTCTCTCGCCGTTCTTTTTGCGTTTTGGGACAGATCGGCCATCTTTGCCTTGTTCGCCTCGCCGACGAGCCTGGCCGATCATCCTTCGACAGTGACCGACACGAACGCGGTTGTCTCCGGCCTCGAGCTCCGACTGCTCGGAGGCATCGACCTCCGAGATGCCCCGGCGGGCGTTGCCGAAAAACTGATGGCGCAATCCAAGGCAGTCGCATTCCTCGCCTTTCTCGCGCTGTCGCCCGACCGTCGGTTTCAGCGTCGAGAGCTTCTGGTCGGATTGTTGTGGCCCGAGCTCGACCAGGCGCACGCGCGCGCGGCCCTGCGGAAGGTGCTGTACGAGGTGCGTGGTCTGCTTGGGCCCGACACCGTCGCATCACGCGGCGATGACGAACTGGCGATTCCTCCCGATGCCTTGCGAACCGATGTCGAGACGTTCAACGCGGCCTGCGACCGCGGTCGTCTGGCCCAGGCGCTGGACCTTTATCGCGGAGACTTCATGCCGGGCTTCTTCCTCAGCGGCTGCGTCGAATTCGAGCGCTGGGTCGACCGCCAGCGCGCCGCGGCACGAGAGCGCGCGGCCAGCGCGTCATGGGCGCTCGCTCTGACCCTCGAGGGAGATCATCAGTTCAGCAACGCCGGTTCCTGGGCGCGCCGCACGGTGCGGCATGCCTGGGACGACGAACGCGTCGTTCGCCGCGCGCTGGCGATGCTCGATCGGATCGGCGATCGCGCCGGCGCGGTCAAGCTCTATGAGGAGTTTGCGGCTCGGCTTCGGACCGATCTCGATGTCGAGCCGTCGCCGGAGACGACGGCTCTCATCAAGAGCATTCGCTCGCGCTAGCGGCCGGCGATCCGCTCTGGACCCGGCCCATCGGTTGGCCAATTCTCTTGCTTGGGGACCGGACCCAGGCGACCTTGAAGTACCCATGAAGTACCCAAAGGAGACGTGAATGACCGGTGACGTAATTCGAGTAGTGCTGGCCGACGATCACGCCGTGGTTCGTGCCGGGCTCAAGGCTGTACTCGGCGGCGCGCGCGACATCGAGGTGATCGGTGAAGCCAAAACGGGGAGGGAGGCCGTTGCGCTCGCCGAGCGGTTCAAGCCGGACGTCATCGTCATGGATCTGTCGATGCCCGAGGTCGACGGAACGGCGGCAACGAAAGAGATCGTCGCCAAGGGTCTTCCGGTGAAAGTCTTGATCCTGACGATGCACACGGAAGAGGATTATCTCATTCCACTGATCGAGGCCGGCGCGGCCGGCTATCTCGTCAAGAGCGCGGCCGACCGCGAGCTGATCGACGCCGTGCGTGCGGTGGCGCATGGTGACGTGTACGTCCGTGCGTCAGCCGCGCGCGTGCTGGCCAAGAATCTCACGAAGAAGGATCCCGCCAAAGAGGAGCGCGAGCGGTTCGACAAGCTCACGGACCGCGAGCGGGATGTGCTCAGACTCGTGGCGCAAGGCTTTTCCGCGCCCGAGATCGGTGAGCGCCTTTTCATCAGTCCCAAAACGGTCGACACGTACAAACAGCGCATCCAAGAGAAGCTCGGCCTGAGTCATCGCTCGGACTACGTGCAGCTCGCGCTCAAGCTCGGGCTTCTGTCCGAGCCATAAGGGCACCTGTCAGGCGATTTCCGCAACAAGACCGGGGCGTTGCCCGACGCCCATCGCTCGCTCGTCGGGTGAGTTTTTGCACACCATCTTCGAGCGAGCAACAGCCATGTCGGATCAGAAACCACGTGCGCCGATCGTCGTTACACACGACGGAGGCGTGCGGTTCGCGGCGCAGATTCGATCGCATCGCATCGTCGTCGATCAACCGGTGCGCGGCGGAGGCGGCGACACCGGGCCGTCACCGATCGAGCTGTTGGGAACCGCCTTGGGGACGTGCGTGGCCTTGTACGTGCAGCAGTTCTGCCACACGCGAGATTTGCCATACGACGGTCTCCGAGTCGAGGTCGAACAGTATGGCGCGACGAACCCCGCGCGCATCGGTCGATTCGTCGTTCGCGTGATACTCGCGAGCGAACTGCCCGAACACTACGCGGCGATGCTCGAGCGTGTCGCGCGGAGCTGTCCGGCGCACAACACCCTCGAGCGAGGCGCGGACGTGACGGTCTTGATCGAGACGCCGACGCCCGCCGCGTGACGGCGCAACTCATCCCGGTCGCCGGCCTCGTCGGACGAATCGAGTGAGCGCGGGCTTCACGCGCTGAAGATTCGTGTCGAACTGCGCCTGTTGGGTCGCTGTCAACTCGGGTCGAATCTGCAGGAGCGTTTGACGCGTGACGCTCGCGATGGCGAGCCGACCGCGGCGGAGCGCGACGCGAGCCTCTCGCGCGGCGGCCGTGTCGTGCTGTTGGCGAGCGACGCGGAGCTTCTCCGCCCACGGCTTCATCGAGTCGCGCACCACGACCAGTCGAGGACGTTGCTGCGCGACGATCGCCTTGATCTTGGTCTGTTGCTCGACCGTGGGCTGCACATGAAACAGCGAAGCACGAACGGCCATCGCGATGACGGGCGGACGCTTGGGCGGAGCAGCCGGAGTCTGCGCCTGCATCGCCGAGAGCGGAATCGCCGACACCATCATGAGGAACAATCGGTGAGACGCACGCATGTCCACCTCCGATTTTGCGGCGTTGAGTGAGGGCGCCTTCGATTCGCGCCCCCGTGACCTGCTCGACGCCCGCGAGGACGCGTCGTTAAGGTCTCAGGCTCACGTTCCGCAATTGCCCCGACGCGTCTGTCGGGTGAAACCGTACGATCCGTGGGTTGAACCCGCACGCGGACCGACGGCGCGACTCGCCCGTCGAGAAAGAGTTGTGCGGCGTGGGGAAATCCCTGTCAGAGTTTACGGCATTCCCCGGATAACTCCGGACGGCGCGCACTGCGAGCTTCATGACACGCCCGGTCACCGGGGGTCGCGTCGGCCCATGACAGCGAGCAGCGGTTGCATGGTCCGGCCTGCATACACGAGGAGGCAATCATGCGCGCTGACGTAATTCGGGTTCTGCTGGCAGATGATCATGCGGTCGTTCGCGCTGGACTCCGTGCGGTGCTCACCGCCGCGCGCGACATCGAGATCGTTGGCGAGGCATCGACGGGACGACAAGCCGTCGAGCTCGCGCAGCGGGAAAAACCCGATGTGATCGTGATGGATCTGACGATGCCCGAGCTCGACGGCGCCGCCGCGACGAAGGAGATCGTCGCGCTGGGCCTCCCGACGCGCGTGCTGGTGATGACCATGCACACCGAGGAAGACTACCTCGTGCCGGTGATGGAAGCCGGAGCGGCCGGCTTCCTCGTCAAGACAAACGCCGATCGTGAGCTGGTCGACGCGGTGCGCGCGGTTGCGTACGGCGACGTCTACGTTCGTCCGATTGCCGCCGGTCTGCTGGCCAAAAAGCTCGGACGCAAGGAGCGAATCCAACCCGAGCGGGAAGTGTTCGACAAGCTCACGGCGCGCGAGCGCGACGTGCTCCGCCTAACCGGTCAGGGCTTTTCCGCGCCGGAGATTGGCAAGCAACTCTCGATCAGCCCGAAGACGGTGGACACGTACAAGCAGCGCATTCACGAGAAGGCGCATCTGTCGCATCGGTCGGACTACGTTCAGTTCGCGCTCAAGTTGGGGTTGCTGGTGCAGGCGTGATCGGCGCGCGGCAGCGCCGCGCTCTATGATCGGGAGTGTGGCCGGCGGAGCGCGGCGACAACCGCACCGCCGGCCAGTGCTATCCAGGCCGCGTGCACGAACCCGACAAGAAGCTGTTGTGGTCGCGCGGCGCCGTCGACCGCGATGATGAATGCGAGCACCGGCGGCAATGTGGCCGCGCCAACGAGCGCGGACTTTCGCGCGCTCTGCCAATTCCAGGTCGATCGTGCGGTGGCGTGCGCCATCCAGCCTGCGCCGAGCCCGAGCAGCGCGCCGGGAGCGGTGAACACGACCAGCTGAAGCACGCCGAGGCCCCACGGCTCACTCGACAGGAGCCAGAGACTCCACAATGCAGCGAGCGCGATCAGGCCGCGGATGGTGTACTGCGATCGAGTAGGCACGATGAAACAGTAGGACGCGGGCGTGTCGCGCGAAGTCGGGGTCTCGTTTCTGTTTGGTCGGCGCTCCCTTTACACGCCGGGCGCCCTTGCCCGACTCTACCCGACAGCGGTATCCCTCATATTGGTGGTGTTGGTTGACCCGGACGGACACGATGCCCACAAACCACTCGACCGCGTTGCCACGCTTTCGTTCGCTCGAGGATTCGGCGAGCCGAACGGTGCTGGCCCACCATCATGTCGGTCGGCTGGCCTTCGCGCTGCACGACCGGGTCGACGTCGAGCCGATCAGCTACGTCCTCGTGAAGGACTGGTTGTACTGTCGCACCTCGCCGGGCACGAAGCTGATCACGCTCGCGCATAACCCTTGGGTCGCGTTCGAGGTCGACGAGATCGAGGGACCGTTCGACTGGCGCAGCGTCGTGGTTCGGGGCACGGCGTATTTCCTCAGGCCCGGCATTCGAGGCGATCACTCGTTCGATGAAGCGGTCGAGCATCTTCGCTCCATCGACCAGCGCGCGCTCACTCACGACGACCTGGCGCCGCACCGCACCGTGTTGTTCCGGATCCACGTGAACGACATCACGGGACGCGCGGCGTCCACACAGGAATGAGCGATTCCATCAGCGCGCTCCTCGCGCCGCGATCGATCGCCGTCATCGGCGCATCGCGGCGCGAGGGAACGATGGGCCATCAGATCCTGCACAACCTGATCGCGTACGGATTTACCGGCGCGGTGTATCCGGTCAACCCGAGCGCGCGATCGGTGTGCGCGGTGCGCGCCTATCCCTGCGTCGCCGACGTCCCTGATCCGATCGACGTCGCCATGATCGTCGTGCCCAAGGAGCAGGTGCTCGACGTCGCCGAGGAATGCGGCGCCGCCGGAGTGAAGGGGCTCATCGTCATCTCGGCTGGCTTTCGAGAGATTGGCAGTGAAGGCGCGGAGCGCGAGCGGCGGTTGATGAAGATCGTGCGACGACATGGGATGCGTATGGTCGGACCCAACTGTATGGGCATCGTCAACGCCGATCCGGCCGTCTCGATGAACGCGACGTTCGCGACCGCGATGCCGCCGTTCGGCCATGCCGCGTTCGTCTCACAGTCGGGCGCGCTCGGGATGAGTGTGCTCGATTATGCGCGCGAATACGGCATCGGGATCTCGCAATTCGTATCCGTGGGCAACAAGCCGGACGTGAGCGGAAACGATCTGCTGCTGGCGTGGGAGAGCGATCCGTCGGTCAGAGTCATTCTCATGTATGTCGAGAACTTCGGCAATCCCGCGAGGTTCCTCGAGATCGCCAGCCGCACCACCAAGACCAAGCCGATCATCGTCGTCAAATCGGGGCGATCGCGCGCCGGCGCACGCGCCGCGACGTCGCACACCGGGGCGCTCGCGGCGAGCGACACCGCGGTCGATGCGTTGCTGACGCAGGCGGGCGTGTTGCGCGCGTCGACGATCGAGGAGTTGTTCGACATGGCGATGGCGTTCGAGGCGCGATCGCTCCCTCGCTCGCGTCGGACTGCCGTGCTGACGAACGCGGGCGGTCCCGGCATTCTCGCCGCCGATGCGATGGAAGCGTGCGGTCTCGACCTCGTCGAGCTGAGCTCGACGACGGTCGATCTGCTTCGCCCCCTCTTTCCCAAGGAAGCGTCGATCCGCAATCCGTTGGACATGATCGCATCAGCCAACCCGGCCGGCTACCGATCGGCGATGATGGCGATGCTCGCCGATCCGCAGGTGGACTTGGTGGTGCCGATCTTCGTCCCGCCATTCGGAGTCAAGCAAGAGGATGTGGCGGAAGCGATCGTCGGCGGAGCGGCAAGCTGTCTCGACAAGCCGGTGATCGCCGTGCTGATGGGAAGAGAAGGTCTTCCGCAGGGGCGCGCCGAGCTGCACAACGCGGGGATTCCGGCGTACATCTTCCCCGAATCGGCAGCGCGCGCCATCTCCGCGCTCAATCGGCACGTCGAGTGGGCGGCTCGTCCCGCGGCGTCGCGAGCTCGAGCATCGGACGTCGACGCAAATTGCGCGCGTGCGATTCTTTCGACCGCCGCGGCCGACGGGCGCGAGCACTTGACGCAGCTCGAGGCGCTGGCGGTGCTCAAGGCGTATCGCATACCGATCGCCGAGGCGCAACTGGCGACGAGCGCCGACGATGCCGCTCGCGCCGCGGCGGAGCTGTCATATCCCGTGGTGGCCAAGGTCGTTTCGGCCGACGTCATTCACAAGACGGACGTCGGTGGCGTTCGCGTCGGGATTGGAACGGAGGCGGAGCTGCGTCGGGCGTATGATGAGATTCTCACGAGCGTGCGGACTGCGCTCCCCGGCGCTCGCGTCGACGGCGTCCTCGTGCAGCACATGATGCGCGGCGCGTGCGAGACGATCGTTGGCGTTACGCGCGATCCATCGTTCGGTCCGCTCGTGATGTTCGGACTCGGCGGGATATTCGTCGAGGCGTTGCGAGATGTCGTCTTCCGTATCGCGCCCGTGGACGACGACGAAGCGATGCGCATGGTGACGGGACTTCGCGGCGCAACATTCTTCGACGGGCTACGCGGCGCACCACCGGTCGATCGCGCAGCGCTCGTGTCGGTCATTCGCCGCTTGGGGCAGCTCGCCGTCGACTGTCACGACATCATCGAGATGGACATCAACCCGCTCTTGGCACTCGAGCACGGCACGGTCGCGCTCGACGCTCGTGTTCGCATCGAGAGCGCACGACGACGTGAGCCGCCGGGCGAGTGACGTCGTCGTGCACCAGTCACGATCCTGCGATTGTCCATCGGTAAAGCGGGCGCGTGTCGCCAAGGATTGCCGCACGCGTTTCATGGGACGACACCGACCGACACGACGCACGGCGGACATATGTTGGTGTGTTACTGGTCGCACCATCTGAGTGGCCAGATAACCGCAACATAGGGGGCCGTATGGCACTCGTGAGATTCACCCGCAAGCAGCCGCGCATTGGCTTTCCGGGATTTGCCGGAACGAGCACGCTGCCGACATTCGACGACGTCGAGACCCGTTTCAATCGGTTCTTCGATCGTGCGCTGAACGATCCGTTCACCATGGACTCCTTCGCACAGCCGATCGGCTGGGTGCCCGCGACGGACATCGTCGAGACACCGGAAGAGCTGACCCTCACGGCCGAGCTGCCGGGTATGGATCAGAAGAACATCGACGTCTCGGTCGAAGACGGCGTATTGACGCTGCGCGGCGAGAAGTTCGAGGAGAAGAAGGAGACGGAAGGGGACAAGAAGGTCTACCTCTTCGAGCGGAACTTCGGCTCGTTCGAGCGTTCGTTCGCGCTTCCGTCAGCGGTCGACAGCGCCAAGATCACGGCCGCCTTCGACAAGGGCGTGCTCAAGATCCACATGCCAAAGACCATCGATGCGAAGGCGAAAGGCCGCAAGGTCGAGATCAAGTCGGTCTGACGACGAAATCACCGCGCTGCGAGTTTGCCTTTCACGAGTAGCGCGAGCTGATTGTCGACGGAGGTGACACCGGGTATCGAAAGCGCCGCGCGCTCCGCGTCCTCATGTTCGGCCCAGGAGCGCACGGCGCCTTTGAGGACGGCGCATGTTCCTTTCACGCAGACGCTGACGTGCTGGACGAGATCGGGTTCCACGTTGGCGTCGAGCACTTCGCGAATGCGGCGCTCGACGTCGTCGGCGACCGGTGCAGCGTTGTTGACGGACATAGAACCTCCAGATGGCTCAGGCGAAGGTGGAAACCAACGGCCCACCGCCTCCATTCGACGCGACGGCGGCCGCGGGCAGCTCGAACGCTTCGCCGAGGAAATGCTCGCGCACAGCATCGTTGATCACGAGCTCGGCCGGAGCACCATGGGCGAGAACACGGCCGTCGAATAGCACGTAGGCGCGATCGCAGAGCGCGAGTGTCTCGCGCACGTTGTGATCCGTGAGCAGAATGCCGACGCGGCCGGCCCGAAGCCCAACGAGAATGTCATGCAGCGACTCGATCGTGAGCGGGTCGATACCGGCGAAGGGCTCGTCGAACAACAGAAAGCGCGGCTCGATCGCGAGGCTGCGCGCCACCTCGAGGCGGCGTTGCTCGCCTCCGGACAATCGTTCGGCGCGAGTCTGCGCGACATGCGATAATCCGAATTGCGCGAGCAACTCGTCGGCGCGGCGATGTGCTGGCCGTCCGGTCACGCCGTGAGCCTCCAGAATCGCCGCGACGTTGTCTCGTGCGCTGAGCTTGGTGAAGATCGACCGTTCCTGCGGCAAGTAGCCGAGTCCGAGTCGCGCGCGCTTGTAGAGCGGCAGTCCGGTGACGTCGACGTCGTCAATGAGAACACGGCCGCTCGTCGGCTCGAACATTCCGACGATCATCGACAATGTGACGGTCTTACCCGCGCCATTGGGTCCGAGCAGCCCGACGATCTCTCCCGGGTGTACGACGAGGTCGACGCCGTCGACGATCCAGCGTCCGGCGCGGTGCCACCGGAGGGAGCGAGCTTCCAGCGCACTGGGCGGTGCGACGGGCGTGTGCGCGTGGGCCTGGCCGCGAGAACGGGCGGACGTCAGTGTGAGCACATTCTGAACCTGCCCCGCGCGACAGGGCGGGGCAGTCAGCGCGACCCCGACGATTGTGGGAGATCTCCCGACGACCGTCCGGCGGGCTCGTCAAGGACCGCGCAGATCTGCTCCGAGCGCTGGTCCGCGCGACCCGTCACACTATATTACGATATAGTAATTCACTCGAATAGGAGCGTAGCGTGGTCCGGTCGATGATGAGCCAGGACTTG
>DASVYG010000242.1:0-5069 GCA_036392315.1 Gemmatimonadaceae bacterium
GTACCCGTTCGTCACCTCGAGCAGCACGACGTCGGGCGGCGCGGCGACGGGCGTCGGAATCCCGCCGACGTCGATCGACGCCGTGCTTGGCGTCGTGAAGGCGTACACGACGCGCGTCGGAACCGGTCCGCTGCCGACGGAAATGGACGACGCGATGGCCGAGCATGTGCGCTCACTCGGAAAGGAGTTCGGCGCGACGACGGGCCGTGCGCGACGATGCGGCTGGTTCGATGCGATCGTCGTCCGGTACGCGACGCGAATCAACGGACTGACCGACGTCGCCGTCACCAAACTCGACGTGCTCGACACGTTGGATCGTGTAGCGATTTGTACGGGGTACGAGTATGACGGCGATCTGCACACCGAATTTCCCGGAGACATCACCGCGCTCGAGAAGATCGTGCCTCGGTACGAATGGCTCGACGGCTGGCGTCGCTCGACCGGCGAAGTGCGCAAGCTCGAGGATCTGCCGTCGGCTGCGCGTGCGTATCTCGACCGATTGCAGGAGTTGATCGAGACGGGCATCACGTATGTCAGCGTAGGCACGCGCCGCGATCAGATCATTGGGCTATGATGGTGGAACGGGGGAACGGGGGAACGGGGGAACGGGGGAACGAAACAGCGGTCACGTTCCACCATTCCAGCGAGCGCCAGCGAGCGGCCGTTCCACCGTTCGTCCGTTCAATATGACCCATGCTTGATCTTCTGATCATCGGCGGCGGGCCGTGTGGGTTGGCGGCGGCGATTTCGGCCCAGCGCGCGGGCCTGGAGTGCCTCGTGATCGAGGGGGCGTCGGTCGTCAGCACCATCGCTCACTATCCGACCTACGTGCGCTTCTTCTCGACGGCGGAGAAACTTTCGCTCGGCGACATGCCGTTCGTGGTCGCGACCGAAAAGCCGACGCGTCGCGACGCCCTCGCCTACTACCGTGCCGTCGTCAAGCACTTCGCGATCCCGCTGCGGCAATACGAGCGCGTGACGAAGATCGAGCGCGCCGGGGATGGCTTCGTCGTCCATTCCGACTCGCGCGCGCACGGGCCGCGGACGACGGAAGCGAGGGCGGTCGTGGTCGCGACCGGGTACTTTGGGTCGCCGAACTACCTCCGCGTTCCGGGCGAAGATCTCCCGCACGTCGCGCACGTCTACCGCGAAGGCCACGAGGCATTCGACCAGGATGTCGTCGTGATCGGCGGCGGCAACTCGGCGGCCGAATCGGCGCTCGATCTCTGGCGATCGGGCGCGCGCGTCACGCTCGTGCACTTTGGGCCCACGTTCGACAAGAAGATCAAACCGTGGGTGCTCCCCGATTTCGTGAACCGCGAGAAGGAGGGAAGCATCGGCGCGCGGTGGGAGAGCCGAGTGAGCCGCATCGAGCGCGGCGCCGTGGTGATCGCGTCGCCGCGCGGCGAAGAACGGCTACCGGCGGACCTCGTGTACGTGATGACGGGGTTTGCGCCCAACATGGACCTGCTCCGCCAAGTCGGCGTGCCGATCGATGCGACCACTGGGATCCCGAGTCACGATCCGGAGACGCTCGAGACGAGCGTCCCGAATCTGTTCATTGCCGGCGTGGTCGTGGCGGGCTTCGACGCCAACAAGGTGTTCATCGAAAACGGGCGCTATCACGGCGACAAGATCGTCGCGCGCCTACTCGGCCGCCGAGCTCCGGCGGAGCCGAAGCTCAGCGCCGAGCTCGATACCTGAACTGCGGTTAGTTGCTGGCGACCGCTGGTGTCGGTTCGGTCATGTAGCCGCCGCCTTTCTTGCACGCGGTGAATGCAGTCGCGGCGACAGCCAACAGAATAGCGATTCGAAGTGTGCGCATGATGTGCTCGTGAAGTGGGAATGCATAAGGAATCCGCTTGGGCGAGCGCCGGTTCCCAAATTGGTCGCGACGTAATCGCCGAGCCAGCGCCGAGTCGGCTGCGCGTGTAATTTGTACGACGGTGACCGTTGTAGGCGATTCCACCACGTCGCGGCGTGTTCGGGCATGTCGTCACCCGCGCGGGGCCCGGCGGCACATATTCACCGTCCTTACAGTCTTTATAGTCCTCTTATGTCGACACCGGACGTTCTGGAAAAGCTGGTCTCACTCTGCAAGCGACGAGGTTTCGTCTTTCAATCCTCCGAGATCTACGGCGGCGCCGGCGCTGTGTGGGACTACGGCCCACTCGGCGTCGAATTGAAGAAGAATCTCAAGGACCGCTGGTGGTCGGCGATGGTTCGGTCGAGAGACGACATCGAGGGACTCGACGCGGCGATTTTGATGCATCCGCGCGTGTGGGAGGCGAGCGGTCACGTCGCCGGGTTCACCGACCCGCTGGTCGATTGTCGCAACTGCAAGCGACGCTTCCGCGCCGACGATCCGAAGATCAAAGGGACGCCGGGGACGCCGGACGCACAGTGTCCGTCGTGCGGCATGAAGGGCACGCTGTCCGAGCCGCGGATGTTCAACTTGATGTTCAAGACGTTTATCGGTCCGGTCGAGGACAGCGCGTCGATCGCGTATCTGCGCCCGGAGACGGCGCAGGGGATCTACGTCAACTTCCTGAACGTGCAGCAGTCGACGCGGCAGAAGGTGCCGTTCGGCATCGCGCAGATCGGCAAAGCGTTCCGCAACGAGATCACGCCGGGCAACTTCATTTTCCGGACGCGCGAGTTCGAGCAGATGGAGATGCAGTTCTTCGTCGAGCCCGGCACGGACATGCATTGGTTCGAGTACTGGAAAGAGCGACGCATGGACTGGCATAAGTCGCTCGGCCTCGATCCGGCGCGGTTGCTCTTTCATCAGCACACCAAAGAAGAGCTGGCGCACTACGCCCGCGCCGCGTTCGACGTGCAATTCGACTTCGGCGGCACGCTCGGCTTCCAGGAGATCGAAGGCGTGCACAATCGCGGCGACTTCGACCTCACGCGGCACCAGGAGTATTCCGGCAAGAAGCTCGAGTACTTCGACCAGCCGAACAATCGGCGCTACGTGCCATTCGTCGTCGAGACGTCGGTCGGAGCCGATCGCACGACGCTCGCCGTGCTCGTGAACGCATATCGGGAAGAGACCGTCGAGGGCGAGGACGAGGGGCGTACGGTGCTCGGTCTGCACCCGTCGCTCGCGCCGATCAAGGCGGGTGTCTTTCCGCTCGTCAAGAAGGACGGCATGCCGGAGTTCGCGGAAAAGTTGGCGAAGGAATTGCGAGCCAAGTTCCCCGTATTTTATGACGAATCCGGCGCGATCGGGCGCCGCTATCGGCGGCAAGACGAAGTGGGCACGCCCTACTGCGTGACAGTCGATGGGCAGACGACCCAAGACGGCACCGTCACGCTGCGCGATCGCGATACGCTGCTCCAGGAACGAGTGGCCGCGGACAGAGTCGGAACGATCATTCAAGCCCGAATCGTCACGTGACACCGCGAGTGATGTCGCTGTCGATCGATCGGCTTCGCGAGGAGGGCGAAGCCTTCATGCAGGAGATCTCGCGCGAATATTATCTCGCGCACTCCGGCCAGAAATCGACCGCGGAGCTTCAGCCAATTTACGCGCGCCACGCCACGATCCTCGGACCGGATGCGCTGGCACTGACGCTCGACGCGTTTCGCGCGGCGGGCAACGACACCGAGGAGCAGCGCTCGGCGCGCCTCCTCCTCGACTGGCAAGCCGAGTCGCAGAGCGCGCGACAGCTTGCGGCGCTCGACGAGCGCGAGATCGCGTGGGAAGCGACGGCCGTCGTGACGGTGGCCGACGGCCGCCAAATCCAGTACGAGGCGCTCGCGATCGAGATCGCGAACAACCCGAACGCGGCCGAACGTCACGCGATGGAGACGGCGTACGCGCAATTGGTCGAGCGCGAGCTCGCGCCGATGCGACGCGAGCGTTTTCAGCGGGACCGTGACATCACCGAGCAGCTTGGGCTGGCGGCGAGTTATAACGCGACATTCGAGTTGCTGAGCGGCGTCTCGTTGACTGGTCTCAGAGACGAATGCGCCGCTTTCCTTCGCGACACGCAGTCCCTGTGGGACGACACGCTTCCCGAATTCAGCAAGCGCGTACTCGGCATGGACGTGGCGTCGCTCACACGGGCCGATGCCAAGGCGTTGTTTCGGGCGCGCGAGTTCGATCAGTACTTCCCGCCGAATCGGATGGAGGAATCGATTCGCCGCCAGGTGCAGGACATGGGCATCGATCCGCTCGCGTCGGGACGCATCACGCTCGACACGGGTGACCGAGAAGGCAAGCGATCGCGGGCCTTCTGCTCTCCAGTCCGCGTGCCCGACGAGGTTTACCTCGTGCTTCGTCCGCACGGCGGCCAAACGGATTGGAACACCTTCTTGCACGAGCTCGGGCACGCGCTCCACTTCGCGTACATGCGGCCCAATCTCGCGTTCGAGTATCGCTGGCTGGGCGACAACTCGATCACCGAAGGCTACGCCATGTTGTTCGACCATCTCATGGAGACAGAGGGATGGCTCAAGCGTTACACGGAGCTCGGCGCGAACAACGTGCGGCGATTCCTTAGGTCGGCCGGATTCGAGGAGCTGCATTTCCTGCGACGCTATTGTGCGAAGCTGATCTATGAGATCGAGCTGTATGGCGGCGCGACGTCGTGGGAGTCGCTGCCCGACGTATACGTCGAGCGATTGACCTCCGCAACGACGTTCCGCTACGACCGCGCCGACGCATTTGTCGACGTCGACCCGCGCTATTATGCGGCGCGCTATCTGCGCGCATGGCAGCTGCAGTCGCTGATCACCGAGACGCTGGTCGAGCGCTACGACGTGGATTGGTGGCGCAATCCGCGCGCCGGTCCATGGATTTGCGCCGCATTGTTCGGCGAAGGGCAACGAGAGTTGGCGCACGAGCAAGCAGAACGAGTCGCGGGGAGAAAACTCTCGTTCGCGCCGTTGGTGAAAGGGGTGGAAAGGATGCTTGGATAAGGCGCCCTAAGGGCGCAACTGCCTAAGGGCGCGAAATTCCTACGGGCGCGAAATTCCTACGGGCGCGAAATTCCTAAGGGCGCGAAATTCCTAAGGGCGCGAAATTCCTAAGAGCGCCAAATGCCTAACAGCGCCAAATG
>DASVYG010000243.1:0-11364 GCA_036392315.1 Gemmatimonadaceae bacterium
GCTCGACGACATCGGCGTCGAGCGGATTCACTCGTTCGTGGGCGCGTCGTACGGCGGCATGGTCGCGCTTGCGTTCGCCGAGCGATATCCGGATCGCGTAGACGGAATCGTCGCGATCAGCGCCCCACACGAGCCGCACCCGATGAGCACCGCACTGCGTGCGCTGCAGCGGCGCATCGTGGAGCTCGGACTCGAGACAGGACGAGTCAGCCAAGCGCTCGCCATCGCACGCGGACTCGCGATCACGACATACCGCAGCACGCGCGAATTCGGCGAGCGGTTCGATGCCGCCCCGATCGAGCGCTCCGAGAACGACGCGACCTTTCCGGTCGAAGGATATTTGCGCCATCACGGCGAGCGATTCGCGGCGCGGTGGAGCGCCGAGCGATTCCTCGCGCTCTCGCTGTCCGGCGACCTGCATCGGGTTCATCCGGCGGCGATCACGACCCCGACCACGATCGTGGCCGCCGAGGGCGACGCCATCGTGCCCGGCGAGCAGCTCGATGCGCTCGCGAGAGCGCTCGGCGGCCCGACTCGACTCATCCATCTGCCGACGACGCGCGGCCACGACGCGTTCCTCACCGAGCCGACGGCGGTCGGTGACATCGTTCGCACAGCACTGACAACCACAATACTCTCATGAGCGCCTCCGACTGTAGTAGCCGAATCACGCGCGCAGTTCGCGCCGCCATCGCCACCGACCGTGAGCACGGCGCCGTCGTGCCGCCAATCCACCTCTCGTCGACGTTCGCGTTCGAGGGCTTCGCCAAGCCGCGCACGTACGACTATACGCGAA
Source organism: Gemmatimonadaceae bacterium (assembly GCA_036392315.1). Lineage (GTDB taxonomy): Bacteria > Gemmatimonadota > Gemmatimonadetes > Gemmatimonadales > Gemmatimonadaceae > JAQBQB01. The sequence continues at coordinate 797 of DASVYG010000243.1, forward strand.
GCGGAAATCCGACGCGCTCGCAGCTCGCCGATGCGCTCGGCGAGCTCGAAGGCGGCGCGCGGGCCGTGGTCACGAGCACCGGGATGTCCGCCGTGGCGCTCGTGCTCCACCTGCTCGAGCCGGGCGATGTCATCATGGCGGCGCACGATTGTTACGGCGGCACGCAGCGCCTGCTTCGCGCGCTCTCAGCCAAAGGACACTTCACGCTGGTGTTTGCCGATCTCACGGCGCCGGGGGCGGACGCCGAGGTGGCTCGCCGCCAACCGCGGCTCGTTTGGGTGGAGACGCCGAGCAATCCACTGCTGCGCATCACCGACGTGCGCCGCATCGCCGCGGCCGGCCATGCAGTCGGCGCGCTGGTGGTGGTCGACAACACGTTTCTCTCTCCGGCACTTCAGCAGCCGATCTCGCTCGGCGCCGACGTTGTGGTGCACTCGACGACAAAGTATCTGAACGGGCATAGCGACGTCGTCGGCGGCGCGGTGGTGGCGAGCGAATCCGCGCTCGCCGATGAGCTGGCGTGGTGGGCGAACTGCCTGGGCATCACCGGTGCGCCGTTCGACAGCTATCTCACGTTGCGCGGTGTGCGGACGCTGCACGCGCGTGTGCGGCAGCATCTCGAGAACACGGCCGCGGTCGTCGAGGCGCTGTGCGCGCACGACGCCGTGCTGCATGTGAACTATCCCGGGCTCGCGTCGCACCCGGGGCACTCCGTCGCCGCGAGCCAACAGGATGGTTTCGGCGCGATGGTCAGTTTCGAGGTCGTGGGCGGCGTCGCCGGCGTGGAGCGACTGACGGCGGAGCTCGAGTATTTCACGCTCGCCGAGTCGTTGGGAGGCGTCGAGAGCTTGATTGCGCATCCGGCCACGATGACGCACGCGTCGATGGATGCGGCCGCGCGCGCTGGCGCCGGGATCAGTGACTCTCTCGTTCGGCTGTCGGTCGGCATCGAGTCGGCTGACGATCTGGTTCGCGACCTGTCGAACGCGTTGGATTGCGTCGCGGCGGAGTTCGGCGTGTATGCTGGTGATGAGGCGGTGCCCGTATGAGCGACACGAACTTGGTACTGCTCGGCGTAGGTGCCATCGGACGCGAGCTGCTGCGACAACTGGCGACCAATCGTCGCACATCGGTGTCGTCGATTCGGGTGTGTGGTCTCGTCGACCGATCGGGCTTTGTGTTCGAGCCGGCGGGATTATCGTGGCGTCGCGTGATGGAGCTGCGCGCGCACAAGGCGGCCGGCAAGTCGTTGGTGACTGCCGAGGGCGGACATGCGTCGAGCCCGGAGGATGCAGTGGACACGATCACCGCGAAGTCGGGCGGACTGGCGCGCGCCAACCGCGTGTTCGTCGATGCGACGGCCGCGGACACGCAGCCGCTGCTCGAGGTCGCGCTCGCGCGCGGTTGCGATCTCGTATTGGCAAACAAACGCCCACTGGCCGGTGCGCAACAGTTGCACGACCGGCTCAACGACGTCGCGAGCAGGCACCGTCGCCGCATTTTGCACGAGGCCACGGTCGGCGCGGGACTTCCGGTGATCGACACGCTGCACAAGCTCGTCGACGCGGGCGACAGGGTGTTGGCGATCGACGGCTGTCCGTCGGGCACGCTGGGCTTCTTGTTCGGCGAGCTGGGAAAGGGACGACGGTTTTCGTCGGCGCTTCACGACGCGGTGGCGGCGGGTTTCACCGAACCCGATCCGCGGACGGATCTCTCGGGGATCGACGTCGCGCGAAAGGCGTTGATCTTAGCGCGCCTGCTCGGCTTCCGCGGCGACTTGGATGACGTCGCGGTCGAGTCGCTCGTTCCCGCAGAGTTGACTGGCGTGACGACCGAGGCGTTCCTCGTCCGCGCACCCGAGCTCGACAACGCGTGGGACGCGAACGTCCGCGCGGCGCGGGCGCAGGGCTGCGTGCTCCGCTATCGCGCGCACGTCACGCGACGATCGATCTCGATCGGCCTGGCGCACGTCGCCGCGGGCGATCCGTTGAGCACGCTCAACGGCACCGACAACCAGTTTGCGTTCACGACTTCTCGATATCGAACGCAGCCGCTCGTGATCACGGGTCCTGGCGCCGGTCCGGCGGTGACGGCGGCGGGCGTCTACAACGATCTGTTGTCGCTCGCGTCGACGCAATCGAATCGGAGAGGCACACGCGCGAAGTCGGCGTAGCCGGCGTCAGGCGAAGCCTGGTTAGAATCGGGTGAGCCGGGCATTACAATGGTCATATGTCAGAACGCTCTGCGATCGTGCGGCGGAATGGCCTCACCAAGGCGACGTTGGCGCTCTCTGGTTTGTTGGCCACGCTTCTGTCCGCTTGCAGCGCGAGCTTCATGGTGGGTGATTGCGTGAGCATCGGCGCCCCCGCGTTGTCGATCTCAGCAATCGATTCGCGGGACCATCACTCAGTGCTCGGCGGCGCGACGATCATCGTCGTGCACAACGGAGTTCGAGACTCGGTCTCACTTCCGAGCTCATACTCGCAAGCCGAGTACGTCGCGGGGTTCGCAGAAAGTGGCTCGTTCATCGTCATCATTCGGCACCTGGGCTTTCAGGAGGCGACGACGAACGAGATCCTCGTGAAGACGGATCGATGCGGTCATCCGAGGACCGCATTCCTCACGATCGTCTTGTCGACGTAGCGGAGTATGCGTCTGCGCGGGAGCGTGGTACGCATATCCCGCCGATCTCGCGTTGGACGAAGACGATCTCCGAGCGCTCGCCAAGGCGGTGGCCTGAAGTCGAGCACCGGCGTACCTTCCGCGCGTCGAGGTTGAACCCCACCTGGAACGCGGAGCACAACCGAATGCGCGTCGTCCTCGCTTGCTCTGTCTCGATCGTCTCGCTCGCCATGCCTGCCCGCGCGCAGCGAAGCAGCGCGCCGTTCGACGTGCTGATTACCAACGGTCACATCATCGACGGCACGGGATCGCCGTGGTACGCCGCCGATCTGGGGATTCGCAACGGACGCATTGCCGCCATCGGCCGGCTGACGGACGCACCGGCCAAGCGGCGCATCGATGCAAAAGGCATGGTCGTCGCGCCCGGGTTCATCGACATGCTCGGCCAATCCGAGCTGACGGTGCTCGTCGACCCGCATCTGCCGTCAAAGATATTTCAAGGCATCACGACCGAAGTCACCGGCGAAGGAGGGTCGGTCGCGCCGCTCAACGACAAGATCATCGCGGCCGACCACGTGACGTACGAGCATTTCAAGATCACGCCCGACTGGCGCACGTTCAGCCAATACTTCGCGCGTCTCGAGAAACAGGGCATCGGGATCAACTTCGCGACCTACGTCGGCGCGACCCAGGTTCGCCGCATGGTCCTCGGCGACAGCAACGTCGCTCCGACGCCGGCGCAGCTCGACCAAATGAAGGCGATGGTGCGCCAAGCTATGCAGCAGGGCGCGCGCGGCGTCTCGACGTCGCTGCAATACGCGCCCGCGCCATACGCAAAGACCGACGAGCTCATCGCGCTGGCGAGCGAAGCGGCGAAGTTCGGCGGCATCTACGCAACGCACATGCGTTCGGAGGGCAACGACGTCCTCGGCGCACTCGACGAGGCGATTCGCATCGGTCGCGAGGCGCCGATTGCGGTCGAGATCTGGCACATCAAGGCGGCAGGGAAGCCGAATTGGGGACGCATGCCGCAAATCGTCGCGAAGATCGACAGCGCGCGAGCGAGCGGCGTCGAGGTCAGCGCGAACACCTACGCGTATCCGGCGTGGTTCAACTCGATGTCGGCGTTCGTTCCTCCGTGGGCCCACGACGGCGGCGACAAAGCGCTCATCGCGCGACTCAAGGATCCGGCGATGCGAGCGCGAATGCGCAAGGACATGGAAACGAACGATGGGACGTGGGACAACGAGTGGCAGGAGATTCCGGGTCCCGAAGCGGTGCTCGTGAGCGTCGTGCAAAACCCCAAGCTGCTTCCGCTCCAGGGAAAAACGCTCGCCGACATCGCGAAGATGCGTGGGACGGATCCGATCAACACGCTGTTCGACATTCTGGTCGAGGACGAGGCGTTCACCGAGTGTGCGGTCTTCGCCATGTCGGAGCCGGACATCCTTCTCGCGCTCCGGCAGCCATGGACGTCGATCGACAACGACTCGCAAGGCACGGCGCCGGACGGACTGCTCGGTCGCGAACACCCGCACCCCCGCGCGTACGGTACCTTCCCGCGCATCCTGCGAAAGTACGTGCGCGAGGATCATGCTCTCACGCTGGAAGACGCGATCAGGAAGTTCTCGGCGCTGGCAGCGCAGAAGATGCGGTTCGCCGACCGCGGCGTGCTCAAGGACGGAATGTGGGCGGACGTCGTCGTGTTCGACCCGAACGAGATTCGCGACGTGGCGACGTTCGAGAAGCCGAATCAGTTGTCCGTGGGGATGCGGTACGTTCTGGTGAACGGCGTCCCCGTGATTGCGGACGGGAAGATGACGAACGCGCTCCCAGGGAAAGTGTTGCGAGGATCAGCCGGACGTACTGCGGGCGGAGACAAATAGCCCTGTCATCCCGGAGACAAGTAGCCCTGTCATCCTGAGCGCAGCGAAGGATCGGCTGTCCTCGGCCCAGCCACCGGGAGCCGTCGCGCCTAACGGAGCCACCAAAAGTCTTTGCCGTTTCCGTTCGTGTCTGTTCAATCCGTTCAATCCGCATCTAATCGTTATGGCTGGCTCGAGCGGTAGTCCGTGAGAGCTTCGCGTGGCGCTCACCTTCATCTCGGCTAGGAGAGCCGTAACGCTTAGATACGGACGGGAACGGATTGAACGGACAACAAACGGAATCAGCAAAAAGAATGAAAATCCTCCGCTCAACCGAGGGTGATGGCGATGTCTTATGGAGCCTTCACCTCGACACCGGCGTCCTTCAGCGCTTTGAGCAGCGCAGGTAGCTGATCCGTCGTCAGCTTCTTCACGCGGTCGCCCTGCTTCTGCAGCTCGGCCGGAAGTGTCTGCAACGTTCTCTTCTGCTCCGGGTTCGGATTGAAGTTGACGTTCAACATTTCGGTCGTCGTGCCGAGTTTCGCCTGAATGTTCTGCGGAGTGGTCGGCGCGATTGGATTCTGTTCTTCGTCGGCACCGCCCGCGACCGGTGTCGCGCTCGGACCGGACGGGCGTGCGCCCGTCGGCGCGCCCGACTGAGCGACTGGTGCGCCCGCGCGGCCGCCGCCCCGCCCGCCCCGACCACCACCTAGCGCGGCGCCAGCGCCTCCCGCCCCGCCCGCGCCGCCAAATCCGCCAAAGCCTCCGGCGCCACGGCCGGCGTTCGGCGCGCCAACCTCACGCGTGATGTCGGCCAGTTCCTTCTCGACGGCGGCGATCTGCGTTTTGAGCTCGGGTGTGACCTTCGTGCCCGACGAATCGGCGGCGCGCTTGGCAGCCGCCAACGTTCGTTGCGCGGTGTCGAGCTGCGCTTGTCGCTCGCGCAGCGCACGCTGGGTCTTCACGACATCGAGACGGAATGCGTAGAGACCTTTGAGCTCGGCGTCGCTGAGCAGCACCATCGGATCCTTGATCAGCGCGAACGATTGTTCGAGCACGGTTGGCGTACCCTTGGCCGATGCGACCGTGAGCCGCGCCATGTAGCGTCCGGGGAGCGCCGGGAATGTGTTGTCCGCTGCGCCGCCTCGACCGCCGCCCGCACCGCCGAATCCACCGCGACCGCCGGAATCAGTGGGCGCTGCGCCAAACCCGCCGCGTCCAGCACCGCGACCACGACCGCCGTTCGTCGTATCCACTGGGCCAGTGAGCGGCGGACCCACGCGCATGTCCCACGTTGTCCGATACATGCCGGGCGTCTTCGTCGCTGGGAGCTCGCGCACGACCGTGCCGCTCCCGTCGACGATCGACAGCGAGACCTTCGTCGCCGGCTCGGCGACGACATACGTGATGTGCGGGCCGGGCTCGGGATTCTGTCCCGTGAAGCCGCGCGTTCCCATGCCGGAGTTCTTGCTCGTGTTGGGCTGGAAGAGCAGCGCATCCTGCACGGCAAAGAGATGCGCCACGGCAGCCTGCTTGGCCTTGGCGAGATTCTCGAGCGGCGTGAGATCGTCGAGGATGTAGATGCCGCGGCCGTGGGTGCCGAGCACGAGATCGTTGGCGCGCGATTGAATCTGAATGTCGTGCACCGGCACGCCGGGCAAGCCGCTCTTGAGCTGCGTCCAATGCGTGCCGCCGTCGATGGTGAAGTACACGCCGAACTCCGTGCCGACGAACAGCAGGTTCGGCTGGTGCGGGTGCTCGCGGATCACTTGCACTGATCCGCCGTCGGGCAGATCGCCGGTGATCGACGTCCACGTCACGCCGTAGTCGGCGCTCTTGAGCACGTACGGCTTGAAGTCGTTGCTGCGATGCCCGTCGAGCGTGGCGTAGATCGTTCCTTCGTTCGCCTTCGACCAAACGACGCGGCTCACGTAGGTCGTCTCGGGCACGTTCGGGAACTTGTCGCTCTTCGTCCACGTCTTGCCGCCGTCGCGCGTGACCTGGATCAAGCCATCGTCGGTGCCGACGGCGAGAAGGCCGCCGCGGAACGGCGATTCGTCGATCACGGTGACGTTGCCGAATTCCGCCGTGCCTTCGTTGCGGCCGAGTGCGGTGGAGTCGGGTAAGGCGCCGCGAAGCGGAAGCTTGTTGCGATCGATGTTGCGCGTGAGATCGGGGCTGATGTGCACCCAGCTGTCGCCGCGATCAGTACTCTTGAATAGATAGTTCGCCGCCATGTACAGCGTCTTCGCGTCGTGCTTGGACGGCAGGATCGGCGCGCTCCAGTTGAAGCGATAGCGCTCGCCGGGCTTGGACGGCGTGGGGCGGATGTTCTTCGTCTGCCCCGTGCGCGCGTCGTACCGCACCACGCCGCCCTGCTGCATCTCGGCGTACACGAGGTTGTGGTCGAGCGGATCGGGCACGGCGTAGAATCCGTCGCCGCCGGCCATGCGCGCCCAGTCGGCGTTGGTCGGCCCGAATGCGTTGCGTGTGCGGCTCGGTCCCCACCAGGTCTGGTTGTCCTGCAGACCGCCGTACACGTTGTAGAAGGGAAGCGCGTCGTCGACGGCAATCGCGTAGAACTGTCCCGCGACGATGCTCTCGACATGATCCCACGTGTGGCCGGCGTCCCACGACAGATAGAGACCTCCGTCGCCGCCCAGGATCACCTGCTCCGGGTTGTCGTCGTTGATCCAGAGCGCGTGGTGATCGCTGTGCACGCCGCCCGCGGCGAACGGCTGCAGCGTCTTGCCGCCGTCGTGCGACTCGCGTGACTGGGCGTTGAGAGAGATGACGTGATCGGGATCGGTCGGATCGCAACGCACCTGGCTGTAATACCATGCCGTGCCGTTCTGATTGTTGACGAGTGTCCACGTCGCGCCGGCATCGTCGGTCCGATACAGTCCGTTGGCCGGCGGCTTCGCATGCACGATCGCGTAGATCGTGGTCGGGCGCGATTTGCACACGCTCAGGCCGATGCGCCCGATGTCGCCCGTCGGCAATCCCTGCTTGAGCTGCGTCCACGTCTTGCCCGCGTCGGTCGTCTTGTAGATGCCGCTCTCGGGTCCGGCGGGAAGGAATCCGTATTCGCGTCGTTCGCGCTCGAGCGATGCCGCGTACAGGACATCGGGGTTCGAGGGATCCATCGCGATGTCGGTGAAGCCCGTATACTTGCTGATCTCCTTGGTGTTCGTCCACGTCTTGCCGCCGTCGGTCGTCTTGTAGAGCCCGCGCTCGCCGCCCGCGGCCCACAGCGGACCGAGTGCCGCGACGTAGACCACGTTGGGGTCTCGGGGATCGATGACGATGCGGCCGATATGCTGCGACTTGGGCAGCATCGCGCCCGACCACGTCTTGCCGCCATCGGTCGACTTGTAGACGCCCGTGCCCCACGACGAGCTGCGCATGTTGTTCGGCTCACCGGTGCCGACCCAGACGACGTCCGGGTTGGACGGAGCGACCGCGATCGCACCGGCCGAGCCGGTGCGCACCGAGTCGAACACCGAGGTCCACGTGACGCCGGCATTGGTCGACTTCCACACTCCGCCCGTCGCGGCGGCGGCGTAGATGACGTTGCCCAGTCGTCCGTGCGACGCCTTGGCGTCGGTCACCGCGACGTCGGCGATACGTCCGCTCATCACCGCCGGTCCGATCGAGCGGAAGGTCAGCGCTCGCACGAGCACCGAGTCGGCGGGGAGCGAGTGGCTCTGGGCCTGAAGAGGCGCGGCGAGGACAAAGCCCAGGGCGGTCAGGGGAAGCGCAATGCGATGCATGGACGGAGTGAGGCGAATGGCCATGGAAAGAGGCGGATCGACCGGCGGTGGGTCATGAATTCTACGCTCTTGCACGCGGGTTTGCTGCGCCGCAGGTTCACCCCATGACATCGCCCTCACCCACCCTCCGAGAGTACGACGTTGCCGCGCGCTCGACCGACACCTTCGGCCGCGTATTGTGCAGCGCTCGCGATCACCACTTCATCGTCGACGGCCCGGTGCAGAACGGCTGTCCGGGCGAGGAAATAACGCCGGTCGAGGTATTCCTTTCCGCCGTCGCCGCGTGCGGTGTCGAGCTGATTCATGTGATCGCGCGAGACCAGCACGTGCCGCTCCGTCGCGTCGGCGTGAGCATTCACGGAACGAGCGACCGGGCGAAGCAGGCCCGCACCGACCTCACGACGCTCAACTCGGTCACCATCGACCTGCGGCTGTCGGGCGCTGACGACGCGCAGGCTGCCGCGCTCGTCGAGGGATTCAAACGCCGGTGACCCCTCTACGGCACGGTCGCGGTCGCGACCGCCGAAGTGAAGGTGCGGTATTCAGTCGAGCGGTAGCCGTCCGCTCGAGTCGAATCCGTTCCGATGTCTTGGCTCCGCGAGTGTAGCCACGGAATCCACGGAATCGACGGAACCACGCGGAAACGGCTTTGAAGATCGATGGGACAGTTCGCTAGCCGGGCCGCAGCCCTCTTGGCGCAGCTGGTTGATTCATTCCGTGGTCTTCCGTTCACTCCGCGGATTCCGTGGCAACTCTCGCGGAATCGCGTTGCACAAACGGACTCGACTCAGGCGACTATCGTCGCCAACGCAGGCTTTCAGCGAGCGGCGGGAACCGACGTCCAGACCTTCGGATCCTCGAGCCCCAGCACCCAGACGGAGTAGCCGCGCAAGTGGTATTTCGTCACGAGATCGAGCTTGGCCGTAAAGGCTCGTGCGTCCTCGATCCAGAGGAACTCGTTGACGCCGTCGTTGCTCCAGAACGCGTACGCGGACTTGTCGCGGTCGTCCCATGTCGCCTGGACGTCATGGCGCGCGAGCAGACCGCTCGCCGTCGCGTACGAGATGTCGTTGCCGCGCATGCGAGCGCCGTCGCGGGCGTCGAACGTGGGATACCACCAGTCGGAATACGACGGAATTCCGAGCGAGATCTTCGACGGCGCGACGCCCAGCGAGAGCACGTACTTGATCCCGTCTTCCATCCACGCGTAGCCGGCGACTGGCCCGGGCGGCGTGCCGCCCGTGTGCTGCGCGTACGTCATGAACGAGATGAAGTCGAGCGCGTCGGCGAGCGCCTTGTAGTCGTACGCGCCCCGCCAATTCTCGAAGATCCATCGATGGTAGCTCGTTGGCCCGGGATAGTCGCTCGACCGCGGTACCACTGCCGCCGAGACGGTGCAGCCGACGCGATGCAGCCCGGTGGCGGACTCACGCATGAAGCTCGTGAGCGCGTCCTTGTCGGCGACGTTGACGTTCTCGATGTCAAACTGCAAGCCGTCGAAATGATTGTCGTGGCAGAGCGACACGAGGTTGGCGATCGCGCGCTGCCGCGCGTCGGCCACGTTGAGGATGCGATGAATCGTGGGCTGATCGAAGCCGGGGTTCATGACCAGCGGTACGAGCTTGACGCCTTTGGCGTGCGCCGCCGCGACGACGCGCGAGTCGACGCTTCCCCATATCACGCCCAAGCTGTCGATCGAGAAGACTTGTGGTGACACGACCGAGATCCGGTCGGCGTGGGCCAGAAAGCTCTGCGTGCTTTCCTCGCGGTCGACCGAGTACCACAACGCTTCGATCTTCTGTGCGGCAGTTCTCGGTGCACGTCCCAACAGCAACGAACAAACAACGCCGAACGTCAACCGTGCTTTCATGTTCCCCGTTTTTCAGTCGTGTTGTTTAGTGCTCTTGTGCGTTGGTTATGGAACGGCCGGTTGCGCGATGACGAGGAAGTTACGGTCGACGCGCAGCGAATCTGATTGGCTCGCCGGCTTGGGCAACACTTTCCATGCCGCCGTCGGGTGCAGCAAAGTGAATGTCGATGTGTCTCCGACGCCAGCGCGTACCGGCATTGCAAATCCGGGAACGACATTCGCCCAGTGATATGAGAGAGTCGTGCCCGCAACCTTGTACTCGAGCACGGGAATGTTGGGCGTCGTGAGATACTGCTGGAACACCTTGCTCAGATCGATCCCGGCGTGCGACGTGATGTACGCTTGTATCTGCGCGCCCGTCACCGTCTGGTGCCAGAACGTCGCGTTGAGGCCCCGCAAAATGCCGCGCCACTTCTCATCGTTGTCGACGAGCTGGCG
>DASVYG010000244.1:0-1678 GCA_036392315.1 Gemmatimonadaceae bacterium
CGCCGGACACCGTTCATGCGGGTGCGCCCGTCGGTCGTCGCCCGACGATCGTGGGCGGTCCTCCTGACAGACTATCCACAGGCCGGGCGCGACCATCAATCAGCGGCCATCCGTGCTCTCGGACTTCAGCTTCAACGTCACGATGACAACGACGCTTTCTCCACAAGCCCAAGCCTCCGCCATACCGGCGGTGGCCTCCACCGAGATGGTGGTTCCATTCGCCAAGGTCCGCCGCGCCGACGTAGCGACTGTTGGAGGGAAGGGAGCCAATCTCGGAGAGATGACCGCGGCGGGTCTTCCCGTGCCGCCCGGATTCATTCTCACGATCGGGGCGTACCGGCAATACTACGAAAGCAACGAGCTCGGTGCGCGAGTCGCCGCGGAGTTGAAGCGCATCGACCCCGACGACCCCGCCGCGCTGGATCGCAGCGCGACGACGCTTCGCCACATGATCCTCGACGGAGCTGTTCCCGATGCGCTGCGCGCTGCCATCGAGCAAGCGTACGATGAGCTGGCGAAAAACGAGACGTTGTGCCGGCGGGTTGCCGTCCGCTCTTCGGCGACCGCGGAAGACACGGCTCAGTTCTCGTTCGCCGGCATGTTCGAGAGTTTTCTCAACGTCTCGGGAAAGTCCGCCCTCGTCGAGGCCGTGAAGGGCTGCTGGGCATCGACCTTCGGGGCGCGCGTGCTGTTCTATCGTATCAAGCAGGGGATGCCGCTCGAGATGCCGGTCGCGGTCATCGTTCAGCGAATGGTGAACTCGGAGAAGTCCGGCGTCATGTTCACGACGGACCCCGCGACGCGCGACTCGTCGCGTATGGTTATCGAAGCGGCGTGGGGACTGGGCGAGTCGGTGGTGCAGGGTGCCGTGACGCCCGACCGCCACGTGATCGACAAGAAATCGCTCACCGTCGTCACGACCGACATCGCCGAGAAGGAGTTCTTGCTCACCTGGGACGCGGGCAAACAGGCGACCGCGCGCTTCGATCTCGTCGGCGATCCGCGCGCAAGCGCGCCCGTGCTCACCGCAGCAGAGGTCACGGCGCTCGCGAAACTCGCGCGCACGGCCGAAGAGCACTACGGAGTGCCGCAGGATTTGGAGTTTGCGATCGAGGGGAAAGACATCTACCTCACCCAAAGCCGTCCGATCACGACGTTGCAGGCCGCTGCGAGCATTAGTCCACCGGCGATCGCCGCCAAACCGCTCGTCCACGGACTCGGCGCGAGCCCCGGTCGTGCGTCGGGCGCGGTGCGTGTGCTCGACTCACCAAGCAATGAGTCCGCGATGCAGGCCGGCGAGATTCTCGTGACCCACATGACGTCGCCCGACTGGGTGCCGATCATGCGCCGAGCTGCGGCGATCGTGACCGACGCCGGCGGGATGACGTCGCACGCAGCGATCGTGGCACGCGAGCTCGGATTGCCCTGCATTGTCGGTGCGCGAGACGCCACGCGCCTGCTGTCGACCGGGACCCTCGTCACGGTCGACGGCAGCGCAGGCACCGTGATGGCGGGCCGTGTCGACGCGCCGCAACCGGCTACCGCGCCCGGGACGCGGGTGACGCAATCGGCGAATGTCGCGCCGATCACGGCGACGCGGTTGTACGTCAATCTTGCCGAGCCCGAGCGCGCAGGCGAAGTCGCGGCTCGCGACGTGGACGGTGTCGGCCTGCTGCGC
>DASVYG010000245.1:0-28501 GCA_036392315.1 Gemmatimonadaceae bacterium
GCCAAGATCCCCGGGACGACCGAGGCAGACCAGTGGGTCGTGCGCGGCAATCACCACGACGCGTGGGTCAACGGCGCCGAGGATCCCATCTCGGGGCTCGTCGCCGAGCTCGAGGAAGCGCGCGCGCTGGGCGAGATCTACAAAGAAGGTTGGCGCCCGAAGCGCACCATCATCTATGCGGCATGGGATGGTGAGGAGCCCGGGCTGCTCGGCTCGACTGAATGGGCCGAAACGCACGACGCCGAGCTCGCGGCGCACGGCGTAGCGTATCTGAACAGCGACACGAACGACCGCGGTTACCTCGGCATCGAGGGATCGCACTCGCTCGAGCATTTCATCAACGACGTAGCGAAGGACGTCCAAGATCCCGAGTCGCACGTGAGCTCGTGGCGGCGGAACAAGGCCGCGGGCGAATTGCAGAACGATCCGAACGCGCGCACCGGCGACGACCTGCGCATCGGCGCCCTCGGCTCCGGCTCCGACTTCACACCATTCCTCCAGCACCTCGGCGTCGCGTCGCTCAACCTTGGCTACGGCGGCGAGGACGACGGCGGCATCTATCACTCGATCTACGACGACTTTTACTGGTACACGCATTTCAGCGATACGTCCTTCGTGTACGGGCGCGCGCTGTCACAAGCCGCCGGCACGGCGGTGATGCGTCTCGCCGACGCCGACGTGCTGCCGTTCGTCTTCACCAATCTGGCGGCGACAACGGAGCGATATACTCAAGAGCTCGAAGCGCTGCGAGATCGGCGCGAGAAGGACATTGCCGACCGTACGCATCGACTCGACGACAGCGCGTTCGTCATTGCCAACGATCCGCGTCGCCCGCTGCGACCGCCCGCGCCGGAATCGCCGCCGCCGCATTTCGACTTCGCTCCCTTGCTGAACGCGCAAGACAGCTTGTCGAAGGCCGCGCAACGTTTCGAGAAAGCATATGCGACCTGGAACAAGCATCCGGAATCGGGTGGCGAAACAGCGCTGCACAAAGTGAACGATCAGTTGGTGCAGGCTGAGCGCGCACTGCTCGCCTCTGATGGTCTCAAGAATCGTCCGTGGTACAAGCACCTGCTTTACGCGCCCGGCTTCTACACGGGCTACGGCGTCAAGACCATGCCCGGTGTGCGCGAAGCAATCGAGCAGGGCAAGTGGAGTGACGTGAACGGCGAGATCAGTCGTGTCGCCGACGCGCTCGTGCGCGAAGCCACGGTCCTGAACGAGGCGGCCCGGCTGCTGAGCCCCGATCGCTGAGGCTCGAATGTCCAACGGACAGGCTATTCCACCGGCGGCGTCCACCCTCGCGCCCGAGCAGCGCGCCGATGCGTGGAGCGCGACCGCGCCAGACTACGACGCGTTCTCGCAGCAGGTCACCCTTCCGTTTGCCGAAGACGCGGCGCGACTGGTGCGCATCGGCCCAGGCACGCGCGTGCTCGACGTCGGCGCGGGCACCGGCAATTTCGCGTTCGCCGCGGCGCGCCGCGGCGCCAAGGTGCTGGCGACGGACTTTGCGCCCGGGATGGTCGACCTGCTCGGGCGCAAAGTGCGCGCGCAGGGTTTGGCCCAGTCGATCGACACCGCGGTGATGGACGGTCAAGCGCTCGATCTGCCCGACGCGTCGTTCGACGTCGCCGCATCCATCTTTGGGCTTATCTTTTTTCCCGGCCACGATCGAGGGCTGCGCGAATTGCTGCGCGTCCTCGTGCCGGGCGGACGCGCTGTCGTGTCCACGTGGGCGCCGCCGCCCCGAGGCGACATGTCGCGCCTCCTTGGCCTCGCGATGTCGAAGGCCATGCCCAACATGCCCGCACCATTCGGCCCGCCGCACTGGGCAAAGCTTGGCGACGCCGAGGCGCTCCGCGAGCGGCTGCTCGCCAATGGATTTGCGCGAGCGCACGTCGTCGAGATCCGTCACGCGTGGGTGTTCGACACGATCGAGGCGTTCACCGAGACCATGCCCAAGGCGGCGCCGGGAGCGGTCGCCATGTTCGCGTCGATGACCGCCGAGCAGCGCGCGGCATTCACGTCGGCGATCGCCGACGATTTACGCGCGCGCCAAGGCGATGGCCCATACGCAATTACGCACGAGGCGCTGATCGCCGTGGGCACAAAGTCCGATTGACCGCACCTCGCTGTGCCGCAGGGCACAACCAACATTTCGTGCCGCTCTCCATTCTCGCGCGTCCTTTAGTGGGATACGACGCACGCCAAACTGGAGGAGATCTCGATGACGCTGTTTTCCCGTCGACCGGCACGTCCCGCCAGCACCGGATATTCCGTGATCGATGATCAGTTGTCGATCTCCGGCGACATTCACACCGAAGGCACGATCCGCGTCGATGGCCGGGTCGACGGCACGCTCCATCGTGCCGACACGCTCATCATCGGCGCCGGTGGCATGGTCGTCGGCAACGTCGAAGCGCGCGAGGTCGTCATCGGCGGCGAGCTCCACGGCTCGCTGAGCGTGAGCGGCCGCGTCGAGGTGCAAGCGTCGGCAACGGTCCAGGGCGACATCCACGCCGCCGCGGTGATGCTGCAAGAAGGCGGAACCGTGCATGGACACGTGGCCATCCGTCCGATCGGATCGGACTCAGAGTCGATGCCGACCGAACGACGGCTGGCGCTCACGCCGAGTCGCGCAATACAGGCTGTCGCGCAAGGCTGATCCATGCGCGCAGGCGAGACTCCGGCATGGACGCTGATCATCGTGCCGCCGAGGCTGACGTCGTCCACGCGGCGCGTCGGCCTCAAGATGCGCACGGTGAGAATATTCGCCATGCTCATGATCGCCGTGCTCGCCGTCGCATGGATGTGGGCGGACACGCAGTCCGAGACCGCCGCGGTGATGGCCGATCAGCTGGCCGAGGAGCAGCGAGCGATGCTCGCGATGCGCGATACGGTGCGGTCGTTGCGCAGCGCATCGTCCGCCGAGCATGCTCGCAATTTGCCGCCGGTCGACATGATCATGCCGGTGAACGGTGAGATCACGAGCCGCTTCTCGCGCTCGCGTTTCCATCCGATTCTCCAGATCTTCCGCGCCCACCGCGGCGTCGATCTCTCGGCGCCCGCCGGAACGCGCATCGTCGCTCCGGCCGAAGGCACGGTAACGTCGGTCGGGTGGAAGCTCGGCTATGGTCTCACCATCGAGTTGAGCCATTCCGGCGGCGTGTCGACGCGATACGCGCATTGTCGCTCGGCGATGGTCCACGCCGGCGACCACGTTGCCATGGGCCAGGCGTTCGCCACCGTGGGCGCAACGGGTTTGGCGACAGCACCGCACCTTCACTTCGAGGTGCTCGTCCATGGGTCGGCGGTCGATCCGATCCGCTTCATGGCGGCGACGCACTCGCCCGCGCCCGTCGGACCCATACCCGCTCACGAATAGGTCGGTCACACGCGCGCGTGTAAGTTCCATCACATGCGCGCATCTGAAGCCATTCGCGAACGTCGCTCGATCAAACGATTTACCGAACGCCCGGTCTCACGCCAAGAGATCGAGACGCTGCTCGACGCGGCCACGCTCGCTCCGAATCACCGGCTGACGCAGCCCTGGCGCTTCTACGTGCTCGGGCCCGAGGCGCGCTACGCGTACGGACTCGCGCTCGGCGAGCGCAAGGCGCGAAAGATCGAAGACCCCGACGCGGCTCACAAAATGCGCGAGACCGTGGCGCAAGAGCACCGCGCGTTGCCGTGCATGATTGCGGTGGCCATCGTGAACAGCGACAACCCCGAGATTCGCGACGAGGATTACGCGGCCGCGATGATGGCCATACAGAACCTCGCGTTGACCGCCGTCGAGTTGGGTTTGGGAACGCACCTCAAGACGGGCGGCGTCATGAGCGATGCGGCGGCGCGAACGGCGGCAGGCGTCCGTGACGACGAGCGGATCGTCGCCATCGTGAACGTCGGCACGCCCGCCGACGTTCCGCCGCCGAAAAAACGGGAGCCGGCGTCCGCGTTCACGAGGTGGATCCCCTGACGGCCCATTGACGGCACGTTAGTTCTCATACGTCAGTCGACGTATACTGAGGCACACCGCACGACGGATAGGTTTCGGCGTCCACTTCTCACGGAACCGCCATGACTCACATGCCGTCGCTCGACCGCTGGACGAGCGTCGCGCTGATCGCGTGCCTGGCGCTAGCCACCGGCTGCTTCCACACGTTCTGGCGCACCGAGGCCGTGTCGGTCAACCGTCCTTCGGCCGGCACGATCGGCACGGTGACGATTGCCACGCCGGTCAAAGCGCATCTGGTCGACGGCAGCACGGTCTTGTTCCGCAAAGGCGCGTCGATCGGCCACGCGGCGGTCGAAGGAAGCGGCGAGCGATTCCCGCTCATCCAAACCGCCGCCGGAAGCAGCTCGGTGTCCATCGTGCCGTTCGACAGCATCGTCGGACTCGAGACCTTCGAGGGCAAGCAGCTCGTCGCGCAGTCCGTCGTCGTCTCCGCGGCGGCAACCGCGCTTACCGCGGCGGCAACGGTGGGCTTGCTCAAAGCCCTATTCGGCTCGTGCCCGACCGTTTATGCCGATACCGGCACCGGTCCCGTTCTCGAAGCCGAAGGCTTCTCCTATGCCATCGCGCCGCTGCTCGAGCAGCGCGACGTCGATCCACTCCATGTTCGTCCGGACCGCGACGGAATGGTGCGGCTCGAGCTTCGCAACGAGGCGCTCGAGACGCACTACATCAACAACATCGAGCTCATGGCCGTGTCGCACCGCACCGGCACGCGCGTCGTACCCGACCAGAACGACCACCTCGTCGTGCTCGACGGACTCCGCGCCCTCGATGCCGCGCGCGATCGATCGGGACGCGACGTTCTTCCAGTTCTCTCATCGCCCGATGGCCAGCTGTTCGCATCGGCTGCGACAACGATGACGGCCGCGCACGCCGGCGATCTCGAGGATTGGATCGATTTCGAGGCACGCGATCTTCCGCCCGGTGATTCGATCGCCGTCGTGCTCCGCCTCAGAAACTCTCTGCTGAACACGGTCCTGCTGTATGACGGCATGCTCGGCGGCCGCGACGCGCCGGGCTGGCTCGATGCGAACCTGCAGCGAATCTCGACCGCGATCGATCTCGCCGAGTGGTACACGCGGACGATGGGTATGCGGGCTTACGTCGATGGAGCGGCGAGACCCGCGGGCGGCGAGCCATGGCATGCGCGCCTCGGCGACGTTGGTCCGCTCGCCTTTCGGGATGTTGCCATCGTGCTGCCGCGGCCATCGCGCAATGCACGCTCGGTGCGCGTGCGACTTGCCTTCGTGGCCGACAACTGGCGCATCGACTACGCGGCCGTCGCCACGAGCATGACGCGGCCACACGCGAAGACGATGGCTGTTTCTCGCGTCATCGTGCACACACCGGACAGCACGAGCACGTCGTCGAATGACACGGCCGCCGTGTCCGCATTGCGCGAAGCCGACGGCCGATACCTTCAGACGATGCCCGGTCAGCGGATGACGCTCGAGTTCGCGCCGCCTCAGCCGACTGCGGACCCCGGCACTACGACGACGTATCTCATCGTATGGCAGGGCTGGTATCGCGAATGGATCCGTGGACGCTGGCTGGCCGAACCGGCACGAACCACGGCATGGATACCGGGCGATGCCGCGATGGTGACCGCGCTTCGACGCTGGCAATCACGACAGGTCGAGATGGAGCACGCGTTCTACTCGACGAGAGTCCCGGTCCGATGATGAAGCGCATTCTCATCACACTCGCGGCGGCCGGCGTCGCTGCGCTCGCCGCCTGCTTCAATCACGGTACGCAACCCGACTCGTTTCGTCCGGCGCAAAGCGCCGATGGTGCACGTGTCGCGTTGCGCGTGCAGGGCGAGAGTGCCGACCGCGTCGGTGAGCTGATCGCCGTCGACAGCGTCGGCATCACGATACGAGATCAACGAATGATTCGCGTCGCCTGGTCACGGGTCGCCGCGCTCGACGTCGCGCAGCTCGGCGACGACTACGACATTCGGTTCGGCGAAATCGTGTCGGCCGAGAAGAGAGCCCGGCTCGCGCTTGTCAGTCGCTTCCCGCAAGGGATCTCTCACCTGCCCATCGCGATCGATTCGCTCATTGCCGCGACCGAGCGCGGCACGCGTCCGTTCGCCGACCGTCGCGTTGCCGTCGCGGCCGGCTATCGCCGGGTCGGCGCGGACTTTCCCGGCATGGGCGAACACTGGCTCAACGTGCAGGCGCTTCTCAAAGGCACGGTGGATCCGAATCGGCCAACGCTGCTCATCTACGCCGACGTTCACGGTCAACCGACGCTGCTTGGTGCCGGCTTCGCCGTCATCGTCCACGGGGATTCCGTTCCCGAGGGTCTTCCGGGTTGGCCCGAGAAGTGGCATGAACACAGCGGCTTGCTGGACGAAGAAAGCGGCGCGCGGACGGATCACGCACACGACGCGGCGACGACCCACTTCTGGGTGATGCACGCGTGGACGGTGCTCGACAATCCGCACGGAGCGTTTGCGGCGGACAACTGGGCGCTGCCCTACTACCGCGCCGATCGCCCGGTCCCGACTCGTGTCGATCCGGCGGCGAGCCGCGCACTCTCGCTCACCGTGGGCGGCGACGAGTTCGTGCGCAATCTGCTCATCGACACCAATCTCCGAACGGCGTCGAACGCACGAGCCGTCGACTCGATCGTCAGTGCCGCCCGATCACGAGCGCTCGCGCACCCCGACGACACCTCGTTGATCGAAACCTGGCACGCGCTGTGTGACGGGTTGTCACGCATCATCGGTCCACAGGTCGTGGGGGTGCTCGAGCCGAGCCACCCGAGTCACGGATGACGAAGGCGATCCCACTCCTCTTCATTGCCGCTGCGGCGGGGCGTGCGCAGAGCACGTCGACGCTCGGGCGCGCCGAACGTGCAGTGAGTTATGAGATCGCCGTTGGAGGCAACTCGTCGCTGATCGGTTCGGGCTACGGTGAGCAGACGGGGGCATTGCGCGCGCTGCGCGTGAGCCAACGACGAGACATTACCGGCCCCATGGATGTGTCGATCGACGGGTGGATCGTCCAGCGACGTCCGTCCGCCGAATCCGGCTTTCTGAGTTCCCGATTCAGCGCAGGGCGGTATCAGAAACTCGAGACCTCGTGGCTCGTCGCCGGCGTGGCGTCGGCGAGTCTTCCGCTCCGTCTTCCGCTCGACCTCGTCGTCGATCCCAAGATCGGACTCGGCGTCGCGCCGGTCGCTTACGGGCGGTGGAGAGACCAGCCGACCTCAGGGGAACCGACGTCGAACGGAACCAGCTCCACGACGAGTCGCGGGATCGTGTTCACAGCGGGGCTCTCGTTGCGCTGGCATCACATCATGCTCGAGCAGCACTTCGTACAAGTCACCGGTGCCGACGCCGCGTTGGGCAACGGCGAGAATGCGCCGCTCATGATCGGTTGGCGATTCTAGGCAGAGCAGCGCCCAAGCCGTTACGATCCTTGGTGTGAGCGCAATCGAGGACGAGTGGCTGTGGGGTTGGGACCCCACACCGGGCATCGTATCCGTGTGGGCACACGATGGTCGCGCAACGGTCTGGCGCAGGCTCGCCGAGACCGGCGCGCTCGTGCACGAGGAAGAACGGTATCGGCCGTGGCTGTTGCTCGACCGCCTCGACGACCTCCAGCACCTGGGCGCGTCGTTGGGACTCGACGGCGACCCGAACGCGCTAGTCACATACCGCGAGCTCGAGGGCGACGGCGCGCTTCGCTATCTCGTGAGCGCCGAGAGCGCGGACGTCCTCACCACCATGGTGCTGAGGGGAGCAACGGCTCGCCTTGGCCGCCACGTTCGCCACGTCCGCGAACTCGACGAGGACGGCGTTCTTCTCCTGCCCGCCGAAGAGCAGTACCTGGTGGCGACGGGTCGCTGCTATTTTCGAGATCTCTCATTCGACCAGCTGCATCGGTTGCAGTTCGACCTGGAGACGACGGGCCTCGATCCGTCGACCGATCGCATCTTCATGGTGTCGGTACGCGGACCGACGGGTGCGAGCGAAGTGCTCGAGGCGCACGGCACCGACGACGCAGCCGAGGCTGACCTGATCCGGCGGCTCGTGGCGACGATTCGTGCGGCGGATCCCGACGTGATCGAGAACCACAATCTCCACGGCTTCGACCTGCCCTTTCTCGATCGTCGCGCACGGCGACTGCGCGTGCCCCTTGCGTTGGGACGCATCGGACCGCCCGGGCTCCGTCAGCGCCCGGCGCGGCGTGGTATCGCGGCCGGCGATTCCGACGCGCGCCGCCGCGTGAGATTCGTGGCGCCGGGCCGAGAGCTGATCGACACGCTCGACGCCGTCCGACGCTACGACTTCTCGACGCGCGAGCTTCCCGGACACGGGCTCAAGGCGGTTGCGAAACACCTCGGCATCGCGCGGCCCGATCGCGAGTACATTCGCGGCGATCTGATCTACCATGTCTATCGCCACGATCCCGAACGCGTCCGCCGCTACGCCACCGACGACGTCGACGAGGTCGCCGCGCTCGCGCGTATACTCGGCGGCGCCGCCTTCGCCCTCGCCCGAATGGCGCCACGTCGCTACGAGCGTCTCGCCGACGCGGGCGCGGCGACGGGTGTCATCGATCCGCTGCTGGTGCGCGCGTACCTCCGGGCAGGAACGGCCCTGCCCGCGCATGAATCGAGCGATGGAACACCACACAGCGGAGCGGCGCTGCACTTGTTCGCGGCAGGTGTCGCACACCGCGTCGTCAAGGCGGATGTCGCGAGCCTATACCCGTCGCTCATGCGCGCGTATCGAATCGGGCCCGAACGCGACACGCTCGGTGCGCTGCTCGCGCTGGTCGATCGTCTCGTCGAGCAGCGGCTCGTCGCGAAAGCGAGCGCGCGCGTCGCAACACCCGGTTCGGCGGAGCGACACAGCCACGAAGCGATGTCGGCGGCGATGAAGCTCGTCGTCAACTCGGCCTACGGCTATCTCGCGGCCGGCGGCGACCTGACACGGTTTGCCGATGTCCACGCAGCGAACGAAGTGACGCGTCGCGGACGTGAGGTGCTCGATCTGATGTGCCGCGAGCTCGCGGCGCGTGGCGTGACGTTGATCGAAGCCGACACTGACGGTGTCTATTTTTCAGTGCCATTCGAATGGACGCAGGCCGACGAGCGGCGCGTCGTGGCGGAGGTCGCCGCGTTGCTTCCACCGCTCGTGCAGCTCGAGCTCGAGGGTCGCTACGCCGCCATGTTGTCACACGAGCCGAAGAACTACGCTCTCCTCGGCTACGACGGCATGCTGCTCTTGCGCGGAGTCGCCTTTCGGTCGAGCCGCGCCGAACCGTTCGGCGAGAAGTTCCTGCGTCGCGCGATCGGCCGTCTGCTCGTCGACGACGTCGAGGGCGTGCACGAAGCGTATCTCGCGATGGTGGCAGCGCTCCGCCGTCGCGAGATCTCGACGCACGACGTGTCGTCGCGCGTGCGTCTCACCAAAACGCCGGCCCAATACCTCGAGAGCCGCGAGCGCCGACGCGAGCTTCCGTACGAGGCCATGTTCGCCGCCGGCCGAACCTCGTGGAGCATCGGCGATCGCGTTCGCGTCTATCGGAACCGCGTCGGCGACGGAGCCCTCGTGCTCGACCCGGACGACGAGGGTGGTGACAGCGAGCACACTGACCGTCGCGACTACGACGTCGAGCACTACGTCCGCCTGTTGCGCGATTCGTTCGCCGTGCGACTGGCGCGCGCGTTCACGCACGAAGATTTCGCCGTCGTATTTGCCGATCCCGATCAGCCGTCGCTCTTCCAGCCGCCGATCACGACGATCCGCGCGGTGCTGACGCCGCTATCCAGCTATCGTGACACTACATGATTCCGCTCATGGCCAATGGACCCCGTGGGTACTGGCGTCGACCCTAGCCGACGGCTGCGGCCGCAGCCGCGGTCGACTCGTCGCGGCGACGCTTCTGCTCTTCTATGTCGGCGTCATTGCCGCCGCTAGCGGCCGTGCTCGAAGCAAGCGACACCAGGCCACGTCCCAAGCGCTTCATTTCGTTGTGCCATATCGTGGCCCCCGTGGCCGGATCCAAGCGCCAGACCTCGCCGCTATTCGCCGCGAACAGTCCGGCTCCGTCCCAAAGCACACTGACGAATTCGCCGCGGCGTAGCTCCGCCCGCCACACCTCATCGCCGCTGTCGCGATCGAGTGCGACGACGCAGCCCTTGATCCCGACGTACAACAGTGACCGTTGATCTCTCCGCATTGTGCCTCCTCCGACTAGAGACTGAAACGATATCAGCCCTCGAATCCCGGCGGTCGCTCGCCCACGACGCCGAACGCGCGCTCCATCGCGATGCCCGCGCGGGCGATGGCGCCTTCGTCGAACAGTCGCCCGATGAGTGTGACGCCGTGCGGCACGCGTCGCGGCGGTGAGAACTTTGGCAGTGGATGCGCTGGATCCGGTGCCCAGTCGCTCCGTGCCTCCGACACCTGGACGAACCCCGCCCGCAGCGTGAGCGACGGATGTCCCGTGAAGTTCGAGATCGTGAGCATCTCGTCGCGCAGCGACGGGACCAGCAGCAGATCGACATTAGAGAACACTCGCGCCATCTCCGCTGCCACCTTTCGTCTGAACCGGTCTGCCTGGACGAAATCCACGGCCGAAAGAAATCGCGCTTCGCGAAAGAGGTTCGGCCACGCGTCGGGGACTTGAACCTTGAGTTGATTCACCTGCCCGCTCAGCGTGAGGTCCTCGAATGCCGCCGCGCCCTCGGCGAATAGAATGAGCTGCAGTGAATCGTACGGCCAGTCGGGCAGCATCACCTCCGTCGGAACCATGCCAAGCTTCGTCATCGTGTCGAGCGCCGCGCGGTCGACGTCGGTCGCCGGGTTTTCCTTCATCCACGCCGGGATGTAGCCAACGCGCAGCCCTTTCACGTCGGCGCCTGAATCGAAGTCGAGACGACTCGGCACGCTGTACACGTCGCCCGCGTCGGGACCGGAGATCGCGCGCAGCACCAGCATCGCGTCTTCGACGCTTCGAGTCATTGGGCCGAGCTTGTCGAGCGACCAGCAAAGCGTCATCGCGCCGGTGCGCGCCACACGTCCGAACGTCGGACGCAGTCCGGTGACGCCGCACCGCATGCTCGGACTGATGATGCTCCCGCCCGTCTCGCTGCCGATCGAAAATCCGACCAAGCCCGCGGCCGTCGCGGCGCCGGGACCAGCGCTCGATCCGGATGCACCTTCCTCGAGCAGCCAGGGATTCACCGTCTGTCCACCGAACCAAATGTCGTTGAGGGCAAGCGCGCCCAGACTCAGCTTCGCGACGAGCACCGCACCAGCGGCGTCGAGGCGCGCCACGACCGCGGAGTCCGCAGTGGGAACGCGATTGCGGAATGGCTCGGCGCCGTACGTCGTGGGGATGTTCGCCGTGTCGAGCAGGTCTTTCACGCCGTAGGGTATGCCGTGCAATGGTCCGCGATACTTGCCGGCCGCGATCTCGCTGTCGGCCACTTTTGCTCTGGCCAACGCATGGTCGCGCGTCAGCGTGATGACGCAGCGCAACTTGGGATCGAATTGCTCGAGTCGCGCCAAGTAAATTCGGGTCAGACGATCGGACGTGAGCTTGCGCGTCTCGATCCAGCGCGAGAGGCGCGTCACCGGAGCGAACGCGATCTCGGCGTCACTCGCCGGGAGGGGCCCCGGATCGAGCTTGCTGGCCACGAATACCTCGCGCGCGGGCCCCGCCTTTTCACCTGGCAACACTGGGTTCCATTGTGTGCCGGGTGCCAACGTCGGCTCGAGCGCAATCTTGCGCGGACCCGTCCGACGCTCGAGCATCGATGCCATTGATTTGCGCCAGCTGGCCGCGGCCATCCGGCGATCGGCGTCGCTCATCTGTACTTGCACCAGCTTCTGCGCTTCGGCGAATGTCTCCGGCGAGACTTCCGGCCCGACCTCCGGCGAGGCGCCGAAGGTGGGTGGTGCTCCGGCGGGCGGTGTGGCCGCCTTCTGCTCCTTTTGTTCCTCTCCACGGCAGGCGGCGACTGCGCCGATCAAGCCGAGCGGCGCGCGAATGAGGAATTGACGTCGAGAGTTCACGATGGTTCCGAGTTCATGACGCACTGAAGAGAACGCCAATCGACCACTAGCGCCATTGCCACCGCCGCGTCCGCCTGCCGGCAGCGGTCACCTCCGTTGCGCCACCCTTGACGAGCATGCCTGCGCGTCTGACTCATTAGATGTCGCCGCAGCACCGCACGGCTTTCCACACGCCGACGTGGGGAGTCTCTGCTGGAATCACGGCGCTCACGAGGAGTACACGATGCCCGCGAACAACGCGAACACAATGGAGTCGATCGCGCCTGACGTCGTCTTGATCCACGGCCTGTGGGTGACCGCGCTGAGTTGGGAACATTGGATCGAGCGATTCACGGAGCGAGGCTTCCACGTCATCGCGCGCGGATGGCCGGGAATGGACGTCGACGTCGAGCAGCTGCGCAACGATCCGTCGTCGGTGGCGAACCTGGGCATCACCGAGATCGTCGATCACTTCGATCGCATCGTCCGCGCTCTCGATCGCCCGCCCATCCTCATCGGCCACTCCTTTGGTGGGCTCATCGTGGAAGTGCTGCTCGACCGTGGGCTGGGTGCGGCCGGCGTGGCCATCGATCCCGCGCCGGTGAAAGGAATTCTCAAGCTCCCGTTGTCGACGCTGAGAGTCTCCTTCCCCGTGTTGCGTAATCCCGCGAACCTGCATCGCAGCACCGCGCTGACTCCCGAGCAATTCCACTACGCGTTCACCAACACGCTGAGCGACGAAGAGGCGGCGGCTGTCTACGATCGGTACGAGGTTCCCGGCCCCGATCGCGTCCTATTTCAGGCGGGGCTGGCCAACTTCAACCCCAACGCGCCGACTCGGGTGAACTTCCACAACGACAGCCGCGCCCCGTTGCTGCTGATCGCCGGCGGCAAGGACCACATCTCACCGGCGTCGCTGACGAAAGCCAATTTCGAGCTGTTCAAGGACTCGAAAGCGATCACCGAGTACAAAGAATTCCCCGAGCGCTCGCATTTCACGATCGGCGAAAAGGGCTGGGAGGCCGTCGCCGATTACGCGATCGATTGGGCGATGAGGAACGCCGCGGAGTTCTCGCAGAAGTACTCGTCGCTGCGCACGACCGAGACGATGACGAGCCTCCTCGACACCGCGCTCAAGGGCCCGGACGTGGTCGAATCAACGTGAGTTCTTATATGCAGCGCTGACGCGGTCAGTTGCCGCCAGACGCAACCCACGGGTCCGACGTCATCCACTTCGCATCGGGAGCGAACAGGAAGACCATCCCGCCGTCGGCGAGCTCCGGCAGCAACCGCTCCGCGCGCGACGGTTCCATCGCGGGGCAGCCTTCACTGCGTCCGGCTTTGGTCGGCGTAACGTAGGGTGCGCCATGCGCGACGACGCCGCGAGCAAAGGCGTTGTCGTTGAAGCCCGCGGACACGCCCATCAGGCGTAGACCCAGCGCGTTGTACCCCTGTCCGCCGGAGTGCCCGTGGAAGGCGTACGTCGCTTTGGCCAAATAGAGACCGAGCGACGTCGCGGCACTGCCGAACGCGTTCGAGAACCGCGTCGGGAGCCCGTACTGGGTCGTCGACGAACCGCGCCCGTGCGCGACGGTGAACGGACCGTCGACGATCTTGAGCGAGCTCATGTCGAAGACGTAGCCGCGTGGCGTCGTGCTCGGCAGCCCGTAGTCGACGAAGTAAAGGAAAGGCTTCTTGACGTCGCCGGGATGCGCTGCTTTGAAGGCGAAGTAGCTGCGGAACGCGTCGGCGAGCGCTTGCGGATGGCTGAGCGGTCGCACGACGGAGGCGAACGCGCTGAGCGCGGCTCTCGTCTCCGTCGCGAGCGCGGTCATCGACATCGTCGACTTGTCCGGCGAGGCAGGAACGGCCGAGTCCGCGGACGCGGGGCGGCCGGTCACGAACGAGGTCGCCGCGTTGAGAATCGGGCCGGACCGTTGGTTTCCGGGGGCGAATAGCGCACCCGCGAAGACGACCGCCGTCGCGCCAATGAGTACGTTCTGCAAGTGCCGGCCAGACCCCATGTTGGTTCTCCTCGGGCACCGTCGGCGGCGCCAGATAGCATGACCGTTTGCGAGGGCTGAACTAGCTCTCGGACGGGAAGTTCGAATTGGTGGGCGTGGCTAATAATCTAGCAGAATCGGCCCACTTGGTAAACCATCTAAACCCTTACAGGTGATTGCCTTAGGCCTTGCTTATCGGGCTCAACGGACGAGCCCCTGGGGACACGCGATCACCAGTCGTTCTACCCTCGGGGTCGATGTCGTTCCCTCGGAACGACACGCGCCATAATGCGGACAGTTCTCGCCTCGCTTGCCAGGCGGCACCAGTTCCTCCAACGTGCGGCGCGGCCGTTGCTGGTCCGTCGACAACCACAAATCGGAGGCACCCATGTACCTCGTCCGCGAAATCATGTACTGCAAACCAGGCAAAGTGCGCGCGATGGTCGAAAAGTTCACGGCGATGTCGAAAGTCAGCGAAAAAGTCGGGATGCCCAAGATGCGCGTCATGACCGACATGTGCGCCGAGCGCTATTGGACCATCGTGTCCGAGATGGAGGTGCCGAGCCTCGAATCGTTCGAGAGCATGATGCAAAACCCGCAAGGCGCGGCCGAGGACCTGAAAAAGATGGAGAAGCTCATGGAGGGCTACCACGATCTCGTCGAGTCGGGCAAGCGGGAGATCTACAGGATCGAGGGATAGCGTGGTTTGGGCCGAAGCCTCGTCGTTCTGAGGAGCAAAGCTCTCGCACTCATCCTGAGGAGCGAAGCGACGAAGGATCTGCTGTCGTCAAACCAACAGCAGATCCTTCGCTTCGCTCAGGACGACACGCGTTACCGAGTGGCGGTCGCCAAATCTCTGATTGACGTCTCGAGCAGGCGCACTCGACCCACGTCGGTCGATCCCGACTCATAGCCGCGCACCTCGCCGGCCAACTTGTTCAACGCGTCGCGGCGCGCGGCACCTGACATTCCTTCCGCGCTCGCGAGCGCATTGCGAACCGCCGACACCTTGTCCGCGGACAGACCCTTCCACCGCTCGAGTTGGTCGGTGTACGCGCGCGACAGCGCGAACGTCGCCGGCCACACGAACTTCGGCTGATCCTGAACATTCAGAAAGTCGAACTTCACCGACTTGGCCGCATCGATCTCGTTCTGCGAAATCGCCGCGCTCGGTGTGAGCTCGAAGATGTCGAGGCCGCGCTGCATCTCGGACCCGACGATGTGGCCGTTGTACCAGTACGTCGACCAGAATCCGCCGCCCATAGCGCGCGTCGAATCGTTCGGGCCGCGATCGAAGAACGCGATCTCGTGCGGGTGCGCGGGGTCGGTCCACTCGAACACGGATAGCCCGCCCTGATACCATGCCTGCACCATGATCGTGCGGCCGGGGATCGGAATCAGCGAGCCGTTGTGCGCCACGCAATTCTCCAGTTGCGTCTGCGGCGCCGGCAGCTTGTAGTAACTCTGAAATACCATCTGCCCATTCACGATCTTGAAGATGGCATCGGCGCCCCAGTTCTTGGGATCACCCGCACGGCAATACGCCGCGCCACCGCCGCCCCACTCGTCCGAGAACAGAATCATCGAGCCGTCGTTGCTGAACGTGGCCGAGTGCCAGAATGAGAAGTTCGAGTCGGCCACCGCGGCGATGCGCCGGGGGTGAGGCGTATCGTGGATGTCGAGCAGCAGTCCCATGCCCGCGCAGGCACCGCCGGCCAAGCCGACGGCGGGATAGACCGTGATATCGTGGCACTGCGTCAGAACCCGTGGCGCAAACGGCGAGTTGACGCCGAACCGCTTGGCCAGCGCATTGACCTGGTTACGGTACGACGCCGAGTCCGACGCTGACGACGGCGGCGTGAGCCTGGCGACTCCCGCTTGGAAGGCGACGAGCGCGGAGTCTTCCTTCGTCACCGGTGCCGCGCTGACGCCGCCTCGACCACCGCGGCCGCCGAAACCACCACGACCACCCACCGCGTTCGGACCGCAGCCGCCGGCCAACAGCCCGCCTCGACCTCGCCCTCGTCCCCCCGACGGGTCCACACCGAAGACACGCGCCAGCGAGTCGACCTGAGCGTTGCAGCGCGCGGAATCCGCCGCGGTGCCTTCCGCCGGGGCGAGCTTGGCGCGCGCGGCGTCGAACTCCGCACGCACGCGGTTGGCTGCGGTATCAGCCGGCGACGCACCATGGCTTTGGATATACGCGAGACCGCCGACCGCGCCCGAGGTCGGATCGGCGAAGATCGCCGGTGACGTCACGACCGCCGCCTCCTCCGGATGGGCGAGCGGGATCTTGATGACCTCGATGCGGAACTGCGAGGTGTTCGGGTCCCAGGGGTTGTCGTTGCACCGGGCAAGCTCTTCCGACGGACGGACACTCGACGTCCCCGAGATGTAGACGTAGACGTTGGCGTTGTCGTTCGGGTCGTGCACCACCGTGTGTGTGTGCGAGCCGCGGCAGGTCTGGACGTTCGCGATGTACTTCGGGTGATCGATGTCGGTGATGTCGAAGATGCGAAGACCGCGAATACGATCCTTGCTCACCGGCTCGCGCGGCGCCTGCGTGCCGCAGTCGAGGCGCGCCGTCGGCGCTTCAGCGGAGACGAACAACAGGTTCTTGTAGACCGACACGTCACTCTGCGACGCCGGACACAGGGTGGCGTCCCTCAACCGTGGATGCGTCGGGTCGGAGACGTCCCAGATCTGAAAGCCGTTGTAGTTGCCCTGGATGACGTTGGTGCCCGAGAACGCGAGGTCGGAGTTGGTGACGCCGGCGAAATGCTCCGGCGACGGCGTGTGCGAGACCTTGCGCAAATTCCAGATCGCTTCGCCGGCATCTTGCAGCCCCGCCTTCAGTCCGACGCGCGGATCGGGCGACGGCGCGGCGATGAGCGGCGCCGACATGTCGGGAACGGAAAGCGAGGCGGCTCCGGGCGACATCGACGTCGTCGACGAGCTGGCGGCACAACCCGCGGTGACGAGCGTTGCGATCACCAGACCTGCGGCGGGAAGCGCGCGCACGATGACGTTCATGTTCTGTCTCCTGAACCTTGGGGAAGTGCATCCAGCATCTGCTGCATGCGATCGATCTCGGTGGTCTGATCGGCCTGTACGTCGTTGGCGAACTTGAATACGATCTCGTCCTGCGCCGCGCCAGGGGTATTGAACAACTTGTCGACCATGGTGAGCGCGCCGCGGTGATGCTGCATCATGAAGGTGAGAAAGAGGCGGTCGAACGCCACCCCGCGCGCGGCATCGAGCTGCTTCATCTGCTCGTCGGTCAGCATGCCGGGCATCATCATGTAGTGCTCCATCCCGGCCATGTTCATCTTCATGCCTCGTGCGTCGGCCTCGGGAACCGGCTGATTGCGCTCTCGCAGCCATTGCTGCATCAGCCCGATCTCGGCCGTCTGGCCCATGGCGATCCGCCCGCAGAAGATCTGCAGCGCTCGACTCGCGCCGTGCGATTCCGCCCAGCCCGCCATCTTCACTGCTTGAGCATGGTGACTGATCATGCCGGTCATGAATTCGATATCCGCGGCCGTGTACGGACGGCGCACGCTGTCGCGCCTCGCCTGCTCGACGCCGCTGACCGGCGCCTGCGCGGAGCTTCGGCCTGGCGCAACAACGGCGCAGACCACAAGCGCGCACGCGCCCAGGGAATGGATGGGTGAAAATCTCATGTTGGGTTGGTCTCCCGGGTCATTGATGGCGCGACCCACATCCACACGTTAATTGACGCGCGGCATATCGGGAGTGTTGGCCTTGAATTATGAGCGTTGGCCAACCGGAGACTCGTTGGATTACTTCCCTTCGACCTTCGACAGGCGGGCGATCTTGGCGCGCACCTCGGCGACCTTTGGCTGGAGCTCGGGGTCGGCGTTCTTCCAGAGGTCAGCGAACTTCATGTAGTGCGACAGGGCCTGCTGTCGGTCGCCCTTCGCCTCATACAGCTCGCCCAAGCGCTTGTGGATTCCCGGCATGAACATGCCGTCAGTGAACCCGCGGTCCGGCGCCGGCGTATCCAAATACCGATTGAAGACGGCGATCGTGGAGTCGGCGTTGCCGAGTAAGTCGTACGACTGACCAATTCCGGGAAGGATGCAGACTCGGCAGCCCGCCACATCGGCGGCGCGAAAAAACGCCAGAGCCTCGGCCGGCTTGTTCGACGCCAGAGCGATCTGTCCCTGCATCATAGCCCGATAGAGTGAATCGTCGCCGAACGTCACGCGCTTGTGCGCTTCCTGCCAGCGTGCGAGCATGGCGCGCGCCTGATCCGGTCGGCCGACGAGCGCGTGCACCCATGCCAACCGGTTCATGGCATCGTTCAACTCAGCGATGGAATCCGCCGGGTGTCGCGCCAGTGTGTCGTCGAGGATGCGCAGCGCAGCACTCTTGTCGCCGACAAACCAGCCAACCATCTGCGCATTGTCGACGGCATCCATGATCGCGGATTCCTTGTTGCCCGCGGCGCCGAAGTCGGACCAGGCTTCGTGCGCATATCGGCGTGCCTCGGCAATGCGGCCATGAATCTTGGCGGCGTCGGCGAGCGCGAGCACGGCCGTCGCGAGTCGGGATTTGTCGCCGCTCAGGCGCGTCCGTTCGCTCTGGACCAACGCGACGTTGGAGTCGTATCGTTGCCGAGCCGCGTTCAGCTCGATGCGCGCGAGCACGGCGTCGGCGTTCGATGGAAATACTCTCTCCAGTTCG
Source organism: Gemmatimonadaceae bacterium (assembly GCA_036392315.1). GTDB lineage: Bacteria > Gemmatimonadota > Gemmatimonadetes > Gemmatimonadales > Gemmatimonadaceae > JAQBQB01. The sequence goes on from DASVYG010000245.1 coordinate 18,752, forward strand.
TCGATCGCTCGCGACGCACTATCCATCTGTCCGAGATAGATATTCGACTCGATCAAGTTCGTGTAGTGCACAGCGGCGACCGGTCCGAGCTGGATCGCTTTGGTGACCAGCTCCTTCGCCTTGGTGTAGTTCCGTTGCGCCGCGTATCGCGTGGCGAGATTGTTGAGCGCCGCCGTGTTGCCCGGCTGGATGTCGAGCACCTGCTCGTACGCCGCCTGGGCTTTGGCTAGATCCTGATGCTGGCCCTGATCGAAGTAGGTGGCGATCACGAGGTAGCGTTCCGCGTCGCTCAGCCGGTCGCGATGGGCGTACGCCTTCTCGAACAGCGGCATCGATTTGTCGACCAAGCCGCGGTTGTTATAGAGAACGGCGAGCTTGCGATAGGCCATCGCGAAGCTCGTGTCGAGCGCGATCGCCTCCTCGAGAAGCTGCGCGCCTTTCGCGAAGTCGCCCTCCATTTGTCCGACGCGGGCTCCGGCGACGTACTTCTTGAGCGCATCGAGACTCGGCGTCGTCACCTGCTCGAGCGACGGCGTGGCCTGCACGTTCCGCAACGACTCGCCGATTTTGGCGCGCACCTGTTTCGCGAGCTTGTCGATCGTCGGCAGGAGGTCGGCGGCACTATTCGCGTTCTCTGAGAACGTCCCCAAGACGTCCCCGGACTGTGGCGACATCAATCGAACCGAGACGACGTACTTTCCGCCGAGTCCGAGAAGATTTCCGTCGATCACGGCGCGGATGCCTTCGCGCGTCGCGATCTCGCGCGCCTGCTTGAAGTCGATGAACGTCGTTTCCGGCTTCTGCATGCGGCGCAGCACATCGCGCATCGCGGTTTGCTGGAGCACGTTCACGCTCTGCGATTGGCCGAGCGCCGTGCGAAACGCTTCGGTCACCACGGGCCCCAGCGTCGAATCGTTCGTCGGACTCGGGAAATCGGCGACGAGGAGCTTCTCGTCCTTGCCGAGCGCGCCCGACGCCATCAACGATCCGAAGGGACCGATGCCCGTCGCGCGCAGCACCATGTAGGCGCCGATCAACAGCACGAATCCGCCGACGGCCCACGCGCCTCCGATCGCCGTGCGCCGCCACGACATGTGCGGGCTCGCCTTGAGCGCGATCGTCGCCATCGTCCCCTGCATCATGCTCGGCGTGCCGCCGGGCGTGAACGTCGGCGTCGAGAGCACTGCCCTTCGCGTGGCGTGATGCACGTACGCGGTGAACAAGATCACCGGCAGTCCGAACGCCATGACGACCAACGCGCCCGGGAACACCCAGTCGGGAAGACCGATCGCGACGATCGCCGCCTTGGCCACGATGGCAACGACCACGAATGCGATGGCGTACGCCAGCAGGGCCCTCTTGAGCATCCCGCGACCGCTGAGAAGAATCGGCGGCATTACCGTGTGACCGCCGCCGCTCGTCACGGTTTCCAGAACTCTCACGATGTCGCTCGCCTGCTGCGGACGATCGTCGGCATCCTTGGCCAGACAGCGCATGACGAGGTCGGCGAGCTGCGGCGGCGTGTCGCCGCGCAACTCGCTGATCGGCAGCGCGCTTTCCCCCATGTGCGCCGCGAGCAATTTCTGCGGCGTCTTGGCGACGAACGGCGGCCGACCGGCAAGCAACTCGTAGGCGAGACAGCCGAACGAGTAGATGTCGGCGCGATGGTCGGTGCTCGGGTCGCCGGCCGCCTGCTCCGGCGACATGTACGTCGGCGTGCCGATCGACGTTCCGATCTGCGTGAGCGTGCCGCCCGGCGCCGCAGTCCGAGACGCCGACAGCGCCTTGGCGATGCCGAAGTCGGTGACCGTCGCTGATCCGCCGGAGAGCAGCACGTTGTCCGGCTTGATGTCGCGATGCACCACGCCGCGCTCGTGCGCGTAGGCGAGCGCCTTCGCAACATCGCGCAGCACCCCGATGACTTCGGTGATCGGCAGCCCGCCGGTGCGCGTGAGCCGTGCCCGCAACGACTCGCCGTCGACGAACGGCATGGTGTAGAACGGCACGCCATCCATCTGTCCGGCGCTGTGCACCGGCACGATGTGCGGATGCTGAAGCCCCGCCGCCAGCACGATCTCGCGGTTGAATCGCTCGACGTTCACGCCGGCAACGAGCTCCGGCGGCAACACTTTCACCACGACGTTTCGGTGAAGCGACTCGTCGCGCGCCACGAACACGCGCGACATCCCGCCGCCGCCAAGCTCTCGCTCGACCGTGTATCCCGATCCGAGCGTCTGTTGAAGCTGATCGCGTAGCTGCATCGCTGCCGATCTCCGGGGTTTTTCAGCAGCAACAAACGTAGGTGCCCGCAGCAGCGATCGCCAGCACGTTGTCGTCGCGGCACCCGCCTTTTTTTGACTATCCGCCGATCACGTCCAGCCCCGCTCGCCGCAATTGCTCGTTGATCGCGGCCAGCTCGCGCGCCGTGACGTCGTTGAACTCTGTCCGCACAGCCGCGGCCCGCTGGTGCAACAACTGAGCGACCTCACGCTGTGACGCCGTGGGCGCATAGTCCGATCCGCCCACACTGCCCGCGAGATACTCCAACTGCTCGGCGAGACGCGGCGACCAGCGGACATCGTCCTGCCCACGTCCCGTGGTCCGGCGCTGGAACAACTTCTCCTCGAGACGCTCGAGCTTCGCGTCGAGGGAATCGATCGCCGTGCGCACGCCCTTGCGCTGGTCGGCCTTCGCTGAATCAGCGGCGATCACCTTGGTGAGCGAAATGAGCCGACCGCGCGTGAGCTCGAGCGAATTCACCATCTGCACGACGTCGCTCATGTCGCGCTGAATCGATCGCACGAGATCCACGTTGGCGCGGATCGCCTCGTCGCTGCCGCCGCTTTGCGGGTCCTTCCGCACCTCGAGCGGCTGCGACAGTGTCTGTCCGCGCGCCGCGATCGTCACCGTATACGTCGCCGGCGGCAACAGCACGGAGATCCGGCCGAAGCTCGGCGTGTTTTTCCCCTCGAGGCCGACCGGCATCCAATCGGCGTATTGCGGCGACGTTCGCAGCTTTCCTTGCGGCGTCGGATCGCCGCGCAAATCCCAGTAGACGCGATTGATGCCCTGATGCATCGGGCCTTTCATCGTTCGCACCTCGGCGCCCGTCGCGTCCTTGATGGTGATGGTGATGCTGTCGCGCGTCACGGTCTGCACGCCCGCCGAGTCTTTGACCACGCTGTCGCTCGCGGTCTTGAGCCAGTAGTTGATCGACGCGCCGTACGGCGGATTCAAACCCGCGCTCGGATCGTACGCCACGGCGAAAATGCCCTCGGCGTCGCGGAATCGATACGCCGTGCGTGGCTTGAACAGCGCCACGTCCTTGGTGAGCGCGTCGGCGTCGAGCGCGCGAACCGGTGTGATGTCGTCGAGGATCCAGAAGCCGCGTCCATATGTCGCAACCACGAGATCGTTGAAGTTGGGCTGCACCACGAGGCCATACACCGGCACATGCGGCAGATTCATCTGCAGCGGTTGCCAATGGCCGCCGTCGTCGAACGAGACGAACAGGCCGTTCTCCAATCCGAGATACAGCATGCCGCGCCGAACCGGATCCTCGATCACGACATGCGCGTACGACAACGGCGTGTGCGCGAGTCCGGTCGTGATCGCGCGCCAAGTCTTGCCGAAATCCGTTGTCTTGTAGACCCATGGATCGCGATTGTTCGCTTGGTGTCCGTCGACGGTGATGTACGCCGTACCGGCGTCGTAGCGCGACGCGGCGATCGAGCTGATCGTTCCCCACGTCCACAGGTTAGGAATGTTCGCGCTCACGTTGGTCCACGTCGTGCCGCCGTCGCGCGTCACGTGCACGAGACCGTCGTTGCTCCCCGCCCAGAGGATCTTCCCGTCGAGTGGCGACTCGGCGATGGAGAACACCACGCCGGCGTATTCCACGCCGATGTTGTCGGGCGTCAGTCCGCCGGACACCTGCTGCTTCGATTTGTCGTTGCGCGTGAGGTCGGGCGAGATCACGCGCCACGTAACGCCGCTGTCGGTGCTGACGTGGACGTGCTGACTCCCGACATAGATGCGGTTGTGGTCGTGCACGCTGAGCGTGAGCGGCGCGTTCCAGACGAAACGATAGCGCGCGCTGTCGGCCGGCGCGCCGGCCACGTTCTCGGGCCAGACCTCGACCATGTGCGACACGTTGTTGCGCAGGTCGTAGCGCGTGACGATGCCTCCGACGCTTCCCGTGCCCGACGCGCTCGACCACACGAGATTCCCGTCGACGGTGTCCGGCGTGGCCCAACCGCTCTCGCCACCGCCGACGGTGCGCCACATGCCGCGCACGATTCCGGGAAAAGTCGAGTCGCCGCCGGTGCGCGCGTTGCTCGGCCCCATGGCGCTCGGGCCGTCCTGTCGATTTCCATAGACGTTGTATGGAATCTTGTTGTCGACCGTCACGTGGTACATCTGCGCGACTGGCAACTGCACCTGATTCCAGGTGCGTCCGCGGTTGGTGCTGATCGACACGCCACCGTCATGGCTCACCAACATCCGGTTGCCGTCGCTCGGGTCGATCCAGATCTCGTGATGATCGCCGCCCGGCCACTGTGAGAACGGTGGATCGATGATGTGCTCGCCGGCGTCCAACGTCTTGGAGAATGCCGCCGAGACGAAGTAGACCTCGTTTTCGTTGTCGGGTGAGACCGCCAAGCGGTTGTAGTAATGCGTACGTCCCGCCATCTGCAAATCGCTGCTCACGAGTTTCCACGAAACGCCGGCGTCGTCGGAGCGAAACAAGCGACCGCTGTCGGTCGGCTTTCCGTTGGGGAGCGGAACGCCATCACCGGTCTCGATCAACGCATAGATGCGATTGGGATTCGTCTTGGAGACGGTGAGGTTGATCTTCCCCACTTGCTTCGTCGGCAGCCCGTTTCCCCTGAGGCGCTTCCACGTCGTGCCGCCGTCGGTGGATTTCCAGATGCCACTTCCGGCGCCCCCGCTCGTGCGTCCCCACGTATGGATTTCCATTTGCCAGAACGACGCATACAGCACGCGCGGATTCGTTGGATCCATCACCAGCTCGTTCGCGCCGCTGGAGTCGTTCACGAACAGCACCTTCTCCCAATTCTTGCCGCCGTCGGTCGTGCGGTAGATGCCCTTCTCCGCTTGCGGACCATAGAGATGTCCGAGCGCGGCGATGTACACACGGTCCGGATCGCGCGGGTCGATGACCACGCGTGCGATGCGTCCCGTGTTCTCGAGTCCCATGCGCGTCCACGTTTTGCCGGCGTCGAGCGACTTGAACGCACCCCACCCGAGCGAGATGTGGCTGCGGATGAACGGCTCGCCGGTGCCGGCCCACACGACGTTGGGATCCGACGGCGCCACCATGAGCGCACCGATCGACGCAACGGGCTGGCTGTCGAAGATTGGCGCCCAGTGTATGCCGCCGTCGGTGCTCTTGAAGATCCCGCCCGATGCCGCCCCTGCGTAAATCACGTTCGGATTTCCGATGACGCCGGTCACGGTGCTGATGCGATTGCCCTCGGGGCCGATGTACCGGTACTGGAGGCGTGAGTAGACGAGCGTGTCCGCAACGCCTGGCACTGCGCGTTGCTCGGGCTGCTCTTTGCGTTGAGCGGCGGCGACCGTGGGAACAGCGAGCAGGACGGCGGCGAAGATGTGGCGCATCGATTGGACTGGTGGAAAGGAAACGCCGAGAATGGGAGTCCGCGGCGCGAAGGTATCAGGCTATTGACGCATGGGCCAGCCTGCGCGAGCTGTGGCCGACACGACGCGTGGTCCCGCCCTTGCCCAGTAATTCCGTCTGATCGCAGTGATTGCACGTCAAACGCGAAAAAGGAGATGGAATGGACACTCGGGACACGAATCCGACACCCAACGACCACAAGATTCGATCGCACGACGACACGGTCACCGCGGGCAAGCTCGCGAGCGAGGGCGTCGGCGGAGCGGCAGCCGGTGCGGCGGGCGCGGCCATTGGCGCCATGGCCGGACCAATTGGAATGTTGGTCGGCGGGATCGCGGGCATCGTCGGCGGTTGGTGGGCCGGGAAATCTGCCGCCGAAGCGGCGGGCTCGTATTCGGATGCGGACGACCGGCACTATCGCGAGACGTACGAGAACGCGCCGAACCGCATTGCGGATCGGTCGTATGACGACGTACGTCCGGCGTATCAACTCGGACATGTCGCGGGAATGAACCCCGATTACCGCAATCGCGATTGGAACGCCGTCGAGGGCGATCTCCAACATGGTTGGAACGATGACGTGCGCGCGAAGCACGGCGAGTGGGACGCGGCGCGCCCGTTCGCGCGCGATGCATTCACGCGCAGCCGCGCGGCCGCGGCGGGATCGACAGCGGCTGGGGCAGTGCGCGAGGCCGGACACAAGGCCGCGAATGCTGTCGATGATCTCAAGGATCGCGTGGACGGTAATCCGGAATCGCGCCCGGGCCCGGACCCGACTGATCGGCCCGAACGTTTGCGCTGACGTCGGACTTGGAGGTCCGCCGGTCGCGGAAGTCGGACTTGGAGTCGCGCCGATAGCGTAAATCGGCAAGGGCTCATTCCAAATTTGGAATGAGCCCTGTGCATTTCAGCAAGCACACTCGATCACGCTCGTGGCGAAGAAAGCATGCACGTGTGATCTATGACCATCGAATCGTGTGACCTGCGTGTCGACGGGTGACGGCCGCGCAAGCGAGCTAGTCAATGAGATAGACTCTCCCCGAGACACTCATGCGCCGAATTCTGTCCGTCGTCATCACGACCGCCTCGCTCACCGCCTGTGGCGGCAGCGACAAAGCGGTCGCGCCACACATAGTCCCGCCGGTCGCCGACTCCATCAACCCGACACGCGGCACCGTCGGCACCAACGTCCGCCTCATCGGCAGCGCGTTCACCGATTCGGCGCGAGTATTCTTTAATGGGCTCCAGTCGCCGAAAGTCGACCGACAGGGCAGCCAGCTCTTCGTCACCGCCCCCGAAGGCCTCGTGCTCGGCACGACCTACGACCTTCGCGTGGTGAACCGCGACGGCGGCGCCGACACACTGGCCGCGGCATTCCACGCGGTGTCGCCGACAGTCACGCGCGTCAACGGCGTTACCAAGCCCACCGGCCTCGTCGGCATGACGATTCTCCTCGAGGGCGACGCGTTCGGCGACGCGCATCACGGCAAAGTGTTCTTCGCCGGCTCGGGCGGTACACCGATCCAAGCAACCATCGCCGACACGCTCAACGATTGGACGAACAACTATGTCGTGACCACGGTGCCGGCCGGCACGGCCAACACATCGCAGATCACCGTGCAGACCGCCACCGGAACGAGCAGCTCGATCTCATTCAGCTTGATCAGCGGCGCGACGTTCAGCCCGAGCGTGATCAACTGGACGCAGACCACCGCTCTGCCGCAGCCGTTGCAGGGACTCGGCGCGGTGTTCGTTCCGCCCGCCAACGCGGGCGTCAACGCGGCCAACTATGTATTCGTCGTCGGCGGCGCGGCCGATCAGACGAACGTCGCCACGACGGTCGTCTACCGCGCGCAGGCGCAACAATCGGGCGCGCTCTCCGCCTGGACGCCGGCGGCCAATCCGCTCCCCGTTGCGCGCGCCTATCACGCTACGGTTGCAGCGTTCGCATACACATCGGCGCTCGACACGACGACGACCGAAGGCTACCTGTACGCCATAGGCGGCATCGACGGAAGCGGCGCGACGGTCAACACCGTGTACTACTCGAAGATCGCGCTCGATGGATCGAACGGCCCGTGGCTGACGGCGACACCGCTTCCCACGGCCATTCACTCCGCCAGCGCAGTCGTCTTCCGCGGCTACATCTATCTCACCGGCGGCTCGGACGGGCAGAATGCGCCAACGCCGACGGCGCTGCGCGCTGCCGTGAACGTCGACGGCACACTCGGCGCGTGGCAGCCGATTTCGGCGCTGCCGAGTGGCGTGGCGTTTCAGGGATTGGTGAACTTTGGTCCGTATCTGTACGCGGTCGGCGGCGACGCCAGCACCGTGTCGCCCGCTCAAGGCACGACGTCGGGCGGTGAGATGTCGTCGACGTATTTGGCGCGCGTCAACCTGCGCACCGGCGACCTTGCCGCGGCGTGGGCGCCGCTGACGACGATGAGCAAGGGTCGGAGCAAGCACAACACGGTCGTGGGTGGCGGCTACCTGTTCACCACATCCGGCGTGTACGCCGGCTCACCCGGCTCGAGCGAGAACACCTACAGCCAGATCAACGCGGACGGTACCGTCGGAAGCTGGAACGGCGCCACCGGTACCAATACCATCGGCACGCTCCTCGGCTACGACCTGTACAACGAAACGGCGATCAGCTTCGTCGACGCCACCGGCAAGGGACACGTGCTCGTCCTCGGCGGAGCAAAGCGCCAGCTCCCGGGGCGTGCGTCCGCGGCGGTCGTCTATTACTGATTCCTCATCGCGCTATCCTTTCTTGAACCAGTCCGGCGCGTCGGGCAGCTTTCGAAGATCATACTCGAGCATTGTCTGCCCGTCGTCCGCGATGGCGCCCACGGTGAACCACCCGGTGCAATAGATCTCGAGGTCGGCGCGATCGTCGCCCTCCACCGGTATGACGCGAACGCGCGAACGGAACGTGGGATGGAGGAGGAAGATGACATTCTCCCCCATCGCGGGCCCGTCGTGTCGCTCGACGACGAGTCGAATCACGAGCGCCTTCTCGTATTGCGCGGTGATCTCGGCCGTTAGCGACCGGCCGTTGTCCGTGCTTGGGTGCTCGCCGAAGACGTCCACCACCGTGTCGTCGTCCGAGCCGACGCCCGCGACGAGAAAACGGTCGATCCGCTGCTTGAGATCCGTTGGGAGATCCGGCAGCACGGCCTCCATCTCGCCCGTCGGCATGGCTTGTTCGGCGGTCACGACGACGGAACCCGTCGGCGGTGTCGCGGTCGCCGTCATCATGACGGGGGCGGCGATCGGCGCGGCGCCGCCGGGAATCAGCTTCCCCGACGCGAGCTTCTGCGCGACTTTGTCGGCCCGATCGATGCGCGTCTCCTGATCCTCGAGCTTCGACGCGACCCAGTTCACGATGTCGCTGTCGGCCCGCGCTTGGATTCCGCCATAATAGATGCGCGTCCACAGAAAGCTGGCGAGAAACCCGATCGTCGCGAAGGTAATGACGATGACCTCCGTGACGACCGCGGCTCCCGTTGGCGTGGGAGTCAACGCTTTCGCCACCTCGTCGCCCACCTTGGCCAGCGCGCCGCCCAGGGTTCCGAGCTCCACCAAGCCGACGCCGACCAATATCTTGGTGAGCCAGTCGGCCACTTGCTCGAGATTGTTGCTCGGCTCGTACGGTGTGGAGGCCGCGTCGCGCCGGGTGTCATCGGTGCCGGACGAATCGGCGGTGCGCATCCTCGTGGTTCGAGGAATGCCGAACAGAAAGCCGAGCAGGCCGCCGACGCTGAGCGTCGCGGTCCCGATCAGCGCCTCGATCGTCAGCAGGGTGTACGACTTGATCGTGACGCCGTATGCGGCGAGCAGCAGCGCGGCGAACGCCAGGGCGAATCGAAAGACGCGCCAGGGAGGTCGTTCGCTATTCTGCGCGGGACGGGGACCGGCGGCGTCCACCGATCGAGTCGCCGAACCTGCGGCGACCTTGGACGAACCATTCGAAGACGGGGTGAACCTCGAGACGATCGCGGCGGCGCGATGTTCGCTGGCGGCGAGGTCCGTAGGCTGGGTCATGTCACCCTCCCTTCAGACGTCGTCCGACTATGCAACGATTC
>DASVYG010000246.1:0-31873 GCA_036392315.1 Gemmatimonadaceae bacterium
GGGTGCGGCTCGTGTGGGGCGCTGATCGCGACGATTCCGTCTACGCGATCCGGATATCGCTCGGCGAACGCAAGCGCGACCATGCCGCCGTACGACGCGCCCACGAACGAGTGAATCCGCTCGACGCCGATGTCGTCGAGCACGCGTGCGACGTTGGCCGCCTGATCGTGCGTCGTGACCGTCCGTCGCGGACGGCCGTCGCTCCGGCGCCCACCGTCGAGAAAATCGACGCCGAGCACGCGAAACTCGCCAGTGTCGATGGCGCGACCGTGACCGACGATGTCGTTCCACCAGCCGGGCGACGGATCGCGATCGCCCGCGGTGACATGTCGCGTCGCCGAAATGCCACCGAGGACGACGACCACCGGCGCGCCCGACGGACCGACGAGCTCATGGCGCGACCGGGGGCGATCGACATGGTCCGTCGTGCGCGTTCCGCACGTTGTTCGCGATGTCTCGATACTCAGAACTTCCATCCTCGTTCCTCCGATACACGTGGCCGAAAAAACAAAACCCCGATCCTCTCACCTGAGAGGACCGGGGGCGTTCGAGCGTGTACGTCGCTCGATGACTACGCAGGCATGCGTTGTCGCCCGTCCGTCCCTCCCGAGGGAGAAGCGGCCGCCATCGACATTCGCATCTGCATGGCCATCGTGATCATGCGCTGTTGGAGTTGATGCAAGTTCAGAAAATACGAATGCCCGGAGGACGAAGAGCCGCCGGGCATGTCGCGTTTTAGCACTTTGTTTTACGTGGCGGCAATAGGCGGCAAATCACCACGAGACTTCAATTGTGAACGATACACTATCGTCGACTTCGTAATCTGTCAAGCGGGGCCGCGGATCTCATGGGCCGCGAGAGTACTACTTCGGAATCTCGTCCAGCATGTCTTGCAACTCGCGAGTCCGCTTCGCGGATTGATCCGCGTAACATTGCGCTCGGGCTTTCGCGTACAACGGCCCGGTGCCGACATCGCTGCACGCGGTATCACGATCGCCGAGCCATTTGGTTTGCGCCTCGCGTAGCTGCGTCACCGACGCCGGATCGGGAGCGCCCTCGTCGGCTCCCGCCTGAACCCGCAATGCGGTAATGAGCTCCTTGTACACGCGATTCAGCGGCGCATCGCTCCGCTGGATCTCGCTCTTGAGACACCCGCGTTGATCGGACGGCGCCGGCGAGCGGCACGCGTCGGCGGCCGCCGTGTCGCTCGCCGGACGCGGATTCGGCATCGTGAGCGGCGGGGTCGTCGGACGTCCAGGTTCGTGTCGGCGCTCGGCTGGCGGCGCGAACATCGAGTCGCCACCGGCCGGTCGAGTCCGCGGCGTCGCACGCGCACTATCCTGCGAGACGGCGGGCGCGGGAGCCGGAGTTGGCACCGTTGCCGGTGCCGGCCGCGGATTTGTCGGCGCGACTTTCGGCGGAACGAATCCCGTGGTGTCGGGAGCGGTCGACAGGGCCACGTCGCCGGCGGCCTGCACGGCGGTATCGGACCGCTGCTTGCCCGACGCGCTGATCGTGACATCGTCGCCATTGCGGTTCACGAGCAACAATGCCACGAGCACGAGAACCGCCAGCACTGCCGCAGCTACCGCTAGGCGCGCGTTGAATCCAAGTCCACGCTTCACGACGACCACGGCGTCGTCCGGCATACCCCTTCCCGCCGCGCGCACGGCGGCGGCTTCGGGTGGTACGACGAACACCGGTGCGCCCGATTGCGCCCCGCGCGTCGTCGACAACACGCTCGGCGGATTGCCGAGCAGCGTGAGGTATGCGGCGATGTTCGGCGCGGGACCATCGCGGCGGCAATTCATCAGCGCGTTCGTCTCGTCGACGATGCGCTTGGGAAGATCCGGCCGCAGTTGGGCGAGTGACTTGCCGCCCGCGGCGTCGGCGCGTCGCCCAGCGAGCATCTCCCATGCGAGTCGTCCGATGGTGCGCGCATCGGCGCATCGGTCCCAGGCGGCGTCTGCCAAAGGAACGGCCGGATCGAACGCGAGCAGCACGCGCCCGCTTCCCTGCTGGAATACCACGCTGTCGGGCGAGATGTCTCGATGGAGAATGCCGCCTTTGCGGGCCCACTCGAGCGCCGAATAGATGTTTTCTAACGCCGCGCGCGGCAGCGGCAGCGGACCGACGGTGGACACGAGCTGGTCGAGCGTCGAGCCCCGCACGCGCGCACGCACGATTGCGAACGTGTCGTTCGACAGCATCCGGCCTTCGATGACCGGAATGATGTTGGGGTGCCGCGCCTTGGCGAGCAGTCGCGTGTCGGCGGCGAACTGCGTCAGCATCTGATAGTCGGCCGCATCGCCGGCGTGCACGACAGTGATCGTCACGTCGCGGTTGAGGCCGAGATGCCGGCCGAGGTACGTGACCGAATTGCCCGAACGGTGGAGCTCGGTCAGGATTTGATACTCCTGCTCGAGGCTGCTCAGATCCGGTGCGTAGTCTGTGTTCGCCATGGCATAAACCCTTTGTAAGACAGGGCGCCCGACCACGAGCGCCCTGGCAGAGTCATGCGGATTTCATGCCGAGTCGCGTAGCGGGTCACCTATACAGACTGCTTGCTCGCGCGTTCGGCACGCACGTGCGTGAGCCAGCCATACGTGTCCTCTCCAACGCCGCGCACGAGGTCCAGGAAACGCTGTTGGAGCTGCGTCGTGATTGGACCGCGCTTGCCGTTGCCGACCGGAATTCGATCGACACTTCGGACCGGAGTGACCTCCGACGCGGTCCCCGTGAGAAAGACCTCGTCGGCGGCGTATAGCATCTCACGGGGCAACTCCTGCTCGCGCACGGGAAGGCCCATGTCGCGCGCTAAGGTGAGGATGCTGTAGCGCGTGATGCCGTGGAGCAGCGTTCCATTGATCGTTGGCGTGTAGATCGTGCCCTTGTGAACGATGAACAGGTTCTGTCCCGATCCCTCGCTGATCATGCCGTTGGGCGCGAGGCCAATGCCCTCGGCGAATCCGTTGCGCAGCGCTTCCATCTTGATCAGCTGGCCGCTCAGGTAGTTGCCCGCCACCTTGGCCATCATCGGAATGGTATTCGGCGCCATGCGACTCCAGCTGGCGACGCATGCGTCGACGCCGTTCTCGAGCGCGCCGTCGCCCAGGTAGGCGCCCCACGGCCAGCACGGCAGATACACCTCGACCGGGCTGTCGAACGGCACCATGCCGCTGGCGCCATATCCGCGAATGACCATGGGTCGGATGTAGCAGGCGTCGACCCCATTACGGTCGACGAGCTCGCAGCATGCGGCCACGAGCTCGTCGAGAGAGTACTTCACGTCCATACGGTAGATCTTGCACGAGTCGAACATTCGCTGGAGGTGATCCTCCAGACGAAAGATTGCCGGCCCGCGCGGCGTGCCGTAGCAGCGAATCCCTTCGAAGACGGACGAACCGAACTGCAGCGAATGAGCGAGCACGTGGACGTTGGCGTCCTGCCAGCGAACGAATTCGCCGTCGCGCCAGATCCAGCCGGTCTCGGTGATTTTGGCCATGGAGTTCCCCGGGGAAGCGAGCAAGCCGCGCCCGCAGAGCGCGGCGATCTTGAAATATGGCCAGCCGTACAGTTCGGCGCGACTCCGGCAAATTCCCCACCTTGCCAACCGTTTTCGATGACTTAGTGTCTAAGGATAGACACTAAGGGGAGAACGATGGCGCTGCTCAAAGGTACGCTCGACGTCCTCGTGCTCAAGACGTTGTCCTGGGCGCCGATGCACGCGTTCGAGATCGCGACTTGGCTCGAGGAGCGGTCGTCGGGAAGGCTGGTCGTCGAAGACGCGGCACTGCTCCAAGCCCTGCATCGAATGGAGGAGCGCAAGCTCATCGCCGCGGAGTGGGGAGTGACCAAGAACGGCCGCCGCGCGCGCTACTACCGGCTCACCACACCCGGCCGCGCACACCTCCGCGCAGAATCGGACCGACTCGTCGACCACTTCGACGCACTGACTACCGTGCTGGCGACGAAGAAGACGTGAGCCGCGAGCCGTCTCGATGATTCGTTTTCTGCTGCCACCCAGCGTTCGACGATTGTTTCGCCTTCCCCTGCGGACAACCGCCGCGATTCACGCCGACGTCGACGACGAGCTCGAGTCGCTGATCGCGAGCCGCGTCGACTACCTCATCGCGCGCGGCATGTCGCCGGCCGGCGCGCGCGCCGAGGCGCTGCGCCGACTCGGCGCCAGTCTCGACGATGCTCGTCATCTGCTCCACCAATCCGCCGACCACCGGGAGCATCGCATGCAATTCAGCGAATTCGTCGAGAGCGTCTGGCAGGACGTCCGCTACGCGGCGCGCGGACTCGCCCGACGGCCTGCGTTCACCGTCGTAGCGGTGGCCACCCTCGCGATCGGCGTCGGCGGCACCACCGCGATCTTCAGCGCCGTCGACGCGCTGCTCCTGCGCCCACTCCCGTACCCGCACCCCGACGAGCTGATGAAGGTCTCGCTCGTCACGCCTCCGCGCCCGAGCTCTCCGCCGATCGACGACATGGTATGGTCGTATCCCAAATTCCGCGTCTTTCGCGACGCGCAGCGCGTCTTTCGGGATCTCGCCCTCTATGTGAGCTCGCAGGTCACGATCACGAGCGGCGACATCGACCGAGTGCCGATCGAGTACGTCGGCGCGACGTACCTGCGCACGCTCGGCGTGACGCCGATGCGCGGCCGCGACTTCGATCTCGCCAACGACGCGCCGGCCACGGCGCGTCGCGAGGCGATCATCACCTACTCGCTCTGGCAGCACCGCTTCGACGCCGACCCGGCGATCGTGGGCCGGACGATGGACGTCGATCGGGTGCCGTACACGATCATCGGCGTCGCGCCGCAGGACTTTCGCGGCCTGAGCGGGCAGGCGCAGTTCTTCCTGCCGATCACGACGCTCCCCACCGAGGAGCTCGAACAGGCGCAGTCACACTCGTACTGGCTCGTGGCGCGGCTGGCCCGAGGCGAAACGCGCGAGCAGGCCGAGGCTGCGACGCGCGCACTCGGCACGCGAGTGAGCGACGCGTTGCCGGACCCATTCAACAAGGCCAAGTGGGGCGCCAAAGCCTCGCCGCTCGACGGGGCCAGGCTGGCGCCGTCGATTCGTCGCTCGCTGCTCGTGCTGTTCGGCGCGGTGGCGCTCGTGCTGCTCATCGCCTGCGTGAACGTCGCCAATCTGCTGCTCGGTCGCGCAAGCACGCGCCGGCGTGAGATAGCGGTACGTGTCGCGATCGGCGCGGGCCGGCGGCGGCTCGTGCGTCTCCTCGTCACCGAGAGCGTGCTGCTCGCCCTCGTCGGCGCGGTGGCGAGTGTGTTGGTCGCGTGGCTCGGCGTGCGGGCGCTCGGACTGATCGATCCGGCGACGACGCTCCGAATGCACCGCGACAGCGGCGTCGGCGTAATCGCCTTTTCGTCGATCACACTCGACTGGCGTGCGCTCGCATTCGCGCTCGGCGTGTCACTCGCGGTCGGGCTGTTGTTCGGGCTCGTCCCCGCGCTCGGCTCGACGCATGCCTCGCTCGATGACGCGCTCAGGGGCGACGGCCGCTCGGGCGGAGTCGCCGGTGCGTCGCTCGGCCGGCGCGGGCTCGTCGTCGCGGAAGTGACGCTCGCGCTCGTGCTGCTCGCCGGATCCGGCCTCATGCTGCGGAGCCTGACCAAGCTGCTCGGCACTGATCCAGGATTCGATGCGCGGAACGTGATCACGTTCCGCGTGGCCTTTGCGCCGGGCGAGGTAATCCGCGACTCGATGCCGGGCTTCTACACGGAGCTACTCGACCGCGTGCGCGCCGTCCCCGGCGTGAGCGATGTGGCAATCAACAGCTGCGCGCCACTGAGCGGCGGGTGCAACCTCACCACGCTCGAGTTGCTCGACCGCCCGGCGGAGCCAAATCCAATGCGCCGGCCGCTCGTCGGCGTGCATTGGGCGTCACCGAGCTGGTTCGAGACGATGGGCGTGCGCCTCGAGCGCGGCCGACTGTTCACGGCTGCGGATCGGATCGGCGCGCAGAAGGTGACGGTCGTGAACGACGTCGCGGCGGCGCGCTTCTGGCCCGGCGCAGACCCGCTCGGCAAGATGGCGAGCATCGGTCAGGGCGGAATGGACAGCGCCATAGTCGTCGGCGTGGTGCGCGGCGTTCGACAGAACCCGGACTCCATGCCGCGTCCGGAGGTGTACGTGCCGTACGCGCAGTCGCCGCGTGCGGGGATGATCGTGTTCGTGCGCTCGGCGCGCGATGCCGCCACACTCGGCCCGGAGCTGCGTCGCGCCGTGCACGACGCGGCGCCGCGACTGCCGCTCTATGACATGCAAACGATGGACGCGCGCGCCGCGGGCGCCACTGCACAGGCGCGTTTTCGTGCGTTGCTGCTCGGGCTGTTCGCGGCCACGGCGCTGGTGCTGGCCATCGTCGGCATCTATGGCGTGATGTCGCTCTCGGTGACGTCGCGCTGGCGCGAGCTTGGCATCCGCGCCGCTCTCGGTGCGGACCGTTCGCGCATGCTGCGCCTGATCGTCGGCGAGGGGCTTTCGCTCGTCGCGGCCGGCACGGCGATCGGGCTCGTGGGCGCGCTAGCGGCGACACGCGTGCTGTCGGCGTTCCTGTTCGGCGTATCGCCCAGCGACCCGGTCACCTACGGTCTCGTGACAGTGGTGCTCGCGGCAGCGGCCGTGCTGGCGAGCTGGATCCCCGCCCGCCGCGCGTCACGGGTCGATCCGGTCGTGGCGCTGCGGGCGGATTGAACGTGCAATGCCAAGGGATCTGTCATCCTGAGGAGCGATCTGCTGTCGTGACCGGTGTGAGATTCCCAACGAGAACTCCGTGGTTCTCCGTGTGCTCCGTGGATTCCGCGCCTCCGCTGTTCCCAACTGATATCAGCTCACGCCACCGCCACAGCGCTCACGATTGCGTACGCGACCTCTGGATGCGCCAGATCGGAATGGCCGCCGATCACCGCGTTCGAGTCGAGGTTGTAGATCCCGCGCATCGCAAACGTGTACGCGCTGCCGACCTGTCCGAGCGTCACCGTTTGCGCGCCCGGCGTTTTCTGCGCGCCGTTTCGACCCAAGCCGCCGTAGGGATCGTTCGCGTCGCCCATTGCCGCGGCGATCTGGCGCGCGATGCGCGACGCGATCGGATACGCGAGGCCGACTGCCTGATCCTTCGCTGTGAACGTGATGATGATTGGTCCGCGCACTCGGGTTGGATCCGTCACGACACAGCGAAAGTACCCGTCGTGCGTGCCATCGTACGCCAGCGCGAATCCGTAATGTGAGAACGCGGCCTGCAGCAGTGTGAGCGTGTCGACCGGGAGCGGCGGCGCGTTCGCCGGGCCCGCGGTCGCGGCAGTCACCAGTCGGCAACCGAAGCTGTGTCCGATGAGGTGAAGCCGGAGCGCGTTGTCGCCGTCGGCGGGACGCGCGGCGCGAATCTGGCGCAGCACGTCGTACGCTCCCTTCTCGCCGACGACGCCGGCGCGGTTCTTCATCTGATAGTACGTGACCAGGTTGACGAGATTCTTCGCGCCGTCGACCGCCTTGCCGATCCAATCTCCGAGCCCTGCAGCGCCGCCAGTGCCGGCGCCGGGCTTCCCGTCGTGCACCGGCCGGCTCAGTCGCTGCAACAATTGGTCGCCGTCGAGCGTGAAGAGATCCTCCGGGATCACCGGCTCTTCGCTGTTCACGTCGTGCGGCATGTAGGCGCGAACGATGCGCACGAATTCGTCGCGTGCGTCGACCGAGTCGGCGAGCTTGGGGATGAGCGCGGCCGCGCGCTTGAGCGATTTCTTCGCGTCTGGCGTGGCCACGAAACTCGTCAGCAGGTCGATGGACTTTCCCAGATCCGATGGGCCTTTGGCGCTCATCCCCGCGGCCCCGCCGGCGATGAGCGACGCTTCGTCGAACTTCTTCGACGGCCAAAGAATGCCCACGACAGCCGCGCTTCTCGCGCGGACGTTGACGGACGCCGGATTACCTTGCGCCAACACGTCGTCGATCTCGCCAAATATGCTCGAGTACAACGCTTCCGCTTCGGGGATGTCGTTGTTCCAGCCGTGCGAGATCACGAAGAGATCGGTCACGCCGTTCGGCTGCGCGGGTTGGCCGATCAGCTTGAGCACGGCGTCGACCTGCGGCTGCTTGAACACGTCGCCGTCTTTCGTGAACTCGACCGGCAAGTATTGGTACGAGCCGACTTTCGTAGGTGATGGCATGGGCTACACCGATTGAATGGCGCGCATGACGTCGACCAGGCCCGCACCCTGGAAGTAGCGCTCGCGGCGGAGATCCGTGGCCGACTCCAGGAAGATGCGCTTCACTTCCTCGGCTTGGCCGATGAATTCGCGACGGATGGAAAGAAATGCGGCGATGGCGCCAGACACATGCGGCGCCGCCATGCTCGTTCCGCTGTCCTCGACGTACAGCGCTTCGCTGTTCGATGCATCGCGAGCACTCTGCAGCGTCGTGCCGGCGCCGCACGAAATGATTTTTTCGCCGGGCGCGACGAGATCCGGCTTCGGCCGTCCGTCGCCGGTTGGGCCTTTCGAAGAGAAGTACGACACGCCGTAGATGTGCGGCATGTCGCGATGCGTGGAGCCGACAGTGATCGCGCGATCGGCGTTGCCTGGATCGTTGATGCTCAGCGGGAGACCCGCCGCCACCGAACCGCGCGCGACGGTGTCCTGGTATCCGTAGCCCGTGTTCCCGGCCGCGACGACGACCACGACGCCGGAACGAACCACGCGATCCACGACGTTGCACAACGGGCTCTGTCCGCAGGCGAACCATTCGGGATCGAAGTCGTAGCCGACGCTCAGATTCACGCCGTGGATCTTCAGATCCTTTCCATAGCCGTTGATCCGATCGATCTCCTCGAGGGCGGTTATGAGATTGCTCACCTGCCCGTTCCCTTCCTTGTCGAGCACCTTCACGCTCACGATGGTGCACTCGGGAGCCACGCCGCGAATGTGCGTCAACGGGATGACGTCGTGCACCACTTGGCCCGACTCGTCCTGATGCCGCGACACCGCGGTTACGGGATGCGCCTTCGCACCGGGGGCGACTTCCTTTACGTCCAACTCGCCGGCGATGATTCCCGCCACGTGCGTTCCGTGGCCGAATTCGTCGATGAGCGGGCTCTCGACTCCGCCGGGGACTACGGTGAAATCGCGATGGCGCAGCGGGGCGTCGAGCTGCAGCGTGTTGTGCTTCCGAAAATGCGGGTGATCTCCCTGCACTCCCGAGTCGAGCACCGCCCACACCACTCGGCTCCCACCCGCGGAGAACGACGTCAGCGCGGCGTCCGCCTTGACGGTGCTGATCGAATGGGTGAGCAACGCTCTGACCTTGAAGTCGGGCCAGATGCGGTAGATCACGCGATACGGCGCCGACGACTCGCCGCCGACCGATTCCGCATCGAGTCGCACCATCGCTCTGATCGCGCGTCCAGGAAGACGAGCGAACACGTACTGATCGCTCAGCTCCGTCTTGCGATCGTCGACGCCGGCGCCGGCTTTGCGGCGGCCGCTCGCCGCCAGCGCGGCGCTCGCCAGGTCGCGCACCCGTTCGCGCGCGCGGTCGCGACCGCCGGGAAAGTTGAGATTGAGATCGATGACGATGTCGACGAGCACGTCATCACCTTTGGTCTTGAGCTCGTCCATCAACGGCCGAGCGATGACCGCTCGGTCCAGCACTCGGGGGTCGAACGATGGACGCTTGGGCGAGTCGCCCGCGGCGGACCGTCGGGGCCGGCGAGGACGGCGAGGGCCGGGCTTATCGGGCATATGGAGTGGAGAGTTGCCTGGGGTGCGGATCAGGAACCCGAGCCGCGCCGCTCCGGGGACCGCAATAATGTCCTGTCGAGGCGGTCGAAGCAACTGTCGGCGGGTGGGTCCGCACCCGGTGACGGATGAACGTTCACCCCTCGCGCCGCGTATAATCTTCAGTCAACTCAATATGCATTGGAGTGCACGTGGTCTCGAGCTCGGCCCCATCTTTTCGATCCCTTCGCCGCGAGCGTCGCGGCGTGCTGGCAGTGGCAGCGATCGCCGGTCTCATCGGTAGCGTCGCCGCGGTGACACCGGGCGTTGGCGCGCCTGGTGTCTCATTCAGAGTTTCCTCATCGACGCAGGTGTACGCGGGAGACACGCCGCGCGGTCAGGACGACGAGGTCATGCGCGGACGGGGCGTGGCGCTGAACAACCGGTCCCGCATCGAGTTTCTCGCGTTCACACCGGCCCCGCAGGGCGTGACGACCGACGATTTTTTGATCGCGGTCGATTCCGGAAAGGCGTTCATCGAGCACGTGAAGGAGCAGCGCTTCACGTCGGCGAACGACATGTTCGGTGGTCCCGCGGTGGTGGCGCTTGGGCGTGTGATGGGCGGCGGCCGTGGCGGATTCCCCGGCGGTCAGGCGGGTGACGCGGCCGGTGGTGGACGCGGCGGAGCCCGTGGCGGTTTCGGCGGTCGGGGTGGTCCGCCGGGCGGCGCACGCGGCGGTCGACGCGGCGGACGCGGTGGGATGGTTCAGGGATTCCTGAACCAACTCCAACTGCTCGACGTCAACTTCAAGCTCGAGAAGCTCGGCGCCGGCGATCCGATCGACGGACGGCCGACGCAGCACTACCGCGTGACGACGGACTACCGCGTGTTGTGGGCCGACCAGACGTTCCCCGCGCACGCGGTAACGGAGATCTGGTCGGCTCAGCTTCCCACGCAAATTCCAAATCCGTTCGAGCCGCTCATCGTGGCCGATCAATCGACCGATGGACCGCTGATCGAGTACGCGCTCAAGCTTCGCGCGATTCGCAGCCAGATCGAGGGCACGCCCGTCAAGGTGACGACGAGCACCGCATTCTCGGGCATCCACGACATCGTCGGGTTCCAAGGATACGTCGGCAACGATCCGACGATCGACACACTGCACGTCGTCCAACAGACGCAGATCACGAGCGTTCAGCCCGCCGACGTCGATCCCAAGCTGTTCGTCGTTCCGGACTCGGCGACCGGCGGATCGCCAGACCCGCTCGGCGCTCGCTGAGCCATGAGGGCGGTCGGGCTCATTACCGCGGCGATCGCCGTGGGCACACTGCTTGGGCATCCATCACGACAGGAGCGCGTCGACCGCGAGCCGACGCGCTCCGTTTGGGACAGCGTCTATACCGACTCGCAAGCGGTGCGCGGCGACCCGCTGTATCAGGCGGCGTGCGGCAAGTGTCACGGCACAACGCTCGCCGGCGGCGACGATGGGACGCCGCTCACCGGCGCCATCTTTCTCTCCAACTGGAACGGTCAGACGCTGGCCGATCTGTACGATAGAATTCGAAACTCGATGCCGCCGGACAATCCGAGCTCGATTCCGCGCGGGCAGGTCGCCGACATCCTCGCCTACATGCTGGCGCGAAATCATTTTCCGTCCGGGCGAGTCGTCCTTAGCGACGATGCCGCACGCTTGAAGGACGTCAAATTCCTTCAGAGTAAACCGTAGCCGCGAGCAGCCCGCGCAACTCGTCGACGACAGTCTCGGGAACCGCGTCGCGCGTCAGCAGCTCGCACAGCGCGGGGAGGTCGGCGAGGCGGGCGCGCTGACGCCAATCATCGGCCAGGAGCAATCCGCCGTCGATGCAGCCGCGCGAGAAGTACGGCTCGAAGCGCGGCCGATCGCGTCGCTCGTAACGCAGCATGTTCCCGATGTCGCACCAGACGGGGCCGGCGAACGTGAATTCCCAATCGAGGATCGCCGCCACGACCCAGCGATCACGTTCTTCCCGAACGAAGATGTTGGCTGAATTGAAGTCGCCGTGCACCAACGCAGCATCGGGGAACACGCCAAACTGCTCCTCCGATGCACGCGTCCAGGCAGTCAAGTGACGAATCAGCTCCGCGTCGATGCGTCGCCGAAAGACGGACGACCGCGCGAAACGGTCGATCATGTCGCAGATCGTCGCACCCTCGAAGTCGCCCGAGTCGATCTCGAGCGTTGGAGTGAGAAGACCCGATCGATCGAAGGCATGACGCGCGATCCGGGCCAGGACTCGTCCGGCGTCGTGCGCGGCCTCGGCGATGGATCGGACGTCGCCGCGGCTCTTCAGGTCGCGCAGCGAGACGCCGTCGATAAACGACAACACGAGCAGCGGCGGAAAACCCTCGCCACCGTTCGGCTCGATATGGAGCACCTCCGGCGCGGGCACGTCGTCGCGAACGAGGGTCAGGACGGCGGCCTCCTTCGCACACGCCGCGGGATCGCGATCGAAGATCCGCAACACGAACTTCTCGGGTGAATCCGCGAGGACAAACCGATAATTCCGGTTCATCAGGCCGCCGTCGAGCGGACGCACGTCGAGGATCCGTCGCGACCCCAGCCAGTGCGCGAGCAACGACTCGGCTGTCTCGATAGTCAATGGGGGTGGAGGACCGGCGGCCTTCCAGCCGGATTTTTCGTCTCGAATGGGCGGCCTCATCGAGTATTGCGCGCGGTTCGGCGGTGCGGCAGGTTGGGACAGTCGGCGCATCCTACCCCGCCCTCTTCCGAGTGTCCAGATGCGAGCTCGTATTTCATTCGGCGCGTTCATCGTCGTTGGTCTCGCCGCCATCGCGTCCGCGCAAACCACCGTCACACATGGCGTGCGTCCGGCGCGCCTCATCATTCGCAACGCCACAGTCGTCGACGGCAACGGAACGCCGGCGCGAGGGCCGTTTGACATCGTCGTCGAGAACGGCATGATCACGCAGATGGCCGCGCTGGACCCGGTCGCGCTCAAGCGTGGCGAGGGACGTCGTCCCACGGCGACCCCCGGCACCGCCGAGATCGACGCGACCGGGAAGTACGTGCTGCCGGGATTGATCAACGCGCATGCGCACTTGCAGGACGAACGATCCGGCGTGGCGCAGCCCATTCAATACGAGTTCGACATCTGGCTCGCCTGCGGCATCACGGCGATTCGCGACGTCGGCAGCGATACGAAGAAGGCATTGGCCTGGCGCGACGCGAGCGCCAAAGGAACGCTCGTCGCACCGCGCATCTTCGTCTATCCACAATTTGGCCGGCCGACGAACGCCGACTCGGCGCGCGCGCGCGTGCGCTCGCTCAAGGCCATGGGCGTCGACGGCATCAAGCTGCTCGGCATCGATCGCGACATCATGCAGGTGATGGAGGAGGAGGCGCACAAGGAAGGATTGCGCATCGCGCACCACGTCGGCGTCGAAGAGACCAATGCCTGGGACGACATCCACTTCGGCACGACGAGCATCGAGCATTGGTACGGCATTCCCGACGCCGCGATCTTGGGCGGCGTCCAGGATTTTCCGTCGTACTACAACTACAACAACGAGACGGACCGGTTCCGGTGGGCGGGACACCTCTGGCGCGAAGCGGATCCGGCGCGCCTCCAGATGGTGCTCGATTCGATGGTCTCGCACCACGTCGCCTGGGTGCCCACATTCGACATCTATGAGGCGTCGCGGGACCTCCAACGGGCGAGAACGCAGCCGTGGTTCGCCGACTACCTACATCCGACGCTCGAGGAGTATTTCCGTCCCGATCCCTCGAACCACGGGTCCTATTTCTTCGGCTGGACGTCGACCGACGAGACGTTCTGGAAGGAGAATTATAGAATTTGGATGAACGCCGTCCGCGACTTCGAGCGCAAGGGCGGCTTGGTCGGCGCCGGCGATGACGCGGGCTTCATCTACCAGATGTACGGCTTCGGCCTGTTGCGCGAGCTCGAGCTGCACCAGGAGGCCGGCTTCAACCCGATCAAAGTCATCCAACACGCGACCCTCAACAACGCGCGCATCCTCGGCAAGGAGAGCGAGCTCGGTCGCGTCCGGCAGGGATACAAGGCCGATCTGATCGTCGTGAACGGCAATCCGCTCGAGAACCTGAAGATCTTATATCCCACCGGCGTCGACGACATCAAGGATGGCAAGCCGGTACACACCGGTGGCGTCGAGTGGACGATCAAGGACGGCATTCCCTACAACGGCCCCACCTTGATGCGCGAGGTGAAGCAGATGGTCGCCAAGGCGAGGGCCGATCGCGGCACGAAAGCGGACAAGACGAACAAGACGGACAGACGGTGAGAGATCCGGCAGCGGCGATCACGCGTACCACACCGTGACCCGCTGGCTCGCCGTCGCCATCGCAATCGTCGCGCTCTTTCTGGCGCTGTGGATCATCGTCCCGGCGCCGACGTACTTTCTTCTCACCTTCGGCGTGGGCGGGCCTGAGGTCAGCGCGTGGATTCTGGTCGGGTCGCTGATCGGGATCGGGCTCGTCGTGCGCGACGTGCGGCACTCGATGCCGGCGAAGCTGGTGGTGGCCGCGTGCGCGATCGCGTTCGCGCTGTCCGGCTCGATCTTCGCTCGACTGCCCGCCGTGGTTCGCCGATTCGATGCCGCGACGCGCGACCTTTCGGCGACACCCGCCGCGCCGCTCCGCGCGCGGCCGCTCGTCGTCCGCGATCTGTTTCTCGGAATTCCACGCGTCGAATCACGCGTGACGGGCGGCATCGAGTTCGCCAAGCCCAACGGGGTTCCGCTCACGCTCGACGTTCATCGACCCAGACAACCGGGATCCTTCCCCATCGTCGTCCAGATCTACGGTGGGGCGTGGCAGCGCGGCGATCCAACGTCGCATGCCAACTTCGCGAGCTGGCTCGCCTCGAGCGGCTATGTCGTGTTCGCCATCGACTATCGGCATGCGCCGAAATGGAAATGGCCGACGTTGATTGACGACGTCGACTCGGCGCTCGCCTGGATCGCAAAGCACGCCGCCGAGTATGGGGGCGACACGTCGCGCGTCACGTTGCTCGGTCGGTCGGCGGGTGCGCATTTGGCGTTGCTCGCGGCGTACCGTCCGGCGCCGCTCCACATCCGCGCAGTGGTCAGCTACTACGGGCCGACGGACCTTGCCGACGCCTACCGGCATCCGCCGCACCCCGATCCGCTCCACGCGCGAGAGTTGGAGGAGGCATTGATTGGTGGAACGCCGGACCAGATGCCGGAGCAATACGCCGAAGCATCGCCGATCACGTACGCGACCCGGGCGTTGCCACCGACGCTACTGATCTATGGCCGGCGAGATCATTCGGTCGAGGCGAAGTACGGAGCACGGCTGAGCGAGCGCTTGGCGGCGACGGGAACTCCGGTAGCGTACCTGGAGATCCCGTGGGCGGAGCATGCGTTCGATGAGGTGTTCAACGGGCCGAGCTCGCAGATCTCCTTGTTCTATACAGAGAGGTTCCTCGCGTGGGCGACAGGCAAGGGTGACTCCGATCGGGCTGCTATAACGGCGCGTTGAAGGGAATCTCACGGCCTGGAAGAGCCTCCGTCAAATAGCGCCGGACTTCCTCGCCGACGTCCGCCGCGTTCGATCCCAGACCTGTAAATGCGGTCGTGAACGGAATCGGGCCCTGGGCCGTGAGCAGCACGAGCCGCCGCGCGCCGCCTCGACCTCTCGCGGGACTCGCCGACTTGAAATCCCGTTCGATCGATAACCCGGTGATCGCGCTGAATGGGATTTCTCCGGAGACGTGACGGAAGGGCGTGTCCTGCCGCCAGCGTAACGTGAGGGACGCGCGATCGAAGTCGAACGTCGAACGTTCGTTCGCCGCCGTCAGAGCCAGCCCAAACACTGCGCAGACGGCGGTCCAGCCAAGCGCTTGTGTAATCGTGGCGCGCGACGTCCAGACGACCGCGATTCCGAGCACGGCCAACCCGAGAAGGATGCGGATCAACGTCTCGACACTTGTGACGATGAGGTGATCGCTCGCGTCGCGTGACACTTTCACCCTGCCCCTCCATGAAGAACGGCTCGTCGCCGTAAACTCTCGCCTCATCCCCAACCGGTGGTTCGCCAACGCTCGTCGACCGAGCCTTGATCTCAATCTGACCCCGAACACATGGCGAGCACTACTATCGCACTCGCAGAAGACAATCGCGACCTCGCCGGTGTCGTCAGAGCCGGCGCGGTCGTCGCCATTCTCGACGGTTCCTATGCGATCATTCTCTACTCGTGGATCCTTCACCTCACGACCTCGGCGAGAATCTTCCAAGGCATCGCCGCTCGACTCGTCGGCAAAGGCTCGTTCGAGGGCGGCGCAGCCACCGTCGCACTCGGCGTGTTGCTTCACTTCACCGTCGCGTATGGCTGGACCACCGGCTACTACGTCGCGCTGCGCACGTTCAATGGGTTGCGCTCCTTCACCGCGAGCGCGGCCGGCAAGATCATTGCCGGCATATTGCTCGGTGCGACCGTGTGGCTCGCCATGAACTTCGTCGTCGTCCCACTATTCGGCGGCAAATCGGTCGTTCCGCCGAACTGGCAATTCTACTCCCAACTCGTGTGGCACATGATCGCCGTCGGCCCACCCATCGTCGCGATCGTGCGCTACGGGAGGAGATGAACGTCGAGTCGCGATTCCCTTCCCGTCTCGTGATAGACGCGCATGGTTGCCTTCTGAAAATCCGCCGGATGTGCCTCGAAGATATTCGGGACGAACGACTGCGGGTTGCGATCCGTGAGCGGGAACCACGAGCTCTGGATCTGCACCATGATGCGATGCCCCTTTCGAAAGGTGTGATCGATGTCGGGCATCGAGAAGCGCAGTGAGTCCGGCTTGCTCGGCACGAACGCGACGGGCTTGGCGGGATCGCGGCGGTATCGCCCGCGAAACGGTTCGCCGCGTACGAGCTGCTGGTATCCGGCTACCGTGAAGCCCGTGGTGTCGCCGGGCCAATTTGGTGCGTCGCTCGGAAACACATCGATCAGCTTGACGTCGAAATCTGCATCGCTGCCGCTCGTCGCCACGTGGAGGATGGGCGTCACTGGGCCAACGATCGTCACGTCCTCGGTGAGCGGGTCGGTCTGGAACGTGAGCACGTCCGCGCGTTTCGACGCGAAGCGCTGGTCGCCTGTCATGTAGTCGCGCGGCATTCCGCTGCGATCGACGCGACCGACCACGGGGACCGGATTGGCCGGATCGCTCAGATATTCGCCGAACTTCTCCGCCCTCGACGCGCTCGACAACGTTTGCGGTCGCTGCCAGCCGAGCTTGCCGCCGGGTAGGAGATAGATCGATTTCGCGACTGCATTCTTCGGCGGCCAGCTCTCGTACCGATCCCACTGCTCACCGCCCGTGCGGTAGACGAGCACTTTCGGCAGCGGCGCCGCCGGATCGCCCTTCAGATAGTGCAGGAAGTACGGGAGCTCGACCGAATCACGGAACCACGGTCCTGTCTTCGTTCGCCAGCGCAATGATCCCATTGCATCGCCGTCACCGCGCGACCAACCGCCGTGCGCCCATGGTCCGATCGCGATGTGATTGTCCGCGCCTGGGGCGAGTCGCTCGATGCCGCGAAAGGTGAGCCACGGACCGGCGAGATCCTCGGCATCGTAGTATCCGCCCACCTCGAGCATCGCCGGCACGCGCTTCACATGGCGACTGATGTCGCGCGCCTGCCAGTAGGCGTCGTACGCCGGATGATGCATGACGATGTCCCACAGCGGTGCCGTCTCGGGTGGCAGCCACTTGCGCGAGCCCGAAGCCACCGGCCCCATGTCGAGGAAGAACTTGTAGGCGTCGCTCGCGCTCTCCGGTCCCGGGTATCGTGGGTCCGGCCCGAGCGTTGCAGCGCGCGGCGTCCGACCATAGCCCAGATAGAAATCGAAATTCGCGCCGAGCATGAACGCGCCGTTGTGAAACAGGTCGTCGCCCATCCAGAGATCGGTCATCGGGGCGCCCGGCTCGCACACCTTGAGCGCCGGATGTGGGTCGATGCAGCTCGCCGTCGTGTAGAACCCGGGATACGACGTTCCGTAGATTCCGACCTTGCCGGTGTTGTGCGGCAGGTTCTTGATGAGCCAGTCGATCGTATCGTACGAGTCGCTCGACTCGTCGACGTCGTTCGGGCCCTTCTTCGCATCCTTGTGGGGCGTCATCTCGGTGTACGCGCCCTCGGAGTAGTTCCGGCCGCGTGCGTCCTGATACACAAAGATGAATCCTGATTCCGCAAACGCGGGGTTCCCGCTCGGCCCCAGCGAGGCGCGATAGGCGTCGGCGCCGTAGGGACCAACGCCGTAGGGCGTTCGGTCCATCAGGATCGGGTAGTCACGTGTGCTGTCGCGCGGAACGTAGATCGACGTGAAGAGCTTCACGCCGTCGCGCATGGGAATGCGCACCTCGAGCTTGTTGTAGCGGGCTTTGACCGCCGCAACCGCCACGGGATTGCCGCCCCGCTGCGCATCGACGGACGCTGTGGCGGCGAGAAGCACGGCGGTGGCCAACAGCGGCGACGCGACCAGGCGACGGCACGACGTGAATAGCGACACAACTTCTCCGGGAAGCAGCACGTGGAACGTTCCGGCGATTATGGCGCGACGCCGTGCGCCGCGCCAGATTCTCGCCGATGATCACTACTCGAATCTATCGGCGTGGGTCAGCGGCGGCTCTGTGCTCCGTGTTCGTCGTGGCGTTCGTCGTCACAGCCAACAACGCGCAAGCGCAGTCATCTCGTCCCACGCTCAGACCTGCCGTGCGCGCGTTCGTGCAGATCGACACGCCGATCGTTGCGCTCACGCACGTCCGCGTCATCGACGGCACCGGCGCGCCGGCCCGTTCCGACCAAACGATCATCATTCGCGACGGAATGATTGCCGCGGTTGGCGCGGCGGGGAGCACGCAAGTTCCGGCCGGTGCACAGGTGCTCGACCTCACCGGCAAATCCGTCATTCCAGGGCTCGTCATGGTGCACGAGCACCTTTTCTATCCGACCGGGCCCGGTGTGTACGGCAACCTCGCGGAGAGTTTCTCGCGGCTGTATCTCGCCGGCGGCGTGACGTCCATGCGCACCGGCGGCAACATGAATGGATTCGGTGAGCTGAACACCAAGAAGAGCATTGATCGCGGCGAGCGCGCCGGCCCGTGGATCGATGCGACGGCGCCCTATCTCGAGGGCGCGGGTCTTGGACTCCCGCAGGTACACGAGCTCACCGACGCCGCCGACGCCCGCCGGCAGGTCGATTATTGGACCGACATGGGCGCGACGTCGCTCAAGGCGTACATGCACATCACGCGCGATGAGCTCCGCGCGGCAATCGACGAAGGACACAAGCGCGGATTGAAGACAACCGGTCATCTGTGCTCGGTCACCTACCGCGAGGCGGTGGCGCTCGGCATCGACAACTTGGAGCACGGGTTCTTCGCCGCAACTGATTTCGTTCCCGACAAGAAGCCGGACGTCTGTCCGGGACAGGCCGCCGGCCAGGCAGCACTCGCGGCGGTCGACCCCAGCGGCGAGGCGGTCAAGTCGCTCATTAAAGATCTCGTGGAGCACCACGTCGCCTTGACGTCGACGCTCACTGTGTTCGAGACGTTCGTGCCGGGCCGTCCCACACCGCCAGGGTTGGACGTGCTCGATCCACAATTGCGCGAGCAGTTCGAGCAACGATTCGCCGCCACCGCGATGAACACGCAGTCGGTCTATGCGACGCTCTTTCCGAAGGCGCGACAGCTCGAGGTCGACTTCTTCCGCGCCGGGGGCTTGCTGATCGCCGGCACCGATCCGACGGGCGGCGGCGGTGTGATCCCCGGGTATTCAGACCAGCGGGCCATCGAGTTGCTCGTCGAAAGCGGCCTGACGCCGCTCGAGGCGATCAAAGTCGGCACGCTCAACGGCGCCACGTACTTGGGTCGCGCGAAACGCGTCGGCTCGATCGCGTCCGGCAAGCAGGCGGACCTGGTCGTCATCGACGGCGATCCATCCGCGCGCATCGATGATATTCGTCACGTGAACCTCGTCTTCAAGCAAGGGGTCGGCTACGACCCGGCCAAGCTGATCGCGTCCGTGCGCGGAAAGGTCGGACTCTTCTAAGAGCTCATATGCCCGCAGTCGGCATCAGCGTTCCACGTAAAGACGGCATCGGCAAAGCGACGGGGCACGCGCGCTATGCCGACGACCTCGTATTTCCAGGGATGCTGCACGGCCGCACCATTCGGTCGACGATTCCGCGCGGACGCGTGCGGTCGGTGCACGTCACGGGTGACTCACCTGGTCTGATCGTCGTCGATCACCGCGACATTCCCGGCCGCAACGTCGTCGATCTCATCGAGCAGGATCAGCCGTTCCTCGTCGAGCGCGACGTGCGGCATGTGGCCGAGCCGATCCTGTTGCTCGCGCACGAGGATCGCGAGGTGCTCAACGCCGTGCGCGTCGAGATCGACTACGAAGAGCTCGAGCCGCTCTTCGACCCGGAACGGTCCGAGGGCGTTCTCAAAGCGATCGATATCGTGAAGGGTGACGTGGACGCGGCGCTCGCCGGCGCCGACTTCATCGTCGAAGGTACGTATCGCACGGGACACCAAGAGCACGTGTACATCGAGCCGAATGTCGTCGTCGCGATACCTGAACAGGATGGCGTCGCGGTGTTCGGCTCGCTGCAATGTCCGTTCTACGTGCTCAAGGCGCTCAAGAGCCTGCTCGGCGCGAGCGCGCACATTCGCGTCGTGCAGACCGAGACCGGCGGCGGCTTCGGCGGCAAAGAGGAATATCCGTCGATGATCGCCGGACACGCGGCGCTGCTCGCCCTCAAGTCCGGTCGTCCGGTCAAGATCCTGTACGATCGAGTCGAGGACATGGTCGCGACCACCAAGCGTCATCCGTCTGTCGTGCGGCACCGCACCGGCGTGATGGGCGACGGCCGGATCGTGGCCATGGACATCGACGTCCTGCTCGACGGCGGCGCGTACTCGACACTCAGTCCCGTGGTGCTGTCGCGCGGGTGCATCCACGCCGCCGGTCCGTATCGGTGTGACAACACTCGCATTCGCGGTCGCGCCATGGCGACCAACACGCCGCCGAACGGCGCGTTCCGCGGATTCGGCGCGCCGCAGACGGAGTTCGCGGTCGAGGTGCACATCGAGCGGATCGCCGAAGAATTGGCGATGGACTCGGTGACGCTGCGCGAGATCAACGCGCTGCGCTCCGGCGACACCACCGCGACTGGTCAGGTCATGGGCAGCGATTGCAGCGCGCACATGGTGCTCGATGAGGCAGTACGACGGACCGATTTTCGAAACCGGCGGGA
The DNA here is from genome assembly GCA_036392315.1 of Gemmatimonadaceae bacterium. Lineage (GTDB taxonomy): Bacteria > Gemmatimonadota > Gemmatimonadetes > Gemmatimonadales > Gemmatimonadaceae > JAQBQB01. The sequence continues at coordinate 21,070 of DASVYG010000246.1, forward strand.
CCAGCTCCGCGGCACCAACCGATCGATCGGACTCTCGCTCTTCTTCCACGGCGCCGGGTTCACCGGCAGCGGCGAACGGCACTTGAACTCGAAGGCCCGACTCGACCTCACCGAGCGCGGCGTTCGCATCGCCGTCGGCAGCACCGAGATCGGACAGGGCACGCGAACCATGCACGCGCAGATCGTCGCCGACGCGCTGGGCATTCCGTACGACGACGTCGAGGTCGCGCAGCCCGACACGACGCTCGTCGCTGACAGCGGCCCGACGGTCGCGTCACGCACGTGCATGATCGTCGGCAAGATTCTCGAGGAGTGCGCGCTCGAAATGAGGCGCCGACTCGGCGGTCTCACGCCGGCGGACTACCACGCGCGACACGGTGGATTCTCGATCGTGCGAAAGTACGAGCCGCCCGACTGGATCCAGTGGGACGACCGCACCTATCGCCGGGATGCGTACGCGACCTACGCGTGGGGCTGCGACGTCGTCGAGATCGAGATGGATCCCGACACCTGCGAAGTGAGGCCGATCAAGCTCACCGCTGTGCAGGAATTCGGCCGGCCCATTCACCCGGCGTTGGCCCGCGGACAGATCGAGGGCGGCACCGCGCAGGGCTTGGGATACGCGCTGCTCGAGCACGTCGTGATGCGCAACGGTGGGATGGCGAACGCGCAACTCACGAACTACATCATTCCGACCACGCTCGATACGCCGGAGCTCGACATCGTCATGTTAGAGAACCCGTATGTCGGTGGACCGTTCGGCGCCAAGGGCCTCGGCGAGCTCCCAGTCGACGGTCCGGCGCCGGCCGTCGTGAACGCCATCCGCCAGCTCGGGTTCGACGTGTGCGAGATTCCGGCCATCCCCGAACGTCTCGTCGCGTGCGATTCACGCTGAACGGCGTCGTCACCGACGTCGACGCGCATCCCATGGCGCGGCTACTGGACGTGGTCCGCGAGCAGTGCGAGCTCACGGGAACGAAAGAAGGATGCGGCGAAGGCGAGTGTGGCGCGTGCACCGTGCTCGTGGACGGCGAGCCGGTCTGCTCCTGCCTCGTGCCGTTCGCGCAGGTCGAGGGCGCCGACGTGCTGACCATCGAAGGGCTGGGTGGCGATCATCCGCTCCAACATGCGTTCATGAACGAGGTTGGTGCGCAGTGCGCCATCTGCACGCCGGGCATGATCATGGCCTCACTTTCGCTCGCCCACGATGCCACGATCGACGACGTCAAGGTCGCGCTGTCGGGCAACCTCTGTCGCTGCACGGGCTACGCGGCGATCTACCGCGCGGTGATGAGCGCGCGCCCCGCGTGAGAACCGGCGTCTCGACGCTCGACCTGCGGCGCGCGTCGTCGCTCGACGATGCCCTGCGCATATTGCGCGATGAAGCCAGAACCCCGATCGCCGGCGCGACGGATCTGTACGTCGCGCTCAACTTCGGAACACTCGCCCCGCGACGCTTTGTCGATCTCTGGGGCGTCGAGGAGTTGCGCGGAATCTCCGTCCGTGACGACATCCTCGTGATGGGCGGCCTCACCACCTATAGCGCGATCATCCGCTCGCCGCTCGTCGCCGAGCGACTGCCCATGCTCATCGACGCGGCACGACAGGTCGGAGGTCCGCAGATCCAAAACCGCGGTACCATCGCCGGCAACATCGCCAACGGGTCGCCGGCGGCCGATTCGGTTCCGGTGTTCGCCGCCGCCGACGCGGTCGTCGTGCTCAAAAGCACGAATCACGAACGACGCGTTCCAATCACTCAGTTCTACACCGGCTATCGCACATCGCTCATGCGCGCCGACGAGCTCATCGTCGCCATCGAGGTGCCGCGCGTCGACGGACGGCAGTGGTTTAGAAAAGTCGGAACGCGCGCTGCGCAGGCGATTTCGAAGGTCGTCGTCGCCGGCGTCCGCAGCGCCGCACCGCGCTTCGCGCTCGGCAGCGTCGCGCCGACGGTGGTTCGCGCCTTCGCCACGGAACGCGCGCTTGCGGGCGGCGCATCGATCGAGCAAGCGGCAATGACGTTGCGCCGCGAGATCGCGCCGATCGACGACGTACGCTCGTCGGCCGAATACCGACGCCACGTCGCGGAACGATTGCTTCACCGATTCTGGAGCGAGACCAACTGAGCCCGATCCGCCGAAAGAAGACCAGGCGCGAAGTCAACCTGGTCCTGCGTTCGAAACGCGTCGTGACACCCGACGGCATTCGACCCGCGACGGTGCACGTGAGCGGCGACACGATTGCGCGCGTTTGGGCCTGGGACGATTGGCCCTCCGGTTTGCCCGTCGTCGATTATGAGAATCTCGTGATCATGCCGGGGCTCGTCGACACGCACGTGCACGTGAACGAGCCAGGACGCACGGAGTGGGAGGGCTTTGCGACCGCCACTCGCGCCGCCGCTGCCGGCGGCATCACCACCATCCTCGACATGCCCCTCAACGCGATTCCGCCGACGACGTCGGTCTCGGCCCTCCAGGCAAAGCGCGCTGCACTCGGTGGCCAGGGAATCGTCAACGTCGAGTTCATCGGCGGCCTCGTGCCCGACAACATCGATCAACTCGGCCCGCTTCGTGACGCGGGGGTTCGGGCGTTCAAGTGCTTTTTGTCACCGTCGGGTGTCGACGAGTTCCCCGCGGTCTCCGAGCAGAACCTGCGCGCCGCCTTCCCGCTGCTCGCGACGCTCGGCCTACCGCTCATGGTCCACGCCGAAGATCCAACGCGCCTCGTGCCGGCGCCGCCTGGCGGATCGACACGCTATCCGACGTATCTCGCGTCTCGCCCTCCTGAGGCCGAACGTGAAGCCATCGCGCTCCTCGTTCGACTCATGGAAACGTGGCCGACACCGGTGCACATCGTTCATCTCTCGTCGGCCCAATCGCTGGACACGATCCGTTCCGCGCGAGCGCGCGGCTTGCCGCTCACCGTCGAGACGTGTCCGCACTATCTGACATTCGCAGCCGAGGATGTCCCCGACGGCGCGACGGAGTTCAAGTGTGCGCCGCCAATTCGCGGACGCGCCGAGCGCGAGGCGCTGTGGGACGCGCTGGTTCGCGGCGAGATTGATCTCGTCGCGTCGGATCACTCACCGTGCCCACCTGGAATGAAGGGATCGAATGGCGATTTCTTTGCGGCATGGGGCGGCATTGCCTCCTTACAGTTGTCGCTCGCCGCCGTGTGGACCGGCGCGCGGTCGAAAGCCCTGCCGCTCGAACGGATTTCCGCCTGGATGTCGGCCAACACCGCACGCCTCGCACGGCTCGACGGCCGCAAGGGGCGAATCGCGGGTGGGTACGATGCGGACATCGTTGTTTGGGACCCCGACAGCAGTATGGTCGTCGATCCTACGCGGCTCGAGCATCGACATGCAGTCACGCCCTATGCGGGTCGCCAACTTTTCGGCCGCGTTCGAGCTACATATGTCGGTGGCCAATTGGCGTTTGAAGGCGTATGATAGAGCGTCGTATTCGCTAGCGCGGTTCCCTCCCGTTTTCCCCCTCCTCCGCTCCTCCGTGTTCATCGATCTCCCCGACCTCGCGGCTGAGCGGTTCGGCGGCGCGGTGGTCGCCGCGAATGATGAATTCTTCGCGCCCAAGGAGTCGCTCATCAAAGCGTCGACGCCCGAATGGCGCGAAGGCGTCTACACGGAGCGCGGGAAATGGATGGATGGCTGGGAGACGCGCCGCCGCCGGTCGCCCGGAAATGACTGGGCGATCATTCGACTGGGCTTGCCCGGAATCGTGCGGGGCGTCGTCATCGATACGAGTTTTTTCACAGGCAACTTTCCTGAGCGCGCAAGCATCGATGCGTGCGCCGCGCTCGGTGTTCCGTCGGTCGATTGGTTGACGTCTGCCGACGTGCCCTGGCGAGCGATGCTCCCCAACACACCGCTCGTAGGCGATACACAGAACCAGTTCGCGGTGACAGCCGTACGAGAACGGGTAACGCATCTCCGTCTCAACATTTTCCCTGACGGCGGCGTAGCTCGATTACGTGTGCACGGCGACGTCGTTCCCGAGTATGACACGTTCAGCAACGGACGGGAGGCCGATCTCGCGGCGATCGAGAACGGCGGGTTCGTCGTGCTCTGTAGCGACATGCACTACGGCCATCGACAGAATCTCATCATGCCGGGGCGCGCCACGCACATGGGCGACGGATGGGAAACGAAGCGGCGTCGCGGGCCCGGTCACGATTGGTCGATCATCCGCCTCGGCCGACGCGGTATGATTGATCGCCTCGAGCTCGACACCGATCACTTCAAGGGCAACGCCCCCAGCTCGGCGATGATCGAGTACTGCGACGTGGGCGATCCGCCCGGTTCCGACGCCGCTTCGGCAACCTGGCGCGTGCTCGTCGCCGAAACGCCGCTCGAGCCGCACGCGCGTCATCGCTTCGGCGCTGTGCCCGGAGCTGCGGCAACGCATGTGCGTCTCAACATCTACCCCGACGGGGGCGTCGCTCGCCTGCGCGTGTTCGGTCGAGTCGCAGCGACGTGACGCTCACCGTGCATGAGCTCAACACGCTGCCGGCTACCCGCGTCGCGGAATTGCTCGCTGCGTGTTGCGGCGCGCCCCGTTGGATCTCGTCGATGGTCGCGCGTCGACCATTCGAGACGTTGGACGACCTCCTCGCCGCAGCCGACGACGTCTGGTGGTCGCTCGACCAACACGACTGGCGCGAGGCGTTCGCGCGACATCCGCGCATCGGTGAAGCCGACACCGCGCCGCCCGGCGACGAGCGCGAACGACGCTGGGCATCGGGCGAGCAGGCAAGCGTCGCCACCGCGCAGGACGCCGTGCGAAGCGCGCTCGTCGAGGCGAATCGAAAATACGAGCGGCGCTTCGGCTATATCTACATCGTGTGCGCGACCGGACGAACCGCCGACGAGATGTTGGCGCTGGCGCGCGGACGCCTGCACAACTCACCCAAGGTCGAGTTGCGCGTCGCCGCCGAGGAGCAACGAAAGATCACCCGGCTGCGGCTCCAGAAGCTGATGACCGACGAGGCCGAATCGTGAGCTCGCTCAGCACGCATGTGTTGGATACGGCGCTCGGCAAGCCCGCGGCGGGCATTCGCGTCGCCCTCGAGCGCGCCGGCGATGGCGAGACGCTCGGTGGCGGTGTAACCGATGCCGACGGCCGGTTGCGATTTCCGCCCGTCCGCGATGGCTTGGCGGACGGAGAATATCGGTTGCGTTTCGCGGTGGGCGAGTACTTCGCGACGACGCGGCGAGCGACGTTCTATTCGGAGATTCTCATCGCCTTTCGCGTCGCCGGCGACGAGCACTATCACGTGCCGGTGCTTCTCAGCCCGTTCGGCTATTCGACGTATCGGGGGAGCTGACGTTCTCGGCGTCGTCCGCGTGAGCGGTACCCGCTCTCCGCGCCGCGAACGCCATGTAGGTCGCCGTGTCCCACGCGTTGTGGATGCCGATGAACATGAGCAGCAGCACTGCGAAGGCGATTGTGAACAACGCGGCGTCGATACGACCAACAAAGATCGCGCTGGCCACCAGAATCAGCGCGTACGCAATGAGCGGCAGCGCGAAGTGCCACAACACGTCCTCGAACACCGGCTTGTAGGTCGTGCCGCGTCGGGCGATCAACATGACGCGCCCCACGTACATCAGCCCCGCGACTCCGCACGCTCCGATGCAGGCGGCGAGGCTCGACGCGGTGTGCCACGGTGCGCTCAGAATGGCCGACACGAGCAGGGCGGCGCAGAAATGCATGATCGTCGGCGTGCCGAACGCGCTCAGGTCGGCCGTTCCCGACAACGTTCTCGACTCCGCGCCGAGGGCGATCACCACGAAGTTCAATCCGGTCAACGCGGCGGACGACGATCCGACGATCACGTAGAAACTGTCCCAACCGGCGAGCGGAACGAGATCTGGCGCCACCTGTCCTCCTCGAATGAGCGTTACGGAATGCGCGCGCCCTGATCGATCCACCGCGCGAGAAGGGCACGCTCGCCGTCGCTGATGTTGGTCTTGTTCGCGGGTGGCATCGTGCGCGTCACGATCGCCCGCTCGCGGATCCGCAACACGCGGGCCGCAATTTGCTCGGGCGTGTCGAACATCACGCCGGCCGGCGCGATACCGAATGTCAGATCGGCCGGTTGCGCGGAATGGCAGACCGCGCAACGGCGATCGATCACGTGGCGCGCGTCGGCAAACGAGACGCGCTCGGGAATCGCCGAACCCATCGCGTTCGCCGCTGGTGGCGGCGTCACCCAGACGAGCAGGATGTACAACACGGCGACGCTCGCCACGAACGTTCCGGCGAGCACAGGTTTCCATGACGGATAGGCGAATCGTATGTTGAGCACGTGACGGACGGCCACGCCCGACGCGATCAACACGAGAAGCAGCAGCCAGCTCCGCGAATTCCCGTAGACAGACGGGAAATGGTTGCTCACCATCAACACGATCACCGGAAAGGTGAAGTAGTTGTTGTGGATCGAGACGCGCTTGGCGCGCGCCGAAACCTTCGGATCTCCGCCGCGGCCCTGCGCCACCGTCGCCACGAGCTCGCGCTGCGACGGGATGATCGTGAAGAAGACGTTTGCTGCCATGATCGTCCCGAGCATTGCCCCGACGTGCAGAAACGCCGCGCGACCATTCAGCAGTCGCGTGAGCAGAATTGCGATTGCCGTCAGCGCCAACACCCACGCGGCAGCGGCCGGGACCGGCGCCCGGGGCGCCACATACCGCTGCATAGCTTCATAGATGGCCCACCCGATGACGATCGCGCCGAGTCCCACGAGGGTAGCTTGGCCGTGGCTGAGCGCCGCGACCGTGGGATCCGCCAACACGGCGCGGCCGCCCATGTAGTACACGACGACGAGCAGCGCCATGCCGCTGAGCCAGGTGGTATACGCCTGCCACTTGAACCAGTGGAGCGGTCGCGGCAGCGGTTGACCGGCGAGGAGCGTCTTCTCGACGAAGTAGAAGCCCCCGCTGTGCAGCAGCCAGATCTCGCCGAGCGGACGCGCATCGCCGGCGTCGCGCGACGCAGGGCGTAGATTGCGATCGAGCCAGTTGAACAACAGTGAGTTGCCGATCCACATGATACCGGCGATCACGTGGACCCATCGCGCCACGAGATCGGCCAACTCGATGACGCCGGCGGGGATCGTCATCCGTTGTAGATCTTCCCGCTCGTCGTCTGGTAGAGCTCGAGCACCGCGCGTGCTTCGTCGCGAAGCACGTTGCGCTCGATGGTGATCCCACGATGCTCGAGGTAGCGATAGGACTCCGGGAATACCGGACCTTCCTCGAACTCGAGTCGGGACGCGTCTTCACGCGCCGCACCGCAGACGACGCGGCGCACACCGCTCCAGAGCGTGGCGCCGAGGCACATGGCGCACGGCTCGCACGAGGTGAACAGCTCGTGCGCCGGCAGGTTCGGTGCGCGCAGAGTGAACGAGCCGACGCGCTGCTGCGCCATCATGAACGCCACCATTTCACCGTGCAGCGTGCAATTGTTGAGACGCACGACGCAGTTCATGCCGACCGACACGACGCGACTGGAGTCGCGCTCGAAAATGGCAGCGCCGAATGGCCCACCGGTTTCCCGCGCCACGTTCTCGCGCGAAACGGCGATGGCCAGACGCATCTTCTCATGATCGGATGCATAGACCCGCCTCCAGTCGACCACGGCGTCGACCCAGTCGGGATACTCGAGATGGATGCTCGGGTGCGTTGTGTCGTTGGTCATCCGGTACACGTTATTGCGTGTGTCATCCTGAGCGCAGCGACGGATCTGCTGGTGTGAACGATCGCCGCCACCGGGTGGACGTCAAGGACAGCCGGACTTGACGCGCGCCCTCGACACGGCAGAATGATGATCGATTCATGTCCCACCTGACACTCCCGGGAGCCTTTCATGTCCGTACACATGCGCTCCGTTCGCGCAGTTCTCGTCCCGCTCACGATCCTCACGGCACTCGGACTCGTCACACCGGTCGACGCGCAACAAGGCGCCGCGACGATCGATCCGAGCCAGATGGCCTCGGCGCTTCGCTTTCGCTACATCGGGCCGGTGGGCAATCGCACGGATGCAGTCGCCGGTGTGCCAGGCGATCCTAACACGTATTACGCCGGTGCTGCGTCGGGCGGCGTGTGGAAGACGAGCGACGGCGGCATTCATTGGACGCCCGTGTTCGACGACCAGCCGGTCTCGTCGATCGGCGCGCTCGCGGTGACGCCGTCGAACCCGAGCATCGTGTGGGCCGGCACGGGCGAAGCGTTCATTCGCAGCCACATCTCGATCGGCAATGGCATCTACAAATCGACCGACGCCGGTCGCACGTGGACGCACATGGGCCTCGACTCGACCGGGCGCATCGCGCGCATCGCCATCGATCCGGGCAATCCCGACATCGTCTTCGTCGCCGCACAGGGGCACAGCTATGGGCCGCAACAGGAACGCGGCATCTTCCGCACGACCGACGGCGGCAAGACGTGGCAACGGGTCTTGTTCGTCGACCCGAACACCGGCGGCATCGACGTGGTGATGCATCCGACGAACTCGCAGGTGTTGTTCGCCGCGACCTGGCAGCTCGAGATGCATACGTGGGGTCGCGAGAGCGGCGGACCAGGGAGCGCGATCTACATGTCGCGCGATGGCGGCACGACATGGACCAAGCTCCAGGGCAATGGACTTCCGACGCACACAATCGGAAAGGTCGGCTTGGCGATCGCGCGCTCGAATCCGAATCGGGTCTACGCGCTCATCGAGACGGGCGACGGCAATCCGCTGCACGGCCAACCGACCGACAACGGTGAGCTCTGGCGCTCGGAGGACGGCGGCGGCACGTGGCACGTGGTGAGCTACGATCGCAATCTCGCGTGTCGTCAGCCGTATTACACGCGCATGGCTGTATCGACGGACAATCCGGACGAGACATATTTCCTCTGCGCGTCGTTCAGCCGCTCGATGGACGGCGGAGCAACGGTGAGCGAAGGTGGACGTGGTGCCGGCGGGCGCGGCGGACGCGGTGGTGCTGCGCCAGGTGGTGGACGCGGCGCGGCGAACCCGAACGCCGGCCCGCCGATGACGACGCCGGGCGGAGACAACCACGACATGTGGATCGATCCGACGAACGCCGAGCGGATGGCGGTCGCGAATGATGCCGGCGTCTCGATCTCGACGACGCGCGGACGGTTGTGGAATCGAATCAATCTGCCGATCGCGCAGATCTACCACGTCACCGTCGACAATCGGATTCCCTATTACGTGTACGGCAACAAGCAGGACGGTCCGTCGTATCGCGGGCCGAGCAACAGCCGCAGCGGCGGTGCGATCGCGCGCAGCGAGTGGCACAGCGTCGAAGGCGGTGAGAGCGGCTGGGCGACACCGGATCCAGTTGACCCGAACATCATTTGGTCGACGGCATCCGGCTCGGGAAGCCGCGGCGGCATTGTCATCCGGTTCGACGAACGAACCCGTCAAGGCCAGAACGTCGAGGTGTTTCCGCTGAGCACGGGCGGGCATCCGGCCGACGATGTGAAATACCGATTCGTCTGGGATGCGCCGTTCGCGATCTCCCCGCACGATCACAACACGGTGTACACTGGCAGCCAGTTCGTGCACATGTCGAGCGACGGCGGCCGCCGTTGGCGCGTGATCAGCCCCGACCTCACGCGCAACGACAAGTCGAAGCAGCAGATCTCGGGCGGACTCACGCCCGACAACATCGGCGTCGAATACGGCGACGTCGTGTATGCGATCGCCGAATCGCGCGTGCAGAAGGGACTGATCTGGACGGGGAGCAACGATGGTCTCGTGCAGCTCACACGAGACGGCGGCAAGACGTGGACGAACGTCACGGCGAACATCCCCGGCATTCCGACGTGGGGCTCGGTGCGTCACGTCGAGCCGTCGCGCTACGATGCCGGAACGGCGTACATCATCGTCGACGCGCACCAGGAGAACAATCGCGAGCCGTGGGTCTACAAGACCGCAGATTTTGGCAAGACGTGGAAGCTGATCGTGAACGGTGTGCCGAAGAGTTCCGTGAGCTACGCGCACATCATTCGCGAAGATCCGGTGCGTCGCGGTCTGCTGTATCTCGGAACGGAAGGCGGCTTGTACGTCTCATTCGACGACGGCGAGCATTGGCAACCGATGCAGCTCGGCATGCCGCACGCGCCCGTGTACGGCTTGATCGTGCAGGAGCACTTCAATGATCTCGTGGTCGCGACGTACGGCCGCGGCTTCTGGATTCTCGACGACCTGTCGCCGCTGCAGCGAATCAACGCCACGGTGACGGCGTCGAACGCGCACCTGTTCGCGCCGCGTCCGACGTATCGCTTCCGCGACATTCAGGGCAACGTGGCGACCAACGACGATCCGACTGCCGGGACCAACCCGCAGTACGGCGCGCCAATCAACTATTGGCTCAAGTCGGCGACGGGCACGGCGGCGCCGGCGATCACGATCACCGACGCCACCGGCAAGATCGTTCGCAAGATCGACGGCACTCGGCAGACGGGACTCAACCGCGTGTATTGGGATCTGCGTAACGAATCCACGAAGTTGCCGCGCATGCGCACGAAGCCGATGTACGACGCCGAATTCACGATGGACCCCGATGGGACCCGCGCCGCTCCCGGATTCGGGACGCTCGCGGTGTTGATGCCGCCGGGCCGGTACACCGTCAAGCTCGCCGTCGACGGACAGACATACACGCAACCGCTCGACGTGCTCAAGGATCCAAACACGAATGTCACCGACGTCGACATCCGCGCGTCGAGCGCGCTGCTGACGAACATGCAGGGCGACATGAATGCCACGGCCGA
>DASVYG010000247.1:0-3676 GCA_036392315.1 Gemmatimonadaceae bacterium
AGCACCGGCGTCTGCCAGACTCGTTCGGTGAGCATTCCCGTCGGGAAATAACGGGCAACCGTTAGAGAATGCAAAAGAGAGGCGCCATTCGGCGCCTCTCTTTTTTGCGTCCGGTCACGCGGGCCCGCGTCAACGCTGATAAACGAAATGGGCGTCGTTGAACACGACGGTGAGCGTGCTGCCCTGCACCGCCCCGATGAAGCTCGCCGTACCACCGACCCTCATCGTGAAATTGATCTGCTTGTCGGCCACGACGTACACACCCGATGCGATCGATTGTGTCGTGGTCACGCTGCCGTCGGCGAGCGAGACGACATCGTAGAAGCTCGTCTCCGCCCACGTGCTGTCACCGGAAATACGCAGCGTGTCGGCGGTCAGGTTCCATTGGTCGGTGGTCGAGACGCGCGCGATCACGGGGAGGGGCCCGTCGTTGATGGTCGTGAGCGCAAACGTTCCGCTGACGTTCGCGTCGGTCGGACCGAGTACGAAGCTGTCCGAGACGGTCTGGCATGCCAGCAGACCGCCGCTCAGCAACACCAGCGCATAACGACGCATTATCATATCCTCGGACGACGAAAACGCGAATTGTCGGGATGCGAGAGGGGGGATTCGAACCCCCAAGCCTTACGGCGCCAGATCCTAAGTCTGGTGCGTCTGCCAGTTTCGCCACTCTCGCGTATCGGCCGGCATCCAAAGATAATGCCGATCCCGCGTGTTCTAGAGGAACGCGACTCGCCGGCGCGGAGTTCCAGTCGCGACCGACGCGGCTACGGCGCGCCGAGCGTGAACGTGATCCCCATCGTGTAGACGCCCGGCTTGTCCGTGAGCCAGTGGACTACAGGCCGAAAATACACTGTCGTCGGCGTTCCGGCGCCCGGCGCGCCGCTCATCAGCGTGCCTCCCGTCGTCGACATCGCTGTCGACGCTCCGGTGGGGGTCAGACTCCACTGCAGATCGGTCACCGGCTTGGCCGTCCACGCGCCGCTGCTGGCTGCCCACAACGCACTGTTCCCTTTCACCGAGAGGCTCCACGTCCTGTTTCCCTGAACGGTGATGGTGGCGATCGAGCCTGTCGCCACCCCAGTCGCGACATCCATGTCCGTCAACGTCGCCGTCGCGGTCAGCGTCGACGCGGGCGAAACCGTGAGTTGAAGCAATGCCGGGTTCGTGATCGTCGCCGGGCTGCTGAGCGAAACGGTCGGCGAGCATTTCCCCGACGTGCCCGAGACGCTGCACGATTGCCCCCGAGCCACCACCGGCACGAGCACAATGAGAGAACTCAGAACGACGCGCTTCACGGCGTACGCACCCGGTGAGCGCGGAACGTTCCCGAGGCGGCGATTCCCGTGGGCGACAGCTCGACCCAATTGCCCGTGAGCGAATCGCCACGCGCCGAGCCGGTGTGCCGGCGCGTCACGGTCGGGTCGAGCACGACGTCGAAGTCGACGAGCGTCGCGTCGATCGTTCGTCCACTCACCACGGCGAGAATGCGGTGCAGCAGTCCGCGATCGTCCGTCTCGTTGGCGTCGAGCGTGCCGCTGAATTGCACGGTGCTATCCTGCGACAGCACGAGGGTGCCGCTGGCGGACGTCGCCCGCCCGCTCTCGTTGCTCGCGTAGCTCCACGTTCCCCGTACGCTCACCTGCGCGATGGTTGCATCCGTTGGAGCGCTGCACGCGGCCACCAAGAGTGCGGCCGCGATCGAGCCGCGCAAGATGCCAACGCCAAATGACGAGATCCTCATGGGCGCGGTCGGAAAATGCGAATGGGACGCGTGCGCGCGAGCACCGTCACGTACTGGCGGCCAGGCGTGGCGCCAATGACGATCGCCGGGATCGAGTCGACCAGTAGTGGCTCGCTGGAATTGGCCAGGTCTATGTCGAGCGTGTAGCGCCCGGCGGGCAGCGCATCGAATGTTGCGCGCGCGGCGCCGTCACTCTGCGCGATCCATTCGCGACCTGTCGAATCGCGCAACGCGAGTGCCGCCACGCCCACGCGAACCTTCGGAACGGTTCCATCGGCCAACGGCGCGAGCACGATTCGAATATCGAGGGACGTCGTGGGCACCACGCCGAGTTCTAGATCGTTGGCGACGCCGTCGAGGAGCTTTGGACTCTGTAGCCAACCGTCGGGCAACGAGCGCGTATCGATCTCGGTGCGACCCGGCGCATCGCGCGAGATGCGGAACACGCCATTGAGATCACTCACCGCGGATTCGGCGCCGCGACGAACGACGATGCCCCCAATCCCCGGCTCGCCCGGGTCGCGCACGCCGTTGCCGTTCCGATCCTGAAACACGACGCCGGCAACCAACCGCCGGTCGAACGCGGGCAGCAGTGTCGTGCGCTCGATGCGGAGCGTCATCACGCTCCGCACCACACCGTTCGCGTCGCGCACCGTTCCTCGTTCGGCTCCCAGCGCGACTCGCAGCGAATGGCGAATCTCGAGCGAGAGCTCGCCGCGCGACGTCGTGAGGACGGCGCTCCCGTACTGCATGCGCTGTACGGCGCCGCTCATCGTGAATCCCGGCACACGCGGTAAGAGTTGGAGTCGCTCGACGTGAGCGTCCGCTGACACGGGCGATGGAACCGCGCTCGATCCCATCGTCGCGGTCTCGATCGAGCCGCCAATGCCGAAATCACCGTAGCTTCCCAGATGATCGAGCCGCGCTCGACTCGTCACGCGGCGCGTTACGTCGGTGAACTGCGCCCCGCCGAGCGCCGCGGCATCGCTGGTGATCGTGCTCAAACGACTGTCGGCGTTGAGATCGAACCCGCGAAGCAACAACCGCGCACGCACGCCGTATTCGTACTGATTCGACCCGAAGGCGCCACGATCATCGCTCGAAGCAAACCCCGACCGGCGAACGTCGGCGCCAAGCGTCAATGGCGCGAACAACGCGTAGCTCGGCGAGACCGACCAGCCGTTCGAGCTCACGTCCGTTGCCGCGTCCGTGCGATCCTGCGTTCCCCAATAGCTCGCGTCGGCACGAAAACGGCCGAAGGCTCGCCCCGCCGACGCAGACAACGCGTCGCGCGTTGAGGCGAACGCCGACGTTCCTCCGGGCGCGTGCACCATCCGAAGATCGAGGTCGCCGCCGCCGACCGGACCCCGCAGCTCAACGGCCGCACCTAGGCCGCTTCCATCACGATAGTCTCGCTCGGCTACTTGAGCGGTAGCGAAGGCGTGAGACCACGGGCTCACCTCACCGCCAATGCCGGCGACGTCGAGCGCGCGTACGGTATAGGTCGAGTCGCGGAGGTGCGCGAAGAAACCCGTGACCACGCCCGAGCCGAGTCGAACGTCGGTCGCGGCAGCGAACAGCGAAGGCGCGCTCCAGAGGGAAGCGTCGGCGGCGAGTGGGGTCGCGCCAAGGACGCGGAGTCCGATCCGGTCCGAGCGGAGCTGGATCGACGCACCGCGCCCGAACACGCTTTGACCGGCGAGATCGCCGAGGCTGAGCCCAGTCGTGCCGAGCGTCGCGCCCCAATGCGGCGCTGCCACGGACATGAAATTCGTTTGCGACGAATAGCCGATCGTCGCGAGGGCGCGATTCACCATCGGGTCGGCCGGCATCGGCGTTGCCAAGCGGCCGCTCACCGTCACGCCATCGCTCAGCGGGCCGTCGACGGCGATCGTCTCGACGGCATGCGTCGAGCTGCCTTGGCTGAGCGCC
>DASVYG010000248.1:0-9135 GCA_036392315.1 Gemmatimonadaceae bacterium
GTCGTCGCGCCAACGCTCTCGACGCCGGGAATCGCGGCGAGCCGATGCTCGAACTCACTCATCGCGCGCCCTCGCTCGCGCGTGCTGTCATAGCGGGGGCCCTGCAACGAAAGTCGGAAAGACAGCACGCCGCTCGGGTCCAATCCCAGAGGAATGTTCCGCAACCGAATCACGCTCTCGATGGCCAGTGACGCGCCGATCACGAGGATGACGGACATCGCGATCTCGCTGGCGACGAACGCGCGCTGCAATGAACCGCGGCTCGGACCGAGCGCGCCGTGGCCACCGCGAAGCGCGTCACCCGGATCGACGCGCGACGATCGCACTGCGGGAGCGACGCCGAACGCCACGCCGACGAGCATCGACACGGCGAGCGTGAACACCAGCGCGCGTGCGTCGACGCCGAACGTCATCCATGCCGGGGCACCGCGCGCGATCGACCGCGCCACGTAGTCCGTTCCGACGCGGGCGACTCCGACGCCCATCAGCCCACCGACCACGGCCAGCAGCACGCTCTCCGTCAGCAGTTGCCGGACGATTCGCACGCGCCCGGCGCCCAACGCCGTGCGCACCGCAATCTCCCGCGCACGCGTGAGCGCACGGGAGACCTGGAGCGCAGCGACGTTGGCGCACGCGACGAGCAACACGAGGAGCGCGGCGGCGCTGAGCGCGAAGAGGCCTGTGCGTGTGGGGCCGACGTACCGCTCGCGCAGCGGCTCGAGCGTCGTCGTGACGTACGAATCGTCGCCGGGATTCTCGCTCGCCAGCGCGGAGGTGATGGCATCCATGTCACGGCGCGCGGCGTCGATGGTCATGCCCGGCCGGAGAAGACCATACACTTGAAGATTGCGCTCGCCGCGATGCTCCTTGGTGTAATCGCCCACGAGCGGCGGAACCCATACCTGGCCGGTGCTGGGGAATCGCCACTGATCGGGAATCACGCCGATCACCATTCGCTTCACGCCGCCGACGGTGAACATCTTGCCGACCACGTTCGCCGCGCCACCGAGCTGCTGCTCGGCGAAGCTGTGCGAGACGACGAGCAGCTTCGGCGCGCCCGGATGATCGTCATCGTCTGCAAACAGTCGACCCGATTCGGCGTGGATTCCCAACACCCGAAAGAAGCCGGGCGTGACGATGCCGCCGGTGGCGCGCAGCGGAGCCGAGAGCTGGAAGGTGAAGCTCGTCTCGCCGATCGCGCCCAGCTCGGCGAACGCATGCGTGCGAGCGCGCCAGTCGACGAAGTCGAGATACGACGACACCGACGGCGCACCATTGGAGTTGCGGTTCTTGGTGAATACCGACAGCACGCGGTCGGCGTTCGGAAACGGCAGTGGGTGGAGGAGCAGAGTGTTACCGACGCTGAACATCGTAGTCGACGCGCCGATGCCGACCGCAAGGCAAACGATGGCGACCGCGCTCGGCAAGCGTTGGCGTCGGAGCAAGCGCGACGCCAACACGAGGTCTTGGCGCAGAGCGCTCATGACCTGGGCGCGACCCTCGCTCCGTGCGAATCGTTCATCGACCACGATGCATTCCTCCCGTGCGCGCGTCACGTCGCCAAAACGTTCCGCGGCGCGCCGGCGGGCGTCCTCGGGCGACATGCCGCGTGCGATGTATTCGCGCGTGCGCATCTCGATGTGGAACCGAAGCTCGTCGTCGACGTCGGCGGCGATGTTCGAACCCCAGAAGCGAACGTACCGGCGCCACGCGGGCGTGTGTTCGGATGTCGACACGGGCTGGCCGCTATGCCGGTTGTGGCGGCGCCTCGAGCGCCGCGAACACCGCGTGGGCGAAGCGTGTCCAGCTAGCCGTCTCGAGTCGCAGTTGGGCTCGGCCTTTTGGCGTGATCGTGTAGAATTTGGCGCGCCGGTTGTTTTCCGACGTGCCCCATTCGGAGGCGATCCAACCGCGGGTCTCGAGACGATGGAGGGCCGGGTAGAGGGAGCCTTCCTCGATCTGCAGCACGTCGTCGGTCGCCTGCTCGATCCATCTGGCGACGCCGTAGCCATGCGTCGGTCCCCAACTCACCGCCTTGAGGATCAGGAGATCGAGAGTACCGCGCAGGACTTCGACGCTTGGCTCGGCCATGACGCATCCATAGAGTTCCTATGGAGGTATAAGATGCACGGCTTCCATAGAAAGTCAAGGGGTTGCCGAGCCGGTGGAATGAGGGCCGATGTGGAGCGTCAGTGTCTTGCCCGAGACGGTCGTTGCGGGGTACTAGCCAACCCGGCGTCAACGCTTCACCCTCAACGCTTCACCCTCAACCTTTCGTGACCAAGTGAACGGGGGCGCTCTTAACGTTCGATTTTCAAACGGCGTCTCCATCCTGCACGTAAGTCTCTATAGGTAGGGCCCCCTAACTCTCGACCCGAAAACTGTTTCCACGACTTGGGTGTCCAAACGTTGGTACGTCCACGCTCCTCCGAGCTCCTCCGACTGAAGATGCCACTCCTTCACGCGTCCGACCGGCGCGCGCCGTTCCCGCTCCGCGGACGCCGCTCCGGCTTCACCTTGATCGAAATCCTCGTCGTGATCGTGGTGATCGCGATCTTGGCCACACTCGTGGCGCCGAACATCTTCCAGCACGTCGGAGCGGCCAAGGGAGCCACGGCCAAGTCGCAGATCGAGATGCTCGGTGCGGCCCTCGATGCGTATCGTCTCGACAATGGGCGCTACCCAACGACCGAACAGGGGCTCGCCGCGCTCTGGGAAAAACCGACGATCGATCCGCCGTCGAACTGGCGCGCGCCGTATCTTCGGAAACCCGTTCCGCCGGATCCGTGGGGCCGCCCGTACGTCTATCTCTCGCCGGGCCAAGTGAATCCACAAGGGTATGACTTGTTGACCTACGGCGCCGATGGCAAGCCGGGCGGCGAGAACGAAGACGCAGACATCATGAGCTGGAAGTAGTCGCCGGATTTCCCTCGATGCCAACCTACGCGTATCAAGCCGTCGACGGCTCGGGCAAGCGCACGCGTGGACAAGCGCAGGCGGTGAGCTCGGGCGCCCTTGCGCGACTCCTCGAGGAGCGCGGCCTCTTCGTGCTCGATGTCGCCGAATCGAGCGAGGCCGTCGCCACGCGCGAGGGAATTCGGTTCGGGCGGCGGCGCGAAGTGCTCGAGGTGACGCGCGCGCTGGCGGCACTGCTGCCGGTCGGAATGCCGCTCGCGCAGGCGCTCAATGCCGCGTCGGGTGTGGCGTCGGGCGACGTGAGGGCCGCGCTCCAGGAAGTGCGCGCGCGCGTCGAACGCGGCGACACGTTGTCGACGGCGCTCGCGGAGCATCGAAAGTTGTTTTCGCCCCTCTACGTGGGGCTCGTCCGCGCCGGCGAGCGGAGCGGCGATATCGACGCCGCGTTCGGACGACTGGCTGCCCAGCTCGAGCGCGACGAGGCGCTACGCGGAAAGATCTTGTCGGCGTCCATCTACCCGATGCTGCTGGCGACCGCCGGCTCGGTGGCGGTCACGGTGCTTCTCTTCTTCGTGCTGCCGCGGTTCGTCACGCTGCTCGAGGGAAGCGGCGCCAAGCTTCCGCGCTCGACGGCGACGCTGCTCGCATTCTCAGCCGGGTTGCATCGTCTGTGGCCCGCGCTTCTGCTCATTCCACTGGCGATCGCCGCGTTCGCGGCGTGGGTGACGAATACCGACGAAGGTCGACGCGTGTGGTCGACCGTCTTGCTCGCGCTTCCCGGCGTGCGCACGCTGCGTCGGTACGCGCTGGCCGGACGGTTCGCGCGACTCGTCGGTGTGCTGTTGGGCGGCGGCGCTCCCCTGCTTACGGCGCTCGACGACACAATCGAATCGATCGGCGATCCGCTGGCGCGCGACGACACGATTCGCATTCGCACGATGGTGCGCGAGGGCAGCTCGTTGCGCGCGGCGGTTGCCGAGAGCTCGCTGTTTCCGCCGATGCTCGCGCAGTTGATCGGTGTGGGCGAAGATGCGGGACAGTTGCGCGTGTTCCTCACCAAGTCCGCCGACATCTTCGAGGAACGGACGGAGCGCGCGACGCAACGTCTCGCGACGTTTCTCGAGCCGGCGATGATCGTGCTGTTCGGCGCAATTGTGGCGTTCGTCGCGCTCTCGCTCCTGCAGGCGATCTACGGCATCAACGCGAACTCCTTCAAGTGATGATGTTGTTCTCGGTTACGCGTCGCGCGCGAGCGGGCTTCACGTTATGGGAGCTCACGATGGTGCTGCTCGTTATGGCGATCGCGGCGGCGCTCGCCGCGCCGGCCTTCGCGCGCTTTGGAACCGAGCAGCCGTCGGGTGGTGCGGACGCGATGATCGGTCTGCTGCACGACGCGCGAAAAGCGGCGATCGATTACAACGCGACGGTCACCCTTCGCGTGGATCCCACGACGCTCAAGTACCAGGCCGACACATCGGGCGTCAACGGATTCGGCACGCTGGCCTCGGGATATCTCGACCTCGGACTGACGCAAACCCTGGTGAGCGATCAGCCAAGGCTGCAATACGTGTTTCGGCCCACCGGCGCGGTGTTCGCGGACACCGTCGTGGTGCGCGGCGGCGCGGTGCCGCTCATCGTGCGCGTCGACCCTTGGAGCGGAGTGGCGCGTGCCGATTCGCGATAGGCTGTCGGTGTGGCGTGACCGAAACGTGGTCGCCACGCGGCTCCAAGGCTCCGGCGCGAGGTGTCGTCGCGGCATATCCCTCCTCGAAGCTGTCGTCGCGATCGCCATCGTCGGCATGACGGCGGTGAGCGCGCTCGAGGCGGTAGGTGGTGATCTGCGTGCTGCCGAGAAGTCTCGACGGGCGATCGAGGCCGAGGCGTTGGCGACGTCGCGTTTGGATTTCATGGATTTGCTCAATGACCGCGAGCTGCAGGCACTCCCCGATTCGGTCGAGAAAGGGAAGTTCGACCCGCCGCTCGATGAGTATTCCTGGAAAACGACATCGACGCCGCTATCGGATCAAGCGGGTGTCTACGCCGTTCACGTCACGGTCGAATGGCCGAGTGGATCGTACACGCTCCGATCCTACGCTTATCGGACGCCTCCGTTCTCGACACGCCAATGAGACACACGTCGCTATGCGCGCGCGCCGGGATGACGCTCATGGAGCTGGTGATCGGATTGGCGATCACCGGAATGATGGCGGCCGCCGGCGCCGGCGCGTTCGCATCGATCATCGATCACCGGCGCGGCATTCGTGAAGCGTCGGCGTCGACGGAGCGCGCTGCGGCGTTGCGCGAGATGCTTCGCTCGTGGTTGGTGGCCGGCACGGTGCAGATCCAGCAGGGCGGCGGGCCGCGCGGCCTCACACGCGGCATCGCGTCGGGCGCGCGCGTGAGCAATACCAGCGCCGGCAACAATACCACCGCCGTCTCGACCGCACAGGCGATCGGCGACGAGGTCAGCTTCACGACGACAGCGCTCAATCCGTCCTTGCTCGCCGCCGTGCGCATCCGTCTCTACATCGATGGCGACAACAGCACGCCGGAGAAGGGACTGACGATCGAGTATCAGCCGAACTTGCAGATGCCGCTCGTTCGCAAGATGCTCGACTCGACGATCGATACGCTCAAAGTCGAGTTTCTCGACACCCGCACGGGACGCTGGTTTCGCTCGTCCGAAGCGGCGACGATCAGACCGCGTGCCCTTCGCCTCACCCTGCTCGGCGGCGAGCACGGCGCGTTGCCGCCGATTCTCAGCGTGCCGATGATCTTCACGATCGGCGCCGCGAACACCGCGCGAGGGCCGGGTCAGTGAAATCGCGCCGCGGAGTCGCGCTGCTGGCCGCGCTTTGGCTGGTCGTCGCCATCGCGTCGGTGGCGCTGCAATTCAGCATCGAAGCGCACGAGCGGCGGACCATCGGTCTGTTGGCATCGGAGCGCGGCATCCAGCGCGCGGCCGCGTTGGGCGCGCTGGCGCTGACGCAGGCGCGTCTCGAGCAAGCGCTTCGCATTGGACCCACGGGGGCCAACATCCAGCGCATTCGCGCGGCAGACCCTTGGCTCGGCGCCGACTCGATCTATTCCGGCACGGTTCTCGTCGACAGCATGGAAGTCGACGTCCAGGCGCGCGACCTGGGCGAGAAGCTCAACATCAATCTGATCAACGAGAACGAGATTCAGACATTCTTCAGTTTCCTGCTCGGCGATTACGCCAAGTCGACGCAGCTCGCGCAGACCATCATGGATTGGCGCGACGTGGACAGCATGCCGCGGCCGAACGGCGCAGAGCGAGACGCATACATCAAGGCCGAGATGCTGGCGTTGCCAACGAATGGTCCGTTCCGGGAGATCGAAGAGCTGCAGTATGTCATGGGAATGACGCCCGAGATCTACGCGCTGGCGAGCCCGTATCTGACGACGCATGGATCGGCGCAAGTGAATCTGAATACCGCGCCGGTGCCCGTGCTTCGTACGCTTCCCGGGATGACCGACGCGACGCTCAACCAAATCCTTCAAATGCGTTCGCAAGGGCGCCGGATCGAGAGCGTCGACGCAATTTTTCAAAATGGCCGGGGCCGCCGACCGCTCCCGGGCCAATTGGCGAGCGTGGCAGCGAGGACCCAACTAGGCGCGCGCGCGACCGTGAACACGACGCAACTCGAGCTGACGATCACTGCACGCGTCGGCCCGCAGGCGCCGCCGACCAAGCTCCTCGCGGTGATTCAGAATCAACGGCCGCGAGCGCTTGTCATATACAAACAATGGTGACGCGCGCGACTGGGCGGGGCGAGCTTGGCTCGAAGTATCAGACCGGAGTGGCCATCTCGGCCACGGAGCTCTGCGCCGTGGACATTCGGTTGCGCGGCGCGAGCGATCGCGTGTGGCGCGCGCCGCTCGACCCGCCGCCGTCCGAGGGCGCGACCTGGCCGTCGCTGGTGTCCGCGCTCTCCGGTCTCGCGAATGCGCTCGGCGTGACGAGCGGAACACTCGCGGTGTCGCTGATGCCGCCGCTCGCCGAAGTGCGACAGCTCGAGCTGCCGCCGCTGCGCGACGACGATCTGCAGCGATTGCTCTCCCGAAATGCATCGCGGTACTTCGTCGGAGCTCGCGCGGCGCAGATCGTCGGTGCATCACCCGCGGGCCGGCGGTCGCGCGGTGGACCGGCTCCGGTGATTGCCGCTGCGGCCCCGGCGAGACTGTTGGCGATGATTCACATGGCGGCGGCCCAGACGGGTTGGGTCGTCGACGCGATTGCGCCGGCGGAAACCGCGTGGGCCGCCGCGGCGATCGCGCTCTGGCCCTCGTTGGCGAAGCAGCGGCTTCACGCGATCATCGCACACTCGGATCGCACCGATTTGCTCGAGATCGAGAGCGCGCGGCTTGCCGGCGTACGCCGCTTTCGCGCCGGTGCGGCGGATGCCTCGATGATCGCCGATGCCGTCGGTCGCTCGACGCGTGTCGCCATCGCGGGTGAGGCGTCGCCGCGCAGAGAGCTCTCGGCCGCGTTGACCGGGCTCGGCGTCGCGACGACGACTGCCGTCGGCGAGTGGGCGAGCGCGGCCGAGCACGGCGATGTTCTCGCCGCGAACTTCGCGGGAAGCGACGTCGGACCGGTGTTACGAAGCGAAGACAACGTCGCCGCGCAGCGCGCGAAGGCGCGGAGAATGACGGCGATCACCTTCGCGGCCGCGGCGGTGCTCATTGCGGCGTCGGCGTTGATCGAGGTGTGGGGCGTGCATCATCAGCTCGATCTGGTCCGGCAACAGCGGGCCGACATTCGTCCGGCGCTGTCGTCGACGCTGATTGGCCGCACGACGGTCGAGGCCACGTATCGGCATCTCGCGGTGCTCAATGGAATCGAGCGCTCGACGCCGCAGTGGGCGGCGGTGATCACGACACTCAGCAACTCGATCCCGAACGATGCGTATCTAACGGCGATTCGTTCGCGCGACGATTCACTGATCGTCGACGGATTGGCCGAGCACGCCGCGCGTGTGTTCGACGCGCTCGAGAAAGCGCCTGGACTGGCCGATGTGAAAGCGACGGCGGCGGTGCGACGCGAGCTTCAAGACGACGGTACCGCGCTCGATCACTTCACGATCGCCGCGCGGGTCGTGACCAATCCGCCCCAGGCCGCGACGACGACGCCGGCGTCGAACCCAATAGGCCGGAGGCCGGACCGGTGAAGTGGAGCACGATGAACGCGCGCGAGCGGCGCACGATTCTCATCGGCGCCGTCGTCGTCGTCGCCGGGTTCGGCGTCATCTGGGCGCGCATGTACCGCGATGCACTCTCCGCGGCGCGCGACGAGCTTGCGACCGAGCGCGCGACGCTGGCGCGCGAGCGCGTTGCGGTCTCGACCGCGCGCCGCAATCCGCAACTGCAACGCATCGCCGATTCGGCGATGCGAGCGATGCGTCCGCGGTTGTTCGAGGGTAAGGACGACGTGATGGCGAGCGCCGAGCTCGCGTCGTACGTCGGCGACGTGGCGCGGGGGGCACGTGTATGGCTCCAGGACGCGGGAACTCGCCCGGCGAGTCCGGCCGCTGAGGGCGTGAGAACACTACGCGTCGAGATTCGCGCCGAGTCCGATCTGCAGGGCGCGCTGTTGTTTCTTCAGGGGCTCGAGCGCGGCGGCAAGCTGGTGCGCATCGATCGGCTGGACATTTCACACGCCGCGCGGTCCGACGAGAAGGACGCCGAGGTATTGTCGATTGCGGCGACGATCTCCGGCTTCGCGGTGAGCGACTCGATGACTACGGCATCACTGACGCCGCCAACCGTCGCGTCGGTTCCGAGAGCCGTGGAGATGCCGCGATGAGCGCGCGAGCGTGGATGAACACGCCGGGAATGCGCATGGCCATCGGTGCGCTGGTGCTTGCGATCGCGCTGGTGTCGTGGACGTTGATCGACGCGCTTCGCGGCCAGCCCCTTCCCGATACGCCTCCGACGACCGTGGCGAGCCTCGAGACGATCACGAATCATTCGAGCCAACCGGCGGCCGACATCATGACTGCGGTGGACAAGGATCTCTTCGCGTCGGACCGGAGCGCTCCCGACGAGCCGTACCGGCTGCCCGGCGAGAGTGACGGAAAGGACAAGCCGGCCGTCGAGCCCATGAAGCCGACGGTGCTCGGGACGGCTGTGGCAACCGATGGACGCAGCTTCGCGACGCTTCAACTCGGTGATGCGTCCCCGACGTTGGTACATGTG
>DASVYG010000249.1:0-1618 GCA_036392315.1 Gemmatimonadaceae bacterium
CCCACCGCGACGACCTCGCGATCAGCGGTCACATCGACGACGATGGCGTTTGCATCGAGCAAGGCGCGCGTCGCGCGATCGCGGACAGTGGCCAGTGACAGCGCCAGATCGCCCAATGCGTCACGACAACCGACAGCCGCCACGCCGCCGCATCCGAGCGCGTTGCGCGCGCGCGTCGAAACGCGAACGATGCGCTCGAGTCGCTGGCTCGCCTCATCGCGAGCAGGCAGCGGCGAACCGGATACCGGCGCATGGGTCAGTGTCATAAGCGAATCGATCGCAGCACGCACCGAGTCCGCCAATGACACCGACGCGAACCGCGCCCATCCGGTGTCTGCGTCGGCAAAGAGGGAAGGGGACACAGAGATCTGCGTATCGCTCCCGCGTTCCGCTCCTGTGCGCAGCGAGTCGCGACGAAGGTAGCGATAGACCGGGCCGACACGCGGCGCCGGCAATCGCGGTTGCGTGCGCTGGAGCAGCCGGATGTCGGCGCCAATCTCGGCGTACGATCGCCCGCGCTCGGCGTCGACCTCGCCGACGTTGATTCGCAACGACGGCGCGACGCCGCTATCGACCAGTTGATAGAACGCGCCAACACGCCAGGCACCCAGCAGCGACGTCCGAACCGGTGGAACTCGCACGGCGTCCGCCGCGAGCATGAACGCCGCCCTGGCGACCGCGCCGGCGACTTGATGTTGGGCGTCGTGGACGGTCGTGTCGCCGGCGAACAGCGAAATGACGACCTGTGGCCGAAACGCGCGTATGACTGTGACCACGTCGTCGACGAGCGGCTCGCGCGGCCACGCGGCATACACCGCGGAGTCGTTCTTGGCCCGCCCAAAATCGTAGGCGCGCGTGAAATATTGATGCGCGCCATCTCGCTTACGCTCGGCCAGGATCTCGGCCGTTCGAACCATACCGAGAAGCGTCTGCCCCTCTCGATAGTTCAGGTTCACGCCGTTTTCGCCTCGCGTGAGTGACAGATAGGCCGTCTCGACGTGCCGCCCGAGCGAGAGCCAAGCGATGAGCGCATTGTCCTCGTCATCCGGATGTGCGCCGATGATGAGGACGCGGGCAGTTGTGCCGATCCCGTGCAACTCGTCGTGCCACGATGACGACGGCGGAACGGGCGACAGCTGCGCGGCGAGCGGAACGGTTCCTGTGACGATGGCGGCGCACAACGCCGCGCGAAGAGCGCTCGAGGTCATCATACTACTATCACGGTAGTATATCTGTCGTGCGAAGGCAAGTCCGCCTCGCACGGAGGCCGCTGGCGCGCCGGAGGACGCGCGACTGGGTCAGTGCCCGGTTTCAATGGGATCAGAGTTTACTCATATGTATGTGCAGTAGCTGCCGCCGTAGCCGAGCAACTCGCGAGCTTCGGCCGGCGTCGAGCGTCGCGTGGACTGATGTGTGATCGCCGGATGGAGTGTGACGCCGCCATATCGCCGCCTGGTGGCGATTGCGACCAACGTGACTTAGTGACACTTTTCTCGCCACCCACCCACACTGAAGGACGGATCTCATGATATTCGGACAGCGTTTGCCGCGCCGCGGCATCATGCTGGCTCCCGTTGCAGGATTGCTGTTCGCAGTCTCGAGTGCGTTGGCACAGGGC
>DASVYG010000250.1:0-2255 GCA_036392315.1 Gemmatimonadaceae bacterium
CTCCGCGCAGTTTCATTGCGACGGTCGCGTCATCACCGCGATCGACGTGGATCCGCACCCGCCGGCGCTGATCGGCCGCGATCCATCCGAGTTGCGACGCGCGTTCCAGCATTTCCTCTTCCAGTCCGGCACGACGCACGATTGGGTGATACGACCGTTCATCCTCGCCCACGTCGGCCAGCGCTGCCAGGACAGCTGGCTGCCCGAGCTGGCGCGCGTGGTTCGGGCGCAGCCCTACCTCGCAGCCGTGGCGGTGCGCGCCGTGAGCGACGGCCCCGACGGCGTGCGACTCGTCGTCGAGACCGTGGACGAAGTGCCGGTCATCATCGGCGGGGGTCTCTCGCACGGTGGCGTCTCCAACCTCAAGTACGGCAACTCGAACATCGCCGGCAGCGGCCTGCTCGCATCCGGGCAGTGGCGGCAGGGCCGCGCCTATCGCGACGGACTGACGCTATCGATGCGCCAGTTCGGCCTGTTCGATCAACCGGTCGTCGCGACGTTCGATGCGCAGCGCGCGCCGCTGGGGGGCAACTTGTCGGTTGGCGTCTCGCGACCGTTCTTGAGCGATCTCGAACACATCGCGTGGTACGCCGGCGGCATGCACGACAATTCGTATCGCACGTTCGTCCGCCAGTCCGGGCCGGAGCTTTCTTTGCCCGTCGCGCGCGACGTCTGGTCGGCCGGCGGCGTGGCGCGGTTTGCCTGGCGCGGCGCCGGCGTGATGATCGGCCCCGTGGCCACCTATGAGCGGTCGCACCCGGCCGTCAACGGGGTCATCGCCTCGGACAGCGGCCTCGTGCCGGCCGACACGACGGCACTAGAGAATCGGTATGTCCCGTATCGCACGTTTCGCCTCGGACTCGCCGGCGGCTTGCGGTGGCTCAGCTACATGCACGTACAAAGCTTCGACGCGTTGTTGGGGGAGCAAGACGTCGCGCGCGGGTTCCAGGCGGCGGCGACGGTCGAGCGCGGGCTCGGCACGTTCAGCGCGACGGATCGCTCGTCGCTCGTGTCGCTCGACGTCTATTCAGGCGCGGGCACGCCGAGGTCCTTCGTCGGGCTCGCGCTGCGCGGAGAAGAGCTGCCCTCGGGCGGCGGCGACTCATGGAGCGCGGGTGTGCTGAGCGGTCGAACGGCATGGTACCTGAGGTCGTCCGAGCGGCGCACGTTCGAGGCGAGCGCGGAGTTCGCCGGCGGATGGCGCGAGCGCCTGCCCCTTCAGCTCTCGTTGGGCGACGCAAGCAGCGGCCTTCGCGGATACAACGGCGCGGCGATCGCCGGCGGCCGGCGCGCCGTGCTGCGACTGGAGCAGCGACAGCTCGCGTTCTCGACCGGGCAAACCGCGCAGTGGGGAACGGCGGTCTTCACCGATATCGGCAAGACCTGGTCGGGCGACGTGCCATTCGGCGAGACGACCGTGGCGCGCGCGAGCGTTGGCGTGGGGTTGATCGCCGCCGTGCCGCCGAAATCGCGACGGATGCTGCGAGCCGACCTTGCTGTCCCGGTGACGGGCGGCGCGCCGAAGCGGTGGGTGCTGCGCGTGTTCGCTATCGACGCGACGCGGTTCTTCTGGCGCGACCCGAGCGACTTGTCGCCCGTGCGCGCCGGCGCGCCGGCATCATCGATCTTCGGGTGGCCGTGACCGACTCTGAACGGACTTCGGGCCGCGGCGCGTGAGACGCAGCGTGAGGTGCCGCTTCACGTCGGTCCATTCGGTTGAGAGAATGCTGTACATCACGCTGTCGCGCACCGTTCCGTCGCGTCGTGCGTAATGGTGGCGGAGCACGCCGTCCCGTTTCGCGCCGAGGGCTTCGATGGCTTTTTGCGAGGCGAAGTTGAAGTTGTCGGTCCGCAAGCCGACGACTTTGCAGCCCAGCGACTCGAATGCGTGCGAGAGCAGCAGCAACTTGCAGACGGTATTGACGTGACTCCGCTGCCACGATCCGGCGTACCACGTCCAGCCGATCTCGACGCGATCAATCTGCGGAACGATGTCGTGATACCGCGTGGTGCCGGCTATCGCACCGGTCTCCAGCTCGCGAACGGCCCACGGCAGCATGTGACCGGCGTGCTGCCCCTCGAGCGCGGTGGCGATATACGCAGCGGTTTGCTCCGGCTCGGGGACGCTGGTGTACCAGAGCTCCCACAGGCGGCCATCGCTCGCGGCGGCCGCGAGTCCGTCCCTATGGTCTGGAGTGAGCGGCTCGAGACGGATTCCATGCCCCTCGAGCGTGACGGGCGCCAACACGATCATG
>DASVYG010000251.1:0-7452 GCA_036392315.1 Gemmatimonadaceae bacterium
CAGTCCATCACGCCCGACTGGAACGCCGTGGAGCCGGGTGACCTCGTGATGTTCGAGGAGAACGGTCGCATCGGGCACGTCGCGATCTACGCTGGGCACAATCGCATCATCCACTCGAGCTCGAGCGGCGGCGGCGTTCGCTATGACGATCTATCGACGCAGCGCGGGCGATGGTTCGTCGATCACATGGTAGCGGCGCGACGCGTGACGCCCGATTCGCGCGGTCTGTTGCTCGATCTCGCGCGGGGATTCGCCGAGCTCGGCGTGGAGCTCGACATGCCGGATCACGCGCCTAAGCCGGAGCGGTAGCGCGCATTGATGCAAGATGTCTCATCGGCCGACGGAACAAGGCGAGGGTGGCCGAACGAGAGCTCGCTCCCAGTTGCTCACGTGCACCTTCCGCCGGACCACGTTCCTCCCGCCTGCATGCAGCGGCATTGCGCTGTGCTGCAGTTGGAGGGTCCAGAGGGCGGGTCAGGATAATAGACCATCAGATAGAGTTCGCTGGCGATCACGGTGGTATCGGTGAAGCCGGTGCCCATGTCGAAACTGAAGCCCATACCTGTGGCCGCGGTCGGGCTGGGAGCGCACAAGTTCGCGCCGGCACCGGTCCTGGGATTCGGCGTGGCGGCAGTGCACGCCCAATAGAGAGACGGCTGCACGCCGGAGAAGGGCTTGACCTCGGGAATGTCGGCTGGCTCAGCGACGGCGGTGCCGGGCTTCAGCTTGAACACGTCGTAATAGAGATGTCCCATCGCGCTGACCGTGCAGTAGTAGCCGTCGTTCGTTCCGGTGTTGCCGTTCACGGTGCAGTTGGTGGAGCTGGCGAGCGGCAGTGCCCAGTCGTCGCGGCCCAGATATCTGTGCTGCCGCATCAGCTTGATGAGTTGTTGCGCCGTACCTTGCTCCATCGCGCCGTCAGCCCGGATGTTGAGCGTGGTGCCTTGGACGTCCTGCAGGAACTTGGGATCGGCGGCGATGTTGGCGTCGGCAAGCCAAGTCACGCCGGTCTTGCCCTGAACGCCGGATTCGGCGGTGCGATCATAGATCGTCGCCTTGGCGGCGGGCGAGCCGGCGGGGACTGGGCCGGCAATCATCGGCAGGATGAACATCACGTGATGATCCACGTTGGCGCCCTGCCAGCCATTGCTGAACGAGAAGCTGTTGTAGCCGCTGTTTGGATTCTTCTTCGTGCCGCCGGACTTCTGTTGTCCCAGGCTGTTGCCCGACCAATACAGACTCGGCTGCAGATTGCTGAAGCCGCCAATGGTCGATCCACTCTGCCGCGCGACGGTTTCGCCGAAGTGGCGCCGGAACGCCAGGTAGAACAACGATCCATAGGCGCTACCGCTGCAGTCTTCCGCGAAAGAATTTCCGTGGGGACCGGAGGCTTTGCAGGTGGGGTCAACCATGGGCGTGGCCGGCATCTGCCAGTTGACGTGGCCGAGGTGGCCGTTGCCGCTGTTCAGGTGCTTGATGCACTCCCAGGCGGTGCTCCAGTCCATACCGCCGCTCTTGCCCACGTTCGGGACGCCAGAGCATTCGCCTTTGCCCACGTTGGCGTCGAGCAGCCAGGTGACGTGAAGAAGACTATCGTGAGCGGTCTTGCCGTCGGGGGAGATCTGGAAGCGCCCACGCGCGGAGCTGTGCTGCGAATTCTCCTTTGTGTTAGAGCGCGCGGTGTCAGTGGACTGTTTTTGATCTTTCTGGCGGAGTCGCGCGCGCTGGGCGGAAACGGGAAACGCGATCGTGGTCAGAAGCAGAGTGATCGCCGGAAGGAAAGAAAGCGGGCGGAAAGAAAACTTCATAGCGTTGGCTCCTTACGCGAAATCCCGTCGAGTTGGCGTCGGAATTGGCAACACAGCGCACAACGTCTTCTCCTTTCGAAAATACTGTCCGCTCGCCCGTCCGGCCAACGGATTGCATGCAACCGCACGACGGGCAGGCGATGCCCGGACGGCGCTCGCCGAGTCCGGGCCAAGGGACTGACGAATCCGTCATCGAGCTCAATTCATCCGGCTGACGTCCAAGTTGAGACAACACTCATCGCTGCTTCAGTATGTTGCGCACCGGGCCTTGCGGTCTGGTGCGCCGCGGCGATGATGGTCACGGCGTTGCGCGCCGAAGCATCGCGGTAAGCCGAGTCAGGCCGCTCACATGGCAGCCGGACGAGCCGATTCGAATGCTCGACTGCGTCCACGCTTGGTACCCAGGCTTATAGACGGTGACCGCATAGTCGCCTGGACCGGCACGATCTTCGTGCCAAACGGCGGCAGTGAGCAACGAGTCAGGACCGATCGGCGCCGCCACCGAATCTCGCCAACTGCTCGACTGCAGAACGACGGTCGAGCCGGCCGCTGCCGGGGCGTTCGTGGCGGCGTCGACGACATCGACCTGAATGGATGCGCGCAATATCGCGTTGCAAACTTCTGTTGTGCTGACGCAGCCACCGATTGCCATCGCAAGACCGACCAATGCTAGGCACCGCACAGTATCTCGATGAGTGTACCAACGCATGGACGGTGTCTTCATCAAAGTTCGGTCGACGTCTAACGTTCGCGCTCACCTGCGACGGCGCATTTCTTTTGCGGGCGCGCGGTCGTCAGGCGCGGCGCGTTGTTCGGCTGCGCGCCTTGTCTTTCGGCGGACAGCTTTGGCCGTGTAGAACTGTAACAGCTCGACCGGTGCTCCATCGTCGAGTATGAACGCAACACGAACTCCAGCCGATGGCTCGGTCGGTGCGATCAAAATCTCCCTGCCTTCGAGGGCTTCGTCCAAATCGTCGACGGCAAAGGCGATGTGCGGAACGATTCTGACGATTTCGGGCACGCGACAATGCGGTTCGAAGCGGATCCACTCAATCCCGTAGGGACTGGTCTCAAAACCGGCGACGTGAACGCCGAGGTGCGGGATGTGGTGCTCTTGAGCCCGAGGCTGCGTGTGTGGAATCCCGATGTGGTGGTACCGCCATCCGAGCTTCGCCGTCACGGTCGGCGGCTCGTGGCTCAGTCGCTTTCCGCTCGTCACGCTTTTCTTCATCGATCTCGCTCACCGATTGCGATCATGGGATGGGTCGAGTCAGCCGAACGCGCGAGCTGCCCCGCCGCAGCGCGGGATGATACTCGTTAACGCTCGTGCGCGTTCGGCCGAGTCGGTCGGAATACCTAAGCGGTACGCTCGAGCGCCTTGCGAAACTGGACCACGCGATCGACTTCCATGTAGCCTGCACGCCGATGCGCGGCTTGGCTCACCAAGTTGTCGAGTCCCGAGTCGGACGCCATCTCGCGGTAGCCGCGTTCGCGCGCCCACGTTTCGGCGGCGACGAGGAGCGCCCGCCCGTGACCCTGGCGGCGGACATCAGGATCGACATACCACGCCTCGACGTAGCCGACCGGGCTCGTGTCGCAGCCATCGGCGTACGGGCGTGCCCCGACTTCTACAAAGCCGGCAAGTGTGCCATCCGCGCGCTTGACGACGCAGACCTCGGCGTCCGACCGCCGACGAAACTCATGCATTCCGGCGGCAAGTTCCTCGGCCGAGTGGTGGGGGAAGAGCGCCTGGCTGAGGCGCAACCACTCGTGCCAGTCGCTGTCGCGGTATACTCGGATGATCATTGAAGTGTGTGCCCGCGATGAGCTGCGGTTCGCGCGCCGACCGCTCGGGCCTTACGGCCCGCCGAAGAACCCGCCGCGTCCGCCGCCCGCACGGCCCGGCCGCACCTGACGAATCGCCTGGTTGTCGAGGAAGAGCGCGATGAACGGCGGCAGCTTCCGCACCTGATCCGCCGTCAACAACTCCTTCGCCGCCGGCCCGTACTTCGCCATCTGATCGAGCGACTGGTTCTCGGCGGTTCGCACGCGCTCGTAGGCCTCGTCGAGATCGTACTTGTCCGGCAGGCTCGCCAGGTACTTCGACACCGGCGTCCAGATCGAGTCGATTACCTTGCCATAACTCTTATTCAGGATCGCGATGCTGTCGGCCACGTCGTTGCTGAGCTGCAGCGAATCCTGCTGTCGAAGCATCTGCTCGAACGGGTTCGGGTACGTGCGCGTGTACTGCTGCTTGATCTGCGTCTCGTTCAGCTTGTTGCCCTTGCCGCCGCGGCCCGTGCGGAGCCGGAGGAAGAGATCCTGCCGCTCGCGCTCGGGGCCGACGTCGAGACGCACGTCGAGGGTCAGCTGCATCGGCGCGAGATTCAACGCGCTCGCTTGACGATTCGCGCCAAACCGAGGATTGACGTCGTATTTGTAGGTTTGCGTCGTGGGATCGAAGCCGCGGACGTACAGCAGCGTTGGATCGGTGAACGACGGAGCGCCCCAGCCGTGGAGATTGTTCGATCCATGCAGCGCGGCGTCGATGCCGGTGAGCGGATTCGCAATGCCGATCGAGATCGTCGCGCGATCGGGAAGCTTGAGCGCCTGCGAGACGAGCGATACGCGGAGACTCAAGCTCGTGGACCACGGGCCCTGGCAGCTGTTCCTGCCGGCGATCGTTCCGAGCTGCTTCCGCAGACAATCGCGCACCGAGCTCGGCGCGTTCGTCAGCAGATTCTGCATCGCCGCCGAGAACGTGGGATCGGTGATCTTGGACGGATCGTAGATGAACGCGCGGTCGTTGTTGTAGCCGTCGCCGTTCACGTCGCCCGAGACCATCGGTGTAAACGGATTGCCCGACTGGAAGCGGCCGTACGCCATCACGCTCACGGCCTGGTGGAACGTGTACCCGATGTTATACGTGATTTGATGCCGCGCGTCGCGGTCTCCACGCGCCCACTGGGTGAGATACGGATCGCTGCCGGTATTTCCGCCGCTGAACCCCCGGGTTTGATCCACGATCTTTTGCCAGACGTACGTCGCGTTCCACTGGAACGATGAATTGAACGCGATCGGCGAGACGCCGAAGCTGAGCTGCGTGCTGTGTGACTTGAGGTCCGAGAGGTAGTCGGTGACCTGGGCAAAGTCCTGCGTGACGCGTGCATCGCGCGAGATGATCGATCCGCTGGACGGGAAGATGCTCGCGGGATTCACGAACACCGGGCGTCCTTCGACCGGCAACGTGAATCGCGCGAGGCGATTGAAGTTGAGGTCGATCTGGCTCTGCTGGTTCAGATTCAGCGAGTACGTCGCGCTGCTCGAGAGACGGAACCGGTTGTCGAGCACCGGCGCGTTCCAGTTCAGGTTCGCGCGCCAGCTGCGCTGCGGGATGTAGTCGGGCGTGAACAGAGTGACGTTCGGCGCCGTGCTCGTGAAGCTCGTCACGTCGCCGGCGCACGTCGTCGGAATCGTGCCGGTGCTGGTGAGATAGTCGAGCCAGTTCGCGACCGGCACCGCGCTGCCGATGCAGCTCAATTGCTGCGCCGCCGACGGAAGTCCCGTCTGGTCGACCGCGGCCGCGATCAGCTGCGAGCTTGGAAGATTCTGAAATTGTCCGATGCCACCGCTGATCTGTCCGCGCGACCCGCGCTGCGCGCCCTGGAAGCCGCCGATCTGCGGATTCGTTCCGTATGTCCAACTGAAGCCAAGTCGCGGACTCACGTACACGCCACGCGGCACGGCGTCGTTGCGCGAGCTGAAGACCGAATCGACGATCGGGTTGAACGCCGGATTGCCCTGGAAATGCGACGCGTCGACGCGCAAGCCATACGTGAACTGCAGCCGCGGCGTGCGCCGATACGCGTCGCCGATCCACGCCGACGCGCCGAGGTCGTCGCCCAGCCGGCGATTCACCTGCAGCCGGCGAGTGAAGCTGGCCGGAATGCCGTTGGCGAAATCGTCCAGCGAGTTGTACACGAACGTGCCGAATCGGTTCGTCGTGTTGTCCTGCGAGTAACGGTTGTAGCGGAAATCGACGCCGAATTTATATCGATGTTTGTTGTCGAGGCTGATCCAGGAGATCTGATTCTGCAGCTCGCCGTTGAGCGTGTTGGAATTCCGCGGGAGGCCGGTGTTGCCACCGAACACCAGGTTGGACACTCCGGCGCCGCCGTCGGCAAACGTGGAGTTGACGCGCACCGTTGCCGACGGCAGCTCGATGTACGGATCCCCCGACGACACGCTCGATTGAAGCGAGCCGCTCGTCTCGTTCAGGAAGTTGTCCTTGAAGTACATCGTGTGCCGCATCTGCAACGTGCCGCCGTAACTCTTCGTTTCGCCGCCGTGCACCGGAACGGCGGTCGTCGAGAGATTCGTCGCGTCCTGGCCGCTCCAGCGACCGTTCAGCGTCACATTGAAGTTGTGGCCGGCGCTCGGCGCGAAGTCGAAGCTCGAGAGGAACGAGCCGTTCTGGTTGAGCTTCTGATTGGGAATCGCGGACGTCGACACCGGGATCTGGTCGGACTGAAGCATGGAGATCAGCCGCTGCACCGAGTCAGCCGAAACGCCGACGCGCTCGAGCGCGAGCGGATCGGTGTTGAGCAGATCCTGGAGGTTGCTGGCGCGCCGCCCGAGCTGCCACGAGAACGAGTAGAACGACTTGTCGAGCTGGAACGGGCCGGAGGCGTTGCCGCTGAACTGGAGGTTGGTGAACTGCTGTCCGAGGGCGCGTCCGACGGCGTCGGTGTACTGAAGCGACGGCGCGTCGACGGTTTGGTGGATCGAGCGCGTCTGGTAGTTTGTGCCGCTGTTCGTGCGGAGCGCGATCTGCGCGCCGGAGAATCCACCGCGCGACGGATCGAAGCTCGACGTCGTCACGCGGGTCTGCGTCGTGGCGTCGCGCGGGAGGTCGGTGCCGGAAAAGTTGAGGCCGTTGAGCGTGATGTTGTTTTGGTCGGCCCCCAATCCGAGTACCGAAATACCGGACGCGCCGCCGTCGGACCCTGGGATGAGCGTAATACCGGGGAGCGTCGCGGCCATGGCCGCCAAGTCGCCAAGTACGTCGAGCGGCAGGTTGTTGGTGTTGATCGTTTGGTCGCGTCCGCCCACGTCGAGCTGGTTTCCGTTGCGATCGGGGCGTTCGCGGCCGGCCGTCACGCGAACGGCGTCCAGCGTGACCGCGGTCTTTCCCAGCGTGGCGTCGGCGATGAGGATATCCTCATCGACTTCGCGCTTGACCTCGAACCGCGTCGGTTGGAAGCCAATGGAAGTGTACGCCATCATATAGTCGCCGCCGCCGCCGCTGAAGATGATCGAGAAGCGACCATCCTTGTTGGTCTTGGCGGTGCGCGACGTCTGGTTCACGAGCGACGTCGCCGTCACGGTGACGTTCTCGAGCGGCTTCTTATCCGAGCCGATTACCCGCCCGCGGATGATGTCTGACGCGTCCTGGGCCTGAAGCGGTGTGAAGCGTCCCAACAATGCGACGAGCAGGAGCAGTATCGAACGACGACGGAACACGGAGGTCCTCGAGTGCTGAGTGCCAAGCTGTATCTGACACTCTTTCTACGCGCGAGGCGGCCGGGGAGTTGAATCAATCACGCTGGGGCCCATCCATGACTTGTCGCAGATACAGATTGAT
>DASVYG010000252.1:0-4284 GCA_036392315.1 Gemmatimonadaceae bacterium
CGCGCAACGTGTTGACGACGGTGATGGAAACCGGCTCGCCGCGCACGAGGGAGATCGTCGGGCTGAACCCCGCGCGTGCCTCGAGTCGGGTCGGTCTCGCTCGCGGGTCCTCGAGAATGAAGCGCATGGACGGCGCGGAATCTGGAAACCCTGCGTCCTGCACCGCCAGCAGTCGCAGCCGTCGGCGTTCGGCGTCGGCCCGCGGATCGGCGGCGGGTCGCACTCCAGGTTTCGGCGCCACGTTGACGCCGAGCACCAATCCGGCCATGCCGGTCAACGCGTGATTCGACGTGTCCGACATGACGCGCATCGGCGACGAGACGACGGCTCCCGCTAGTTGGACGTTGGGCGCGACATCCGGAACGAGGTGCAGCTGAAAGTGACAATGAAAAAGCCAGTTCCCCGGCCGCTCGGGAACCCACGTCAACGACATGGTGGAAAACGGCGGCATTCGTTCGGTGACGACCATGCGTCCCGGCGCGCCTTGCCCTTGCGCCCTCACCTGGCTCCCGGCGAGCGCGTCGACACGGTAGTAGAACCCGTGCAGATGCAGAGGGTGAACGTCGTTCGACGCGTTGATGACTCTCCAATGGACCGTGTCGCCGACGGTCGCGGCGATGCGCTCGGTGCGCGGCCACGACCGTCCATTGATCGCGAACACGGGGAAACCCGGCGTGTTCGGCGGATCGGCGGCGATCGAATCGGGCGCTAACGTGATGACGAAGATTCGATCATGGTGCGGCCTGCTGACATTCGCCGTATCGACGATGAGCGCGCCCGCGAGCAGGCCGCGCATTCCCGCTCGATCGCTGTACGGCGGACCCGTGGTCCCGCGATAGAAATAATTCCCCGGCGCGGTCACGCGAACGCGAAGCTCACGCGTCTCGCCCGGCGGGACGATCACCGAATCGCCCGGTTCCTCCGACGCCGCGCCGCGCGCCGTCGCCGGCACGTGCAGCGTGAGCGTGTCGCGCGCGAGGGAATTGTGCACGTTGGCGCGGATTTCGGTGCCCTCGGGAACGCGAATCAGCGGACCCGGCACCGATGGCAGTTTGCCGGCTTCGGAAAACGCTTCGAGCGTCAGTCCCGGCAGTGAATCGCCGTTGGGACGCCACGTTGCCACTTTGGCGTCGAGCGAAACGTCGAGTACGCCGTTTCGCAGCACACCGGCGGACTCGGTATTGGCGTTAGGTCCAGCGACGGGCAGCGCGGCACTCCCCGGCCCCGACCGATCGGCGAACAACACAAGGAAAACAGCAGCGTAGACGGTTCGCATCGTTCGGTTGATGAGGTGGGGCTGCCGAGGCAGGCGCGGATCTTCGGTCTCGGAATGGCCGAATATGGGTTATCCCCATGTGAAAACTAGTCCTCGAACCATGCCGGACGGCTGGTCACGTTGGCGTCTCCCGAACAGATTACAGCACGTGACTACCCTACCCGTTCCACGAGGCCCGCGATCGCGCGGACCGGCCAAGCCACGCACGGATGACGCCGGCGTCGCGAACGCTCCCGATTCACGTTTCGATTGGCACCGCATCGCGTATAACGCGCTCGTGTCGCGCGCCCTCGACGACACCGAGGAGACGACAAACAAGAACAAGGCGACGGTCCCGCGCGAGAACCTCGTGCTCTATCAGTTCTCGGCGCGCGGACACGAGGTCGCCGAGGTCATACTCGGGTCGCTGATCAATCATCGCCACGATGCCGCGAGTGCGTATTATCGCTCGCGTCCGCTGCTGCTGTCGCTTGGCTTGAGCATCGAGGATGCGTTCGCGAGTCCGCTCGGGCGCGCCGGCGGATTCAGCGACGGTCGAGACATCGGTGTGGTGTGCAACCTGCCGAACCGCGATGGTGCGATCGTGTTGCCGATGTCGGGCGACGTCGGCTCGCAGTACACGCCGTGCGCCGGGTGGGCACAGGCGATTCGTTACCACGCCGACGTTCTCGGCGACACGAGTTGGAACGGCGCGATCGGTGTCGTGCTCGGCGGCGAGGCCTCCGTCGCGACGAACGGCTTTTGGTCGGCGCTCACGATGGCGACGACGTTATCGTTGCCCATGTTGTTCTACATCGAAGACAACGGCCTTGGAATCTCGGTGCCCGGCGGCTTGCAGACACCGGGCGGCGACATCGCGCAAAACCTCGCGTCGTTTGGGAATCTGCTCGTGCGAGACGGTGACGGGACGGATCCGGCTGAAACGGCGCGTCTGTTGGCCGAGTGCGTCGACCATGTCCGCGGCGCCAACGGGCCCGCCCTCGTGCGCTTGACCGTTCCGCGTTTGTCGAGCCACTCGGGACCCGACAACCAGCGTGGGTATCGCACCGACAGCGAGATCGCCGCCGACGCCGATCGCGATCCACTTCCCCGGCTCCGCTCGCATCTCGTTCCGGCCATGTTATCGGAGTCGGAGTGGAGCGCACTCGAAGCCGAAGTGGCTCGGGACGTACAAGCCGGTCTCGACGCCGCGCGCGCTCGCCCGATGCCGAATCCCTCCACCGTGGCCCGGTGGGTGTATGCCGACGACTCCGCCGATTCACCCGCGGCGTATGGCGGCCTTTCGCGATCGGAGCGCGCCGCCCTCGGCGGCAGCGAGTCGGCCACGCCGTCGACTCATGTCATGCGCTTCGCCGAGGCGGTGCGACGAACATTGCGCCACGAGCTCGAGGTGAATCCCAAGGCGGTGGTGTTCGGCGAAGATGTCGGCCGTAAAGGCGGCGTGCATCTCGTGACCGAAGGCCTGCAAAAGCAATTCGGCGTCGCGCGCGTGTTCGACACGAGCTTGTCCGAGGAAGGTATCATCGGACGGGCCGTCGGCATGGCGATCTCAGGACTGATGCCGGTCACGGAGATCCAGTTTCGCAAGTATGCCGATCCGGCAACCGAGCAGTTGAACAACTGCGGCACGATGCGCTGGCGGACGGCAAACCGCTTCGCGGCCCCGATCGTGGTACGCATGCCCGGCGGATTCGGCAAAGACGTCGGCGATCCGTGGCACAGCTTGAGCGACGAGGTGCGGTTCGCGCACGCGTACGGCTGGCAGGTTGCCATTCCCTCGAACGCCGCCGACGCCGTGGGGCTTCTGCGCTCGGCGATGCGAAGCGCGAATCCAACGATCTTCTTCGAGCATCGCTCGTTGCTCATGACGAGCGAGGGGAGCGCGCATTATCCGGGCGACGATTATATCGTACCGTTCGGCAAGGCCTCCGTGCTGCGCGAAGGGACCGATCTGACCCTCGTGAGCTGGGGCGCGCTGATTCATCGTTGCGCGCAGGCCATTGACGGCCTTGGAGCGTCGCCGGGCGGCGCGAATCGCGTCGAGCTCATCGACCTCCGCTCGATCGCGCCGTGGGATCGGGCGTGCGTCCTCGGGTCCGTGCGCAAGACCGGTCGGTGCCTGATCGTTCATGAGGATAACATCACAGCCGGATTCGGCGCCGAAATCGCCGCCACGCTGGCCAAGGACGCGTTCTGGCATCTCGACGCCCCCATCGATCGCATTGCTGTCGAGGACGTGCCGATGCCCTATCACCCACTGTTGCTCGATGCCGTGCTGCCGACGGTCGACCGGATCGCCACGCGCATACAGGAATTGCTAGATCTTTGATAACACGACTTGCGAACTGATGCGTGACCCTCTAGGGTAGGAATCGCCGAAGCCGGCGCGTTTCCCTCACCGCACCCGGAGCATCGGATGTCGCGTCATCGTTTCGTTCGCGCCCGGCTGCTCGCCGCGGCCTTTTCGCTACTCGGCGCGCCCGTCGCTGCTCAGCAAGTCGTTCCGCGGCCCGACTCGTCCACGGTCCCAACCGAGCTGGCAGTCGCTTTCGCGCGAGGTTTTGCGCCGACCGACAGCGCAGCGCGAGTCGAATTCTTTCCAGGGGTGATTGCCGCGGCGGTCAACGGCCTGGTGTCCCTGCCAACCGCAAGTCGCGTCGTTGGCAGCGTTGTTCTTGGACGCAATACCTACGTATTCGGGACGACCACGCTGTCGCCCGATTCGGTGCTCGCATGGTATGCGGCCGACTATTCGCGACGCGGCTGGTCCGCCGAAGCGCTCGTGCGTGTCATGGCCGGCCAACTGGGGGGCGGATTTCGCCAACCGCCGCCACGAAGAGCGTCCACCTTCTGCAACGCAGGTCAGGAGGCGAACGTCGCGGCGACACGATCCGCCGAAGGATGGACGAGCTTCCGCGTGCGGCTCGCGAGCGTCGCAACCCTGTGCAACCTATCGCTTGCAATGCGGCAAACGACACCCAAACCCGTTCCGCTGCCGATCATTTACG
>DASVYG010000253.1:0-2362 GCA_036392315.1 Gemmatimonadaceae bacterium
GTTAGGGATTTCGCGCCGTTAGGGATTTCGCGCCGTTAGGCAGTTCGCGCCGCAAGGATTGGCTATTCCTACCTCAACGCTCCTCCGGAAGCCGCCTCAGCTCCAGTCGCGTCGGCCGACTAGACGTGTGATATACCCGCATCGTCGCCTTCTGAAAATCACTCGGCTTCGCCTCGAAGATGTTGGGCACGAAGCGTTGCGGATTGCGATCGATGTGCGGGAACCACGTGCTCTGCACCTGCACCATGATGCGGTGCCCTCGTCTGAAGGTGTGGTGAATCGACGGCATCTCGAATTTGACCGAGTCCGGCGCGTTGGGAATCATGGCCGACGGCTTCTCGAACGAACGGCGATATCGCGCGCGGAACGGCTCGCCGCGCACGAGTTGCTGGTACCCACCGACCGTGAAGCCCGATTGGTCACCGGGCCAATTCGATGCGGTGTCGGGAAACACGTCGATGAGCTTGACGATGAAATCAGCGTCGGTGCCCGACGTGCTCACGTGCAGCACGGGGCTCACCGGGCCGGTGAGCGTGACATCCGACGTCAGCACGTCGGTCTGATAGGTGAGCACGTCCGTGCGACGCGACGCGAAGCGCTGGTCGGCGGTGATGTAGTCGCGCGGCATGCCGTTGTTCTCGATGCGCTCGACGAGCGGCACCGGCTTCGCCGGATCGCTCACATACTCGTCGTACGCCGCGCCCGCTCCGCCACTCGGCGGTGTGAAGGCGAGCTTGCCGTTCGGTTGGAGATAGAGCGCGGCCGGAGTCGATGATTTGGGCGGCCACGAATCGTAGCCGTCCCACTGGTCGCCGCCCGTGCGGAAGACGAGCACTTTCGGAAGCTTTGGATCGGCCGCGCCGGCGAGATAGTGCGCGAAGAACGGATACTCGACGGAATCGCGGAAGAATGGCCCCGTCTTGTATTTCCAACGCAGTGTGCCAAGGACGTCATCATCACCTCGACTCCAGCCGCCGTGGGACCACGGGCCAACGATCACACGATTGTCGGCGCCCGGACTCTGTCGCTCGATGCTGCCGAACACCCACCACGGTCCGTGGATGTCTTCGGTGTCGTAGAACCCGCCGACGGTCAGGAAGGCCGCCGTCACGTCGTGCAAGTGCGGCCGCACGTTGCGCGCTTTCCAGAACGCATCGTACGTGGGATGCGTGAGGATCGACTGCCAGAGCGGTCCGGTCGCCGAATCGAGAACTTTTCGCGTGCTTGGTCCGAGCGGTCCCAGGTTCAGATAATACTGATACGCGTCCGGCGTCCCCATCGAGAACGGATACTGCGGATCTGGTCCTGGCTGGGCGCGCGGCGCGCGGCCAAACCGTGTATAGAAACTGAAATTGTGCGCCAACAGAAAGGCGCCGCCGTGAAAGTTGTCGTCGCCCATCCAGATGTCGGTCATCGGCGCCTGCGGCGAGCAGGCGGCGAGCGCCGGGTGGCGCGAGAGACAACTCGCCGTGGTGTAGAACCCGGGATAGGATGTGCCGTAGATGCCCACCTTGCCGTTCGTGGGCAGGTTTTTCACGAGCCAGTCGATGGTGTCGTAGGCGTCGGTACCCTCGTCGACATCCGTCGGCTTGTCGTGCTTCTCGAGAATCGGCGTCATGTCGCGAAAGACGCCCTCGGAGAAGTTCCGGCCGCGAACGTCCTGATAGACGAAGATGTAGCCGTCCTCGACCCACTTTCGATTCCCCGACGGTCCGAGCGCAGTCTTGTAGTCGGCGCCGTACGGCGACACCGAGTAGGGCGTGCGCGACATCAGCACCGGATAGCGGCGCGTCGTGTCTTTCGGCACGTAGATCGACGTGAAGAGCTGCAAGCCGTCGCGGACGCGGATGCGCACTTCGCGCTTGGTATAGAGTTCTCTAATACGTGTCGCGAGCGCTGGATCCGGACCCTGAGGTCCTTGGGCGGGCAGCGCTGCCGTTGAAAGGAGAACGAGGGAGAGAATGGCGAGCGGTCGGCGCA
Organism: Gemmatimonadaceae bacterium; assembly: GCA_036392315.1. Classification (GTDB taxonomy): domain Bacteria; phylum Gemmatimonadota; class Gemmatimonadetes; order Gemmatimonadales; family Gemmatimonadaceae; genus JAQBQB01. The sequence goes on from DASVYG010000253.1 coordinate 1,981, forward strand.
TTTGCGTATCCGGTGGGAGATACTGGAAGCTGCGTCTTCGGCGGACACGAACGGTCGGGCGATACGCGTACGTGTCGTCGGGCGTTTCACTATTGCGCACGCAGAACGATCGGCCGGCAACTGGCATCATCATTCGATAATCCTATAGACGACACCGATACGGGTTTTCCCCCTGTTGACAGAATCGACGGGTGGGCACACACTGCTAGCCAACGAGAGCGCGGTGATCGATGGCGTGATCCACGAGAGTATGTCCTGATGGGATCCCACTCGCCGCGTGGACTCGAGTGCGGCCCGACAAGGAGCGACTCGAATATGACAAGCTTCGTGCGCGTTCAACCATGGATTCTCCCGCTCGCGGCAGTGACGTTCGCCGCGAGCT
>DASVYG010000254.1:0-1693 GCA_036392315.1 Gemmatimonadaceae bacterium
AAGCCAAGGTGCTCGCGCGTCTCGAGCATCCGGGAATCGTTCCCGTGCACGACGTCGGCGCGCTGCCCGACGGACGTGCATTCTACACGATGAAGTTCGTTCGCGGCCAACGGCTCGACACCTATTTGAGTGACGCGACGAACGCGGCCGAGCGACTGCGGATCCTCGAGAGGTTGTGCGACGCCGTGTCGTTCGCGCACGCCAACGGGGTGATCCATCGCGATCTCAAACCGCAGAACGTGATGGTCGGTCCATTCGGCGAAGTTCTCGTCATGGACTGGGGCGTCGCCACGCGCGCCGCCGCTGAAGCAGGCACCGTTGCGGGAACGCCCGGCTACATGGCTCCAGAGCAGGCGCGCGGCGACCGTGCCGACGAGCGGTCGGACGTTTACGCGCTGGGTGCGATTATGAGATTACTGATTGGTCCCGAGATACCGAAGCCGCTCGGCGCGATTGCCGACCGAGCGACGGCGACAGATCCGGCCGCGCGATACGCCAGTGTGGAGTCGCTCGCCGCCGATGTCGCGCGCTTTCGAGCCGCGCTGCCGGTCGACGCCTATCGGGAGGGGATCGCGGGCCGCGTCGCGCGTGTGGGGCGGAAGTACGCCGTGCCCATCGCGCTCGTTCTCGCCTACCTCGTCATGCGGGGCGTCCTGCTCCTCCTGCCGCGTTAAAGACCGCCATCGGAATGGGTAATGGATGAGTAGAGAACCACGGCGCATCGCAGCCGAGGCTCGTCACCCCACCGCGAGGAACGACCATGAACAAAGTGCTGCTGGGAATGATGCTGGGTGGAACGCTCGGTGTATTCGACGGACTCTCGGCGCTCGTCTCGGCGCCGGAAACCCGGCCCGAGATCCTCGGCATCGTGATTGGCTCGACGGTAAAAGGCATCGTGGCCGGGTTGGCCATCGGCTTTTTCTCACGCAAGGTCAATTCGCTCGCGCTCGGCGTGGTCTTCGGGCTCGCGGTCGGACTCCTACTCGCATGGCCGATCGCGTACATGAATTCACTCACCGGCAAATCCTACTATTGGCAGATCATGCTGCCCGGCGGCGCGCTCGGAACCATCGTCGGCTTCGCCACGCAACGGTATGGCGAAGCGCGCGCGAGGCGCGCGGGCGTGCTCTCGTCTTCCTGAAACGCCCAGGTCGCGCGGCTTTCTCGAGCCTATTCGTACAGCTGGTCCAAGCGAAGCGCCGCCAGCTCGATGAGAAAATCGCCGATGCGCTCGACCGCCGCAGCGACGTACGCCGCGCCTTTCTCGGCGGTCGACTTGGCGGGATTTCCGATGCCTGTGTCGCCGGTGACTTGCGTCCACCGACGCGGGGCCCAGGCCCAGCCTTCGCGAACACCGCGGAGACGGGACGGACGCGCGTGACCCGGTCCCGCTTCGTCGAGTGGACGCACGAGCGACGGAGCGAGATGCAGCATGGCGCTTGTCTCCGCCTCGCCGGCGTGATCGCCGACCTCGTCGACGAACTCGCGGACGTCGACGCACGACCACCAGTTGATCGACGACAGGAAGACCCGCGTTCGAGGCTGGAGCTCCCGGATCATTTGGCGAAAGTCGTTGCCGCCATGCCCATTGAGGATGAGGAGCTTGTGAATTCCCTGACCATCGAGAGAGGAGACGAGATCGGCCAGCAGTGCGGCCTGGGTGGTCGGGTTCATGTTGAGACACAGCTTGATG
>DASVYG010000255.1:0-1705 GCA_036392315.1 Gemmatimonadaceae bacterium
GAGCGGGCAAACGCAAACGTTCGGCACGTGGGTGACGTCGCTCATTCCGTCCAATCCCGTCGCTGCCGCCGCGTCGGGCTCGATGGTGCCGTTGATTCTCTTCACCCTCGTCCTCGCACTCGCTATCGCGAATGGCCCACCGAGCACGCGAGCGACTCTCGTCGCGTTCTTCCAAGCTCTTGCAGACGCGATGCTGATGCTGGTGCGATGGATCGTATGGCTCGCGCCGATCGGTGTGTTCGCGCTCGTGTTGCCACTCGCCGCGCGCGCCGGAGCAACGCTCGCCGGCGCAATCGGGTTTTATATCGTGGCGTATTCAGCCGCGAGCCTCGTGATGACGCTGCTGCTCTATCCGGTCGTGGCCCTGGCGGGACGAATCCCCATTCGTCGCTTCGCACGCGCGGTGCTCCCCGCGCAGCTCATCGCGTTCAGCTCCAGTTCGTCGATCGCTTCGCTCCCGACGCTCGTGGAGAGCGCCGACGAACTCGAACTCCCAGCTCCGATCACGGGATTTGTGCTGCCGCTGTCCGTTTCGACGTTCAAGAATGCGTCTCCCGTATCGTGGACGATCGGCGCGCTGTTCATCGGTTGGTTTTACGGCGTTCCGCTACACGCGCGCGAGCTGGCGACGATCGCGTTTGCCGCGGTGTTCCTCGCGTTTGCCGCGCCGGGCATTCCACGTGGTGCGTTCATCATGCTCACGCCGCTGTTCCTCGCCGTCGGGTTGCCGGCCGAGGGTATCGGCATCCTGATCGCCGTGGATGCCATCCCTGATACATTTGCGACGGTCCTCAACGTCACCGGCGACCTCGCGGCGGCGGCGCTGGTGGCGAGGAGCGACGCCGGCAAGGAGGCACGGTCCCAGCCCGAGCATTCCTAGCATCGTTCTCAAATAGACTTCCCTCACAGCGCATCATGCATCCTCGCATCACGGAGCTCCTCGCCTACGTCGAGCAGCAGACGGCAATTCTTCGCAGCGCGTACGAGTCGGTTCCACCGGCGCAGCGCGCGGTCCGAACGGCGCCCGATCGCTGGTCGCCCGCTGAAGTCGTCCACCACGTCGCAATGGTCGAGCACCTCCTCGCGAAGCGGTTGGCCCTGTTGATCGAGCAGGCGCGGGCGCTTCCGCCGGAGACGGAGACGACGACGGCGTTGACGACCCAGAGCACATCCAATGTCGTCAATCGCACGGGACGATTCGCCACCTCCGAAGCCCTCGAACCGAAAAACACCGATCCCGGTCGTGTCTGGGATGACCTGATGGACGCGCGGAGAGAGGTCATTCGTGTCATCCAGACCGGCGATGGGCTTGCGCTCGGCGCCGTGTCGGCACCGCATCCGCGTCTTGGTGGATTCAGCGCCTATGAATGGATCGCCTTCATCGGATCGCACGCCGCGAGACACGCGGATCAGATTCGCGAGATGAATCCAGCGCGCTAGGCGCTCGACAGGACGCGTCGCCGTCCCCAGACTTCGTACCATGCCTGGAGACGTCGTACTCGTCGTCGACGACGAGCCGCAGATTCGGCGCGTCGTGCGCAATGCGCTGACATCGGAGACCACACGGGTCATCGAGGCGGCAACGGGACGCGATGCGATCGACCTTGCGGCGGCCGAACGGCCAGCGCTGATCGTGCTCGACTTGGGGCTGCCCGACACGACAGGCATCGACGTGTGTCGTGAGATTCGCGCTTGGTCGTCGGCC
>DASVYG010000256.1:0-19169 GCA_036392315.1 Gemmatimonadaceae bacterium
CCTAATCGGGCTCGCAGCTTAGCTCGAGCGTTAGCCCGCAAACGCGTCACGTGGAAGGATGAGTGCATCGGCTCCTGTTGTCGTTTGGATTCGTCGCCACAATAGCTGGCGCCCTAGGTGCGCAGCTGCCGTATCGACAGATTATCGGAAGCGTACGGGATAGCGTATCGGGGCGTCCGCCGATCCGGACGCGGGTCTGCGCCTGGGCTGATTCGGGCTCGGTTCGTCCCCTACCGCAGTGTGGCTCCGTCGATTCACTCGGCCAGTATCGCATCGACAGCATTCCACCCGGGCGACGGCTGGTCGCAGTGCACTGCGCTATGATTCGCGCTCCCGGAATGATCCAACTCGCGTTTGAGCACCTCGTCGTCGCTGACACCGACGTGCGGCGTGACTGGAGTGTGTCTGCAGCCGGCTGCGATTCGCGCCGTGTTCGTCACGTGACAGGAACCTTCCGCGGCCATTATACCGTCGGCTTCGAAGCCAGCGCCTTCGTTCCGTGTGCGAGCGACGGGTGGTTTCTTCCGAGCGATTCGCTCGGCGACGAACCGTATCTCCATCGAGCCTGGGTAACCTGGCCATCCGCAGCGGCGCGGCAGGTCCATTGGCCAGACGCCCCGCACGATCGATTCGGCAGCCACCGGTACTATGTAGAGTGGCGCGGGACGGTGACCGGCCCCGGGAATTACGGCCACCTGGGTGTATCCCCGTTCGAGTTCCGCGTCGATAGTGTGCTAATCGTCCGACCGCCTCAACCAGCTGATTGCCATTGAACATCGGCCGTCGCGATCTCGACCTGCGACCTAACGTGCGCCGCAGCAGTCGGGCGAGCTATGGATTGCGCGAGCTGCGCTCGCGCTCTTATGTATTCGCCCGCAGCTGAGCTTGAGCGTTAGGTAGCGCATCCGACCCCTCGTTTCCGCAAAGATGCGACGATTCGCAATCAGTGCCCTAATGTTGTTGCATAGCGCTGCTTGCAGTACGAGCCGGGCCTCCCCTCTTGCGGCTCTCGGCGAGATAACGAGCGCGCAGGTGACGGTTTTTTCCACGGGGGCCAGCACGACCACAACCGTCACTGATCCAACCAGCCTGGCAGAGCTTAGAGCCCTGGCCACGGCGCGAGGAGATTGGCATCCCACGTGGCACACGCCACCGGCGGGTCAGGTTCGCGCGGCGCTGTACCGAGATACCGCGTACGTCGGCGTCGTATCGATCGGTCCGGATTTCATCGGCGCGAGGAGTGCATCCGCCGAGCAATTTAGGCCGATAGCTCCAGCCGAAGTGGCGGCCGTTGCTATGTTCCGCGCCCTCAAATGACGCACGTTCGGCGTTAGACGCCAGCGAACAAAGTCGAATCGCCATCCATGGAGGGAACGACATGGCTAAGCTCGTGTTCGGAATGAACCAATCCCTCGACGGCTACGTCGATCATATGGCGTTTGCGCCGAGCGCCGTGCTTTTTCAGCACTTTATCGGTGAAGCTCAGGCGCAGTCGGGCAGTGTCTACGGGCGCAGAATGTATGAGGTCATGCGTTACTGGGACGACGAGCATCCAGAGTGGAATGCCGCGGAACGAGCCTTTGCCTCGGCATGGCGAAAGCAGCCGAAATGGGTTGTCTCGCGCTCCTTGAAGTCCGTTGGCCCGAACGCCACGCTGGTCGAAAATAATCTCGAGGGCACGATCCGCGATCTAAAGGCCAAGCACGACGGGGAGATAGAGGTGGCTGGTCCGGACCTAGCGCGAAGTCTCACCGAGCTTGGCCTGATCGACGAGTATCGAATCTATCTGCACCCCGTCGTTCTGGGTCACGGGAAGCCATACTTCGCTGGACCGCGGCCGCCGCTCCACCTGATGACGAACGATCGGATTGGCGAGGATGTGATCAGGCTGACTTACGTTCCTGCCGGGTGACCCGACTGCGGAATCGTCGGAAGTCTGGTCCTGGGCTGGGCGTTGGCGACCTGTAGGACGACCGCGTACGCAGGCTGGCGTCTAACGATCGTTGCAGCTGGCAAGGGATCGCGATTGACATGTTGCGGCTTCGCCGCAACTCTTATTTGAATCCTTTAAAGCTGAACTCGGGCGTTGGGCGGCTCCGGGAATTGTCCGCAAACACCTCGAAACCTCCATCGTACAGCCGCCATGATTCAGCAACTCGAAGAACTCGTTTCTCGTTTCGAGCGCGGTCATATCGATCGTCGACACTTTCTGGGCACGCTTGCCACATTGACCTACTCCACCACTCTGCCGTCGCCGTCGACAACCCTGCCGGCTCGTAACTTGACGCACGTCAATATTCGTGTGCGTGACGTGAAGGCGAGTGAGCGATTTTATCGCGAACTGTTCGGGCTACCGCCGGTTCACACGGTAGTTGGTGCCGCGTACGCCCTCGATTTGCCCGGGGGCGGGTTTATCAGCTTATGCCCGCTCGATAACCCAGACTGTGGATTAAAAGACCCGGCAACGCTCGGAGAGATCGATCACTTCGGACTCGGAGTGGACAACTTCAAGGAAGGGAGTACTGCACGCCTTTTGAAGCAACGCGGTCTCGAAACGTACGACGCGGGCTCCAGCGTTTTCGTCAAAGATCCGAACGGAACTTGGGTTCAACTCTCCGCGCCCAAAGAGTCGTTCAAAAAGTAGTGGGTCCTGCGATCTCGTTCGAATACATGTCACGACTTCGCTGTGCAAATACGCTACTACTGGCACCGCCGGCTAACGTGCGCTGCAGCAGACGGGCGATCCATGGTAGCTTAGGCGGACCACTTTGGTTTCTATGTCATTGAGCGCCTTGACCGACGGGACCCGATCGCCGACGCAGGATCAGCTGCGATCGGTGCTCGGCAGAGCCTATGCGCCGTGGGTTAGGCTTCTCGAGTTGGTCGCTCAGCGAATCGAAGCGGCGACGCCGGGTTGGAGATTCAGCACGGGTTGGAGCCTGCGCGTGCTTCACAGGCAACGCGTGATCCTCTATATGACGCCACAGAAGGATCAGTTTCTCGTTTCGCTCGCGTTGGGAGAGCGAGCGGTTGCCGCGGCTCATGCAGCGAAACTTGCGCCGAGTGTGCTTCAGGTGGTCGACGCTGCACCGCGGTATGCCGAGGGACGCGGCGTTCGGTTTTGCGTTCGTGGCAGTCGACAACTCCCGGCGCTTGCACGACTCGCAGAGATCAAGCGCGAGAACTAGGTGGCGTGTCGGCCTCACGCGTCTCAGGCGCCAGCCGCCAGCTCACCGGTGCTTTGTCGCGCCCGCATGAGAGAGAATCCGCCGCTTGCGCCAGTGACGAACGATCCGTGATCGCCACGGCGGTCGCTCGGATGGTTACGGCCTCGCCGCGATAGGCGGGAGAGTTCTTATATCGAAAACAGTTGGGGCGCGACCTGAGCCCGCATCACTCACTGGCGGCGCCATATCCGTGCAACCGTTTTTCACGCGGCGGTGACCAATGTGGTCAGTTCCTTCGCGGCTTACTTCCCCGTGGGAATGGACCGGTAATCGGAGAAACGCCCATGTCAGACCAGCTTGTCCAATTGAAGCGTGAGGTCCGGCTTCTTCGCGCATGTGTCCTTAGTGCGACGCTCGGCATCGCCATCGTCGGGTTGACAGCATTTCGGCGAACGTCCGCCCCGACGCGTTTCGACGAACTCGATGTACAACGCATTAACATCCGCGAGCCTGACGGCAAACTCCGGATGGTGCTATCAAACAAAGCTCGGTCGACCGGCCCCATTGCCTATGGAAAACCATTCGGCTACCCGGGCGGAACGCGACCAGGAATCATCTTCTTTAATGACGAAGAGACCGAAGATGGGGGGCTCGTATTCGAGGGCAGAACGGAAAACGGTAAGTACGCTGCCGGCGCTCAGCTGTCGTTCGATCAGTACGACCACGATCAAGTGATGACGCTTGCCTACGCTGACCAGAACGGAGATCGGACCGTGGGTCTTGAAATGGGAGAGCGCAGCGGCCCGCCGGTTCAGGAACGCTCGCGTGAAGTCGACTCCCTCCGGAAAATGCCGGACGGTCCGGCGAAGGATTCTGCCAGACGGCGCTTATTTGGCCCGATCAACGGAATGCCACAATTCGCGCCACGAGTCTTTGTGGGCCGGCGCGACAACGGGAACGCTGCCGTCGTTCTCATGGACGGCAAAGGTCGGCCTCGCCTGAGATTTATCGTCGATTCCCTTGGTTCGGCGCGGATCGAGTTTCTGAACGACAGTAATCGTGTTGTCCGTAGCTTCACTCCATAGGCCCCAAGCTCGGTCGCACGACCATTCGATCCGGCGACCCTGCTCTTGATCGCTCTGGGACGTCGCTCCCACCGGCGGCCTATCGAGCGCTGAAGCTGACAAAGCGTTCATTGAGGATCGCCATCTGCGGATTCTTTTGCCGGAAATCTGCTCACGTGCTTCGGCGTGCTCCCCTCGATTGAACAGCGCTCCCAGTTTCTAGCGGGGTTCCTTGTGGCGACGGGGCCCTTTCACTGGATCAGATTTCAACGGGGCACACGCGCCCTCTACGTATTCATAGCCAGGCATAGGAAACGTGTATGTGTTGTTTTTGAAATCCCATCCGGATAGTGGGAAACTCGATATTATCCCACCATTGTCACCGGTGCACGTGTCATTGGGTCCGACGAACGGCGTCTTCTCTACCCGACACTGACAGCTCAAGGGCTTGTCTGGATCGGATGGATTCGGGGTTTCCGTGCACGGGGCGGCGTCGCAGATCGCCCAATATAGATCACCGGTATAGCCTTTCGCCTGCTGATCACACGCTTTTGGCTTCACCTTCAAAAGACTGCACCATCCACGATATGAGTACGTTGATACCCAATCATACTCAACGGCATCGACTTTATAGTGTCCGTCCCGGATCACCTTACAAACAGGCGCTTGATCTACCGTGCAGGGATGGTCGTCAGTGCATTTGGCCTGCGTCAGGCGCTTGACCGCGGTATCCTGAATTGCAGTTGTTTCAACAATATGAGTTTCATTAACCCTCAAACAGTCGCAGGCAGCCTTGTCGCCATTCATTTTGCAGTCGGTGGATGCCGAACAAAGTGCGTGCCATCCAGTACACACGACAAATTCCTGAGCTGCACTGTTACGAGCGCGACTATTCGGTTTTGCACCAATGCCCATCGCCAGGAATGCGAGCGATGCGAGTACGACACGTCCAACCATTTTCATTCTTCCACCTTGCACGAGAGGCACTCTGACTGGGGTGTCGAGACGGCGCAATAACGAACAGAAGTCCGCGCCACAAAACCGGCCTCGCCCAGAACGGAACCTCGATGCCGCAGCGGAGCGTATCCACGATATGCCGCGCGGCGTGTCACTCTATAGGGGTTTTGGGGCATCGTTGTGCGGGAAGTCCGCGCCTCGCCGATGGCGCCGGACCGGCATCCACTCTTCCTTCGAGGCCGTTGGCGCACCATCTGGCCGAGTGGTGCGACGCGTGGCATTGTACTATACCGTTCCGTGCGATCTCCTCGTGCGCGCGCGCCTCCCACGGCCTCATGAATGTCCACTAGCCGATCCCTCGACTCTCAGCTCGTCGTATCGTTGCAGGATTCACTCGGCGCCGCATATACCATAGAGCGCGAGCTCGGCGGCGGCGGGATGTCGCGGGTGTTCCTCGCCGAAGAAACGCGATTGGGCCGGCATGTCGTCGTGAAGCTGTTGTCACCCGAAATGAGCGCCGGTGTGTCGGCCGAACGGTTCGAGCGCGAGATCAAGCTCGCGGCGCGGCTGCAGCATCCACACATCGTGCCGTTGCTCGCCGCCGGCGACGTCAACGGGCTCCCGTATTACACGATGCCGTACGTCGCCGGCGCGTCGCTGCGCGAGCGACTTCAGGCCGGGCCCATTCCGGCAAGCGAAGCCCAGGGCATTCTTCGCGACGTCGCGAAGGCACTGGCATACGCGCACCGGCAGGGCATCGTGCATCGCGACATCAAGCCGGAGAACGTGCTGCTGAGCGAAGGGAGCGCGATGGTCGCCGACTTCGGTGTCGCGCGCGCAATCCGGGCCGCGTCCACAGTCGCGGGGGACGGAACGATCACACAACTGGGAACGCAGATCGGCACGCCGGCGTACATGGCGCCGGAGCAGGCAGCCGGCGATCCCGACGTGGATTTTCGCGCCGACCTCTACGCCTTCGGCGTCATGGCCTATGAGCTGCTCGCCGGCCAACACCCATTCGTCGATCGGCGCACAGCGCATGCGCTGATCATCGCTCACTTGACCGAGCCGCCCAAAGCGCTGACAACACACACCAGCAATGTCGCGCCGTCGACGACCGCCATCGTGATGCAGTGCCTCGCAAAGGATCCGTCCGAGCGTCCGGAGAGCGCGTCGGCGATCGTGACGGCGCTCGAGACAGCGCCGTCGGCAATGCATCCTGCAGCGCGCGTCGTGAAGACGCCTGCGCCTGAGGCGCCTGCCGCAACGATCGCCGTGCTCCCGTTCGCGAACATGAGCGGTGATCGCGACAACGAATACTTCAGCGACGGCATCACCGACGACATCATCAGCGCACTGACGTCCGTTCGCGGCCTACGAGTAGCCGCGCGCGCATCCGCGTTCGCCTACAAAGGCAGGAACGACGATCTGGCGACGATCGGCAGAACGCTCGGTGTGGCGACCGTGCTGCAGGGAAGCGTACGACGAGCCGGCAACAAGGTGCGCGTAACCGCGCAGCTCATGAACACGCACGATGGCTTCCAATTGTGGAGCGAACGATTCGATCGCGATCTCGACGACATCTTTGCCATCCAGGACGAGATTGCGCGCAGCATCGCCGAGCATTTGGAGCTGACGCTCGGACTCAAGGGAGGGCAGGCACGATCGCTGGTCGTGCGTCCAACGGATGACCTCCAGGCATACGAGCTGTATCTCCGAGGTCGAGAGGCGGTGCAGCAGCGGACCCCGGTATCGATGCGCCGCGGGCTCGAGTTCTTCGAGCAGGCGATCGCGCGCGATCCAGCGTATGCGCGCGCTCATTTAGGCGTTGCTGAGGCGTACATCGGCTTGGGTGTCTATCAGACGATACCAGCCGCCGAGGGGCGCGAGAGAGCCGAAGCCGCCATCGCCAAGGCCGTCGCGCTGAACGCGGACCTCGCGGCGATCCCGCTCCTCCGCGCGCAGCTCAAACTATACCTGCGACCTGATTGGCCTACGGCGGGTGATGATCTCGCGGAGTCGTTGCGTCGCGACCCGAACGACGCGCTCGCGAACGTCTACATGGCGTACCTGAGCGGCCTCCTCGGCGATCGCGCGACACGGTCACGATGGTCGGCACGAGCCGTGGAGTGCGATCCGCTTTCCCCGTTCGTGCGCGGCATTGCCGGCATGAGCCACTATTGCACGTCCGACTATGAAGAAGCCTTGCGCCTGTACAACGAAGGGCTGGCGCTCGACCCCAATTCTGTCGTGTGTCTCTGGCAGTCTGCGCTTACTCTCGACCGCCTGGGCCGATTCGACGAGGAGCTCGAGCGCTCGACGCGCGCCCTGGACTTGAGCCGTCGTGGAACGTTGATGATGTCCTTCCAGTACCGGGCGTTGTTCAGGCTCGGCCGCTCCGACGAAGCTCGCGCTCTACTAGAGGAAATCCGACTACGCGCAGCCACCGAGTACGTCGCCGAAAGTTTCTGGCTCGCACCCGCCTTTCTGGGCGGTGACGAGGAGGAGCTCGCGGCGGCCCTTCGTCTCAACATCGCCGCCGGCACCGGACCAACCACTCTCGCCCTCTCGGTCGACCGCGAGTTGGATGCGCTGCTGTCGCATCCGCGGCTCGGGCCGTTGGTGCGACAGTTGTCGTTGTACGCCACGCATCCAAGTACGGGCGCTCGGCCGCAGACGCTCGACGTCATACCGCATTGACCGCAGTGATACGCCGACCGTGAAGCATCTCAATCGATGGGTGTTTGATCGACGCGACCAGAAGGATTGAAAATGCTACGCGTTCCGCCGGGACGAGCATCGCTGCGCAACCGCTCAACGAACGAACGCTGAAGGCGACAGCGAACTAAGGTGTAGCGAAGTCGCCGACCGCGGCCATATTAGGGCCGCGACGGAGAAATTCCCTGCCACTTGCGACGGCCGATGACGACCTCCTCCCTCATTCGCCTCGATTCCCTGGCCGATCGATACCGTATCACGCGCGAGATTGGACACGGTGGTATGGCCAGCGTGTATCTCGCCCACGATCTGCGGCACGATCGGGACGTGGCGATCAAGGTCCTGCATCCGGAGCTCGCCGCCGCGCTCGGCGGGGATCGCTTTCTCGCCGAGATCAAGACGACCGCGCGATTGCAACATCCGCACATCCTGCCGTTGCTCGATTCCGGCGAGGCCGATGGTCATCTCTTCTATGTAATGCCGTTCGTCGCGGGCGAGACGCTGCGAGCGCGTCTCGAGCGCGAGCGTCTGCTGCCGATCAACGACGCGCTGCGCATTGGCCGCGAGGTCGCCGACGCGCTCGAGCACGCACACAACCTCGGCATCGTCCATCGCGACATCAAACCCGAGAACATCCTGCTGCAGGACGGCCACGCGCTCGTGGCCGATTTCGGTATCTCGCTCGCCGTACAGCAAGCGGGCGGCGCGCGGATGACGCAGACGGGCCTGTCGCTCGGCACGCCGCAGTACATGAGCCCAGAGCAGGCGATGGGCGAGCGGACGATCGACGGGCGAAGCGATGTCTATGCCCTCGGCGCGGTGGTGTACGAAATGCTCGTCGGCGATCCGCCGTTCACCGGATCGACCGTGCAGGCAATCGTCGCGCGCGTGATGACGGAACGGCCGGCGCGCATCGCCACGCGTCGTGAGCGCGTTTCGCGGCACGTTGAAGCCGCCGTGTTGCGCGCCCTCGAGAAGCTCCCCGCCGACCGTTGGGCGAGCGCGAGAGAGTTCTCTGAAGCACTCGACGGCGCCGGCGGCGCGTGGACGGTGCCCGAGGTGCAAGCGACGCCCTCGCCGGAAGCGGGTACGAGGCGCGCTCTGCCGCGCGTGCTGCTCGGCGCCGGCATGGCCGCGTGCGCGTTGGTGGCGGGATGGCTCGGTGGGCGATGGACGACCAGGTCGAGTGCCGCCGCACCGCTCACCGCGACTTCGATTCTCCCGCCACTCGACGGGTCGTTCGGCGAACAGCAGTCCATCGCGCTATCGCCCGATGGCCGGCGGCTCGCGTTCGTCTTCGCACCGAACAACAGCTCGCAGTCGCTCTGGGTTCGGTCGCTCGACAAGCTCGAGGCGAAACAGATCCCGGGGAGTGCCGGCGCCGACATCCCGTTCTGGTCGCCCGATGGCCGAATGCTCGGCTTTTTTGCCAGAGGCGCACTGCAGGTCATGGATGCGAACGGGGACATTCGTCAGCTCTGCCCCGTGACGCAGCCCTCGAGCGCGTCGTGGAGCACGGGGGGCGAGATTCTCTTCGGCCATCGCGGCGGTGTCTCGATCGTTCCCGCGTCCGGTGGCACGTGCCGATTGGTTGTTCCCGTAGGCAACAACCCCACGCCTCGCGCGGCATTCCTGCCGGATGGCAGGCGGTTCGCCTATTCACGCGGCCGCAGCGGCGATCTCGTCATCGCCGACCATGACGGGCACACACTCGGGACCCTCTCCGTTCGTCCGACTGTTTTCGCGTTCGTCGCGCCGAACTATCTCGTGTATCCGAACGAGAGTGACGCACTCGCGGTCGACGTCCGCGGCTTCGAGGCACGAACGCCCGCGTGGTCTGGCCCCGCCGTGCGATTGCTGAACGGCGTGCGCTCGCGCGGTGGAGTGAACACCTTCAGCGTCACGGCGAGCGGCGCACTCGCCTACTTGCCCGGCTCGATCGATCGCGCGTATCTCGTCTTCGACGCGCACGGTCTCGCCGATACGGTCGCACTCGAGGGAGCCTGGACCGTCTCCGCGAGGAGGCGGAGGCTCGGCACGGCGACAGTCGCGTTCGCCGGCAACATCGTCGGGCTCTGGCTGTACGAGCTCGAAGGCAAACGCGCGACCCGCGTCGCGCTGCACGACTCGTCGATCGTGAGCAACGGGCGTCCGGGCGTCGGCGCGACGTATCCAGCGTTCAGCCCCGACGGCAAACGGGTCGCCTACACACACAACGCGTTCTCGTCGTGCAGCGTCGCGATACATGATCTGGACGCGGATCAGGACGTCGTCTTCATGCGCGCTCCTATGGTCGGAGCGCTCCCCATCGCATGCCCGGCCGTGATGGATTTCTTTCCCGACGGACGCCGTCTCCTGATAAGGCGCGACACCGCGCTCGAGGTCGTGACGTCGGAGGGTGTGGCGACCAGCAGCATCTCGCGTCCGGGCAGGATTTGGGAAGGCCATCTCTCGCCCGACGGAAATTCCGTGGCGTACGCGTCCGACGAGACGGGACGCGCCGAGGTGTACGTGCAGTCGCTGCCGACCGGACGTCCGACGCGCATCTCGCTCGAGGGAGGACGCTGGCCGGGCTGGTCGGACGACGGGCACACACTCTACTTCATGACACCCGACGGCCGCATCCAGAAAGCCGCGATGAACGGCACGTCGCTCGTCAGCACGCCGAAGACCGTGTTGGACGATCCGATGTGGCGTCGCAGCATTTTCGATGACAACGGTGTCGGCTTCGCGGTCGTTGGCGACGGCGAGCAGTACATCGTCCGACAGTCGCCGAGCGCGCTCGGCGTCGCGTACGTGCAGAACTGGCGGTCACTACTCGCGCGCTAACGATTTGGAACGACAATATGCACCACGGATCCTCAAGCGAATGATCGGGCGGATGCGACGCTTTACGGCATCGATGGCGCCAATGGTGTCATCGTGATCACGACCGAGAAGGGCCGGAAGCCTTAGTAGCCGACTCGATCGCCGCGTGCTATGATTTGCCGGTCACGGATAACCTTCAGCGGTGGTGGTCGCGATGTCGCGTCCAAGTCTGATCGTGATTCTCGCGTGCGGCATGGCCGCCTCGGGCTGCAAAGCTATCGCGGATTTGGCGGGCGTACCGAAGATCGTATCGGTCACCATCACCGCGCCGGCTGGACTCCTCGTCGGTGACTCGGCGACCGCCACCGCGGTCGCAATGGGTGACGACGGCAGAGATCACCTCGGGCGACCGCGGCACTGGAGCAGTAGCGATCCCGCCGCGCTTTCGATTGACGCTAACGGCAAGATGGTGGCGTTGATCGCCGGTCGCACCGTGACCATCACGTGCGAAGTCGATGGCACCACCGGAACGGCAAAGGTGGTGGTCGCGAGCGACGACACCCGGTTCGGATACGCACTCGCCGACCAGCCGACTGCTGCAGGTACGTACGTTCCCGCTGCAGCCACGCGCTTCAACTCAGGCGGCGGGACGATTGAAGTCACGCGGAGCTCGGTCGGTGTCTACTCGGTGCGGTTCGCGGGGCTGGGTCGGCAGCCGGGGCAGCGCGACAACGTGCAGGTGTCAGCCTACAGCAGCGTGTTCGCCTACTGCAAGGTGGACGTCTGGAGCACGAACGGAGCAGATCTCGTAGTTCCCGTGTTTTGCCTTGACCTCAACGGGAATCCGGTAGACAGCCGCTTCACGATCATGGCGTTGGGCGCGTGGGCGTTCGGAAAGACCGCCCCGCTCGGCTTCGCCCTGTACCGACTTGACACGGCAATGTTCGTTCGCCTGGACAGCTCCGCGACGGCTCGCAACTCGACGGGTGGGCACGTCGACGTGAGCCATGCGTCCGAGGGGACTTTTCCGGTCGGTTTGGGAGGTCTGGAGTCTGCCTGGGTCGGCGCGCCGGCGGCGATGACCGTTACTGGTGCGGAACTCAGCGTCAGGCGCTGTCGACTCACGGCGTACGACAAGGCCACGGCCGGACTACAAGTCAGCTGCACAGGATTGGGAGGTGGCGCTCGCGACGCGTCGTGGAGTCTGCTGTGGCTGCAGCACGGAAGACCGGCAATGCGCTTCGGTTTTGCGTGGACCACGAGCGAAACCTCGACGGTCGACTACACTCCCGTTGCGGATTTTCTCATCAACTCGTCGGGCGGGTCCGTCAAGGCACGCAAGACGGGACTCGGCCAGTACCACGTGGTGTTCTCAGGACTCGGCCGGTCCGCCGGGGCAACCGAGACCGTGCTCGTGTCGCCCCTCTTCACGCCGGCGGATCGGATCTGCGACATCCTATCATGGGGGAATACCGGCGCGAACGATCTGTTCGTCGATGTCGCGTGCTATGACCCCACGGGTGCGTCGGTCGACTCGCGGTTCGGGGTCATGGTGATTCAATAGAACGCTGGTCCAGGTCGAATCCTAGGATATCCATGGCTGGCCTCCCGGCGCACGACAGTCGTTGGAAGGCGGAGATCTCGTCTCGATGCCTACACTTGGCCGCATTGGATTCTGGGCAGGCTTGGCCGCGTTCACCGCGACGGTCGCCTACGATATCGTGCAGATCCTGCAGGTGGTCGGTGTTCTCCACTTTCCACTCGATGAGATTCTGATCTTCGGGACATCGCTCTGCATCGTCGTTCCGTTTGTATTCGAAATACTCACGCTTCACCACTCTAGCCCAGTTGACAAGCGATTCTGGACTCATGCGGCGCTAATCTTCACGACCATGTATGCCGTGTTCGGTACCGCGAACTATGTCATCCAACTCACAACGGTAATCCCCGCCAAGTTGCGCGGCGCCGGCGACACGGTCCGACTTCTCGAACAGACGCCTCATTCGCTGTTTTGGGATTTTGACGCCGTCGCGTATATCGCGATGGGTCTCGCGACATTGGTGATCATCCCGGCTCTGGGGAACGGCGGCGCTGAGCGACGGGTTCGGATAGCGTCTATCGCGAATGTCGTAGCGACCGTGCTCGCTGGCATTGTGTATTTCCATTCGACATACTCATACAAACTTCTGCTGCTCGGCCTCCCATGGGGCATCACTGCGCCTCTGTTCATGTTACTTCTCGGAATCGCGCTCCGAGCGAGAGGCAGCGAGGGTGCGGCCTAGCTCGACCCTCAGGTTGGCACAGACTCCTGTGATATCGCGCAACATGCACGGCGCACTGCTGTTGGTTGGCTTGCTCGCACACGCCGCTGACAGGACGAGTACCGCAGCCGCTCTCTCGAACGATTCGATCCATCGGCTCGCCCCGGCGGCATTTCGGCAATTACCCGTCAGCGTTCGCCGTGACCTCGAGCGCCGCGGGTGTCTCGTGCCGCAACCCTGGGATCGGCCGACACCGACGAATGTCATCCGCGGCGCGTTCACGCGTGCCAGCGTAGCGGAATGGGCCGTTCTGTGCTCAGTTCGCGAAATTTCACAAATTCTGATTTATCGGCGCGCTCCGTCGAGCAGTGCCCACGTCGTCGACTCGTTAGCGCGTTCGCCCGACAGCGCGTGGGTGCAAAGCGTCGGCGAGGGTCGATGGGGCTACTCGCGGCTGATCAAGGTTCGGCCGCGCCACCGGATGAGGGGCTGGCGTGTCGACGTCGACCGGAACAGGATTCCACAGCCGATCGACCACGATGCGATCGAGCAGGACTTCCTGGAGAAGACAGCCGAGGCCTTCTACTTTGCCCGCGGCCGCTGGTACCGACGGATCACCGCCGATTGAGCGTGCACCGACACTAGCAGACGCCCGGTACGAGTCGTATTTTCGCCGTTCCTCGACATCCTCGTAGAGCATCACCTCCGACGCCGGAGCCTAGAACCGTGTCCGACTCTCCGCGACTCACCGCAGTTCTCAGTGAGCGGTACGCCATCGAGCGCGAGTTGGGCGCCGGCGGCATGGCGATCGTGTACCTCGCCCACGATCGAAAGCTCGATCGCGAGGTCGCACTCAAGGTGCTACGCCCCGAGCTCGGAGCCGTGCTCGGATCCGAGCGATTCCTCACCGAGATCAAGATCTCGGCGCGACTCGATCATCCGCACATCCTCACGCTCATCGACTCGGGCGACGCCGACGGCATGCTCTACTACGTGCTGCCGTACGTGCGCGGCGAGACGCTGCGCGACAAGTTGAATCGCGAGCACCAGCTCGGCCAAGATGAAGCGCTCGCCATCACGAAGCAGGTCGCGAGTGCGCTCGACTACGCGCACCGACAGGGGCTCGTCCATCGCGACATCAAGCCGGAGAACATCCTGCTGCAGGAAGGTGAGGCGATGCTCACCGATTTCGGCATTGCCCTCGCCGTCAAGGAAGCCGGCGGCAATCGCCTCACGCAGACGGGCCTTTCGCTCGGCACGCCGCAGTACATGAGCCCGGAACAGGCCACGGGCGATCGCGGCGTCGACGCGCGCAGCGACATCTACTCGCTCGCGTCGGTGCTCTACGAGATGCTCGCCGGCGAGCCGCCCGTTACCGGGGGCAGCGCGCAGGCGATGATCGCGAAGCTGATGACGGAAAGGCCGACGCACCTTCGCGTGCTGCGCGACACCGTGCCGGAAGGGCTCGACGCCGCGGTCGCCAAGGCGTTGTCCAAGACGCCGGCCGATCGCTTTTCGACCGCGGGTGAGTTCGTGCGCGCGCTCGACGCAGGCATCAAGCAGCCCACCGCGAGTGCGGCACCATCGCCGAAGCGGCAGCCCGCGATGCTCGCCGCCGCTTCGGTGGCGATCGTGCTCATACTCGGCACGGCGGCCTTCGCCGCGCGCGGGCTGTTCACGAGCAAGACAGTCCGTGCGTCGCTCGGGCAAAAGACCCAACTCACCGTATCCGGCGGCGTCAACGTCCCGGCGATTTCTCCTGACGAAAAGCAACTCGCGTACGTGACGCGCAAGTGTGGCACCGGCGGCTGCACGTATTCAGTCGTCGAGCAGGACGTCGGCGGCGCAACGACGCGCACCATCCTCGAGAATGCCACGGCCGCGTACAGCCTCCAGTGGAGTCCCGACCGCCGCAACCTGCTCTTCAACGGCACCGTTGGCGGACGCTTCGGAACATTCCTGCTCTCGGCGCTCGGTGGATCGCCCCGCTTCCTCACGCCTGGTGCAGCCGCGTTCTACGGGGAGGGTGATTCGCTTCTGATCGGACCCGCCGCACAACCGGACTCGGTGTACACGATCGCGGTGTCCGGGCTCGACGGCGTTCGGCGCGACAGCATTGTCGTTCGAGGCAACGGCCAAGGGTTGTACGGGCTCTCTGCCATCCCGGGCTCACGCTGGATCCTGACCCTCATCGTGCAGCAGCCGCACGGACTCTGGCAGGTGATCGATCGATCGGGCAAGGTCGCCGATCACGTCGTGAACGCGTGCACTTGCGGAGGACTCGGCAGCGTCGACGCGGTGTGGCTCGATCGCGCCGGCGACGCGGCGGGCGAATCGATCGTGCGCATCGGCGTCGACCGCGCCACCGGTCACCTGTCGACCGTGCAAGACACGATGACGACGGCGCTGTTCACGAACGTGTCGGTCACCGCCGACGGATCGAAGATGGTGATGGATGAAGGCACACTGGAGTTCGGCGTTTGGGCGACGGACCTCGCGTCCATCGCTCAGGGCAAGCTTGCGAACGAGGCGCGGATCGCGCGCGCGTCGAACAACGTGACCGCAAGCGTATCGCCAGACGGCGGTCGTTTATTGTTTCGTCGCGTCGTACCGACGACAGGCCAGCACACGGACGTGCAGTACAGTGTACGGCCGTACGGCGGTGATGCCGAGACGCCGCTTGCGATCACGGGAACTGCACTCAAGGCGCGGTGGGCGGACTCGGTCACGGTCGGCGTCGTGTCGCGCGTTGCCGGCGCGGTGCACATGGGTCTCGTCGATGTGCGCACCGGCGCAGTACGAAACGATCTGACGCTCACCGATTCCACCGTCGTCGACGCCGCGCGGATCGCGGGCGGTTGGGCGTGGATTCCGCCGTCGCGCGATCGGATCGTGGTCGATCAGAACGGCAAGCGGCGCGAGATCAAACAACCGGCGTGGTACGGAGGCCTTTTCAGCATCATCTCGGACACTGCGGCCGGACGCGTGCTCATCACGGGATTCAATCGCGCGACCGCCGACACGCTCGGCGTCGCGGCGATCAACCTGGCCGATGGATCGGCGACGCAATGGGCGTCGCTCTTCGCCGAGGACGGAGCGATTCAACTGCTGTCGGGTGGCGATGTGTTCCTGTCGATGCACCGCACGCAGGAGTCGCTCGACCTGTACCGGATCAGCGGTCCGGGAAGGAGCCAGCTCCTCGGGAGCCCGCCGCGACCGTTGGTCGGCGTGAGCACCTCGGCCGATCTCAAACACGCGGTCGCGTTCGATCGCGACTATCACGCGGACGCGTGGATGTACAATGTCGTAAGGCGTTGAGGAGGAAGAGCTGGCGACTGCGGCCTACGCCATCGGCCGCTCGTGGAGCAGCATCCACGACGTCCCGAAGCGATCGCGCAACATCGCGAAACGACGAGCGAAGAATGTCTCCTCCATCGGCATGAAGATTTGTCCGCCTTGCGAGAGCAACGCGTAGATTCGCTCGGCCTCGTCGACACTGTCCAGCATCAGAGAGAGATACGCGCTGCGCATCGGCTGAAAGCGGTCGGGCGGAATATCGGCGCCGAGGACTGTCGTATCGCCCAGCTGGATACGCGCGTGAAGAACGGCATTCTTCCACTCGGGCGGGACGTTGGTCGCATTCGGCTGCTCGCCGTGCGTCGTGAGCATCGTAATCTTTCCGCCAAGGTGTTCGGCGTAGAACTCGAACGCCTGGCGGCAGTTGCCGCCGTAGTTGAGGTAGGTGTACAGCTTCATGACGATCTCCAGTTGGAACGGTGCGCTTCCCGCTGTATGTTCGTGGTCGTCTCGTTCGCTAACGAGTCGCGACGATTCGAGGCGTGGCGTCGGCGGCTGACGGTAGCACGCGACGAACGATCACGGTAGGCCTCGAAGCATCTGTTTCACTTCAGGGTTCGTGCCTTCTCATGTCGACCCAGCGCGCTTCGCCCACTACTCGACGCACGCAGTACACACCGTACGCCGACGATCGCCCGTCGATGCAAGCGGCGCCGAGGATTGCGCATAGCTCCGAGTCGGGGCGCACGTATCACCTGGATCGGCTCATCGGCAAGGGGGGATTCGGCGAGGTCTATCTCGCGACGCCGACGCCACGCGCCGGCCTGCCCGCGCAAGTCTGCGTCAAGATCAGCGATCGAATCTCGGGTTGGCTCCGCGAGGCGTACTTCGCCGAGCTCCTTGCTCGAGAAGATCGTGCGTTGCGCGTCTTCGATCGGTTCGCCGAATCGGATGGCGGCCAGATGCGTTACTGTCTCGCGATGGAGTACGCCGAATACGGCGACCTCGGTGCGTGGCTCGGGCAGCGAGGGGCGCAGCCCGAGCGGTTCGTGCGCCGCGAGCTCGCCGCGATTCTGAGCGCGCTCGACGCGTTGCATCGTGGACACGCGCTGCATCGCGATCTCACGCCGTTCAATGTGTTCGTCTGCGATGGTGAGCGGCTGAAGCTCGGCGACTTTGGCATCGCGACGCACCAGCTCAGCCGGCGTGGCGTGACTGCGGATTCGTTCAACCTGTTTCACGTGCCGAACGAGATCGCGTGGGGCCGAGTGCGCCGCTGGCAAAAACGGGACGACATTTACCAGATCGGTCTCATCGCGGCCATGCTGCTGCGCGGCGACATCACCAGCCCCATGCGAAGCAAGGACGTGCGCGGACTTCCGTGCAGCGATCATCTCAAGGAAGTCATTCACCGGTGTCTCGGATCGCGCGGCAAACGATACGAGGCCGCGAGCGATTTGATCGCGGCGCTTCGACAGCGGCCCAAGGAGCCGCGGCTCGGACGCGTGAGCAGTCTCGCCGGCAAGCGTCTGTCGTTCACCGGCTTTCTCGGCCGTCCGCGAAGCGACGCGATCGCGGCAGCGAGAAAGGCCGGCGCCATCGTACAATCGAAGCCGGGGCAGTCGACCGACGTGTTGGTGCGCGGCCGGCCGAACGCGCTTCAAATCGCGGGCAAGGACGGCGGGTCGAAGTTGATCGAGGTTCGTCGTCTTGCCGCTCGGGGACACAAGGTGACGGTCATTGGCGAACGGCAGTTCTGGCGGCTCGTCGACGAGGCGTCGCGCGCACGCGGCAGAAAATCTGCACGGGCGGCCGCGGGGCGACGGCGCTGACGTGCGCGGCACGGCCGAATAGGCGAAAGCGGGCGGCCGCTTCATGCGGCCGCCCGCTTCGATCGCGACCCGATCACTTTACGACAGCGATCACCTCGAGGTACTCCGACTGCACGTACGTCGTTCCGTCGACCGCGCGATTGTGCTCGCTCCACAGATCTTCGAGATCGCGGCGCAACGCCTCACGCGCCGGCTCGTCGAGCGCCGCGAACGCGCGCAGCGTTGGTCCGTACCACAGGCGGAACTGACTGACGACTTCTTCCGGGCCAAACGGATACTCGAACGTCATCAGCCGCCGAGCGAACTTCAATGAAGCGGTTCGGGAGCCAAGCCGTGCTTTCACCTGGTCCTCGACGCCCCACTGCAGCGGCGACGGAATGCCCGCCGGCGCAGGAACGTATCGGACAGTCGCCTTGAGCATCTCGCCGATGAATCCGGTCGGCGTCCAGTTGGCCATCGCGATTCGCCCGCCTGCACGAGTGACGCGCAGCAGTTCGGCGGCCGACCGCTCCGGGCGCGCCGCGAACATCGCACCGAACATCGTGACGACGGTCTCGAAGGCACCGTCCTCGTACGGCAAGCGCTCAGCGTCCCCCGTTTCGAACGTGATGAACAGTCCTTCCGCCGCGGCGCGCATTTTCGCTTGGGCGATGAGGTTGGGTGCGATGTCGATTCCGGTGACTGAGGCTCCGACGCGCGCCGCCGGCAGCGCGAGGTTTCCAGTACCGCACGCCACGTCGAGCACGGACTCCCCGGACTCGAGTCCCAGTCGCGCGATGAACTCGCCCGCACCCCGCTCATATCCTTTGGCGATGCGACCGAAGTCACCAGCGGTCCACGTGGCTCGCACTCGATCGGTCAG
This sequence comes from Gemmatimonadaceae bacterium, assembly GCA_036392315.1. GTDB lineage: Bacteria > Gemmatimonadota > Gemmatimonadetes > Gemmatimonadales > Gemmatimonadaceae > JAQBQB01. The sequence goes on from DASVYG010000256.1 coordinate 18,967, forward strand.
CGGATCCGTACCGATGCTCTCGGTCACGGTATTCGTATTAGTAGTCATATAAATGGTTAAAGTCATGTAGGTCAGAGATCGAGCGATCGTCCCGTTGCCGATCGCATGTTGGTCAGCGGAAGGCCTGCGCGTCGGCAGCGTTCACGTACGTGATGGCGACGGGTCCAATGCCGTGGAGCTGAATCACGGTCAGCCCGCGCGCC
>DASVYG010000257.1:0-2963 GCA_036392315.1 Gemmatimonadaceae bacterium
CTTCGCGTTCGTCCTGCGCACCGCCGGCGCGAACATGCGCGACAACGAGTTCCGAATCTCGTACGCGATTGCCGTGGGTGGTGTGCGCACGATCGTTTTGATCGCGCACACCGACTGCGGCATGGCGCGGCTCGCCCAGCGGCGCGAGCAGTTCATCCGCGGACTGATGGAGGCCGCGGGCTGGGACGAGGCGCGGGCGACGAGACACTTCGAGGATTCCGCGCCGAAGTTCGGGATCCGCGACGAGGTCGACTTCGTGTTGCGCGAGGCGGAGCGGCTGCGTGCGATCTATCCGCGCATCACGATCGTTCCGTTGTTGTATCGCGTCGAAGACGATCTGCTCTACCAGCTGCTGCCTGACGAGTAGGCCCGCGCCGCGCCGCGGCGCCGCCGACCGAGCGCTACCGATTCATCCAGTACGCCACCTTGACCAGGAACGTGTTCTCGGGGTGCAGCGTGAACAGATCTCGGTAGTCGCTCGACCACGATTCGTTCAAGTTCTGGTTGGGCGGCCCGTCGCGTCCGTGCGCCCACACCAGGAACAGCGTCGACCCGGGACGATATTCCCATCGAACGACCGAGTTGCTTCGAAGCTGTGTGACCTTGAACGACAGGTCGGCGCCGGCGGGAGGTACGTACGCCTGGAAGCGGTCGTTGTACGCCGCTGCTCCGGGGGTCGCGCTGAGCTCACGCACGTTCGAATACACACCGGTGGAGACGAACGGTTGGCCGTAGAACTCGAACGTCAGGTTTGGCGTCACGGTGTAGTTGATCCGCGCGTTCATCGACACGGTGCGCTGATCGAGATGCGCGAAGCTGTAGTGTGTCTGGCTCGTTCCGCTGTCCGTGAAGTTGCCGAGCCACTGCGTATTGTCGTGACTCCGCGAGATGCCGCTGCCGATGTTGATCTGGAGACGCGGCGACACGAGGATGTTGACATACGGGCTGAGTGACGAGCCGGACGTCTTTCCTTCGTCCGCGTAATTGAGATTCACCCAGATGCCGCCGGAGATCGTTCGGCGGCTGTCGGTGTTCACGCCGCCCCAGGGGTAGAACGTGCGCGACTGCCGAAGGGTCGGGCCGCCACGCGTACACCGATCGCAATAGCTCTCGGTGAGGTGGCCGACGGTGCCGCCCAGGTGGGCATCCCAGTTGTTGTTGAGCCCCATGTGCCCGTTGAAGTTCACGGCGTTCTCCAGCCGCGTGCCCGACGTGTTCCACGTCTCCCAGTGGTTTCCGTTCACCTGCAACCACCGGTAGATGCCATGGGCGTCCTTGAAGACGAGAGATCCCCACGTGCTCCAGTCGAACACGTCGGCTCGGCGAAGATAGCCGATGTCGTTCACCTCGAAGCCGGCGGACTGGTGGACGACGCTCGTCTCGAAGCGCGTGACGCCGCCGCCGTACTTGCCGAACTTGACTTGTTCCTCATCGCCCGAGAGCGAGGTGCGTGTCGAGTCGACGGTCGGCTTGTCGCCCGGCTGCTGGAAGTAATGCACCGAGCTCTCCTGCGTTTGCAGAATGGCGGCGGACGATCCCGTCACGTAGGACCCCGCTAACTGCGCCGCAAGCTCGTATCGACCGCTGGAGAATCGATTGCGCAGCGTGGCGCCGCCGGTGTAGGCGCCACGATGAAGGTACGGAGCAGTGAGATCGTCGAGCGAGCGGTTCACCGCGGTCCCGATGATGCTCACGTCCGCTTCGCCACCGCGAAGATCTTGCTGCGCGCGCAGGACGCCGTAGTTGGCGAGCGGCTCGACGGTCCGATTGTTCGCGCCCTTGACCTGGTCGGTCACCGCGTCGAGCAGGCCGAACGACAACCCACCCTTGCTGCGACCGGTCAGCTTCGTGGCGGCGGCGATCGGTGTCGCGCTCGCGGTGCTCGCGTCGCCGTACAAGTCGCGCAGCGACGGCGATCGGCCGATGCGTCGAGAATAGAAGAGCCCTTCGTTCGTGCTACAGTCGACGACGATGTAGCAATTGAGGGCGAACTGATACAACCCCGTGCCTTCGACGAAGAACGGCCGCTTCTCGGCGTAGAACGTCTCGAACGCGGTCAGGTTGACGACGGCGGGATCTGCTTCCACCTGACCGAAGTCCGGATTGACCGTGGCATCGAGCGTGACGTTCGGCGTGATGCCGAGCTTGATGTCGCCGCCGCCCGTCATCTGCTGGTCACGTCCGTATCGTGAGTCAGCCAGCGTGTGTTGAACGTTCTTGGTCACGACGTACGGCGCAATCTCGACGCGCTCGCTCGACGTGATGCCTCGCAATCCGGTGAGCTGCCCGAGCTGTGAGACGAGTCCGTTCTTAGTGGGCAGATACCGCGGCCACGCGGTGCGCTCGTTGTATCGCTCGATGTCACGCCACACGCCGAACCCGAATGTGTTCGACGCCGACCGCGCGTAGCGGAGCTGAGACAGCGGAATGCGGAACTCGGCTGTCCATCCCAGCGCGTCGACGCGCGTGGCAACGTCCCAGATGCCGTTCCACGAATCGTCTTCGTTGCCGTCGCTGCTCATCGAGTAGTCGCGCTTCACGCCGTCGGGGTTGACGGCGAACTCGAACCCCGTGCGTTTGTCGTAGTACGAGTCGATCAGCAGCTTGATCTGATCCGACGGCCCGCGCACGTCTCGCCGCGTGAGTGCGTGCATGATGCTGTCGGGATGCGGGTCGAACATGCGCACGAACACGTACAGGTTTCGGTCGTCATAGGCGACGCGAAACTCGGTTTTGAGCGACGGCTGGGAATCGATGCGCGGTTGGAACTGGACGAAGTCGGAGAATCGTGGCGTGCTCTGCCAAACATCGTCGTCGTCGCGACCGTCGATGATGGGCGGGTGCGTGGCACGTGTCGCAACCGCGGTCGATTGGTGCGCGAGCGAGTCGGCCGGTCTGGGTCCTTGTGCCGAGAGAATCGAAAGAGCGGACAGGGCAGCAAGCGGAATGAGCATCATGGGTGG
>DASVYG010000258.1:0-3123 GCA_036392315.1 Gemmatimonadaceae bacterium
GAAGGAGACGGCCTACTTGGTGGCTTCTCAGACCCGGCCGCATGCTCTCGGGCGTTCAAGCGATGGACCGGCAAAGGCCGGGGATGGCGGCAAACTCTACGCCTCGCTAGCGCAACACTGTCGAGAAGGCTCCGCCCGCTATCATGCTGGCCACTCTTGCTCCGACGGCGATGATGAGCATGGCGGGGATCGCCGCAATCGCGACCTTCGCCAGCAAGACGACGAGATTCACGAATGGAATGTCGAGCCCGACCAGCGTCACGCGGCGACCGTCGAGGTCGGACAGGCCGCCGGATCCGCCGACGCTCATTTGACGCCGCGTCATCTCGGCCGTCACGGCAATCCGCATGTCGCCTGACGTCGCCGGATCAAGCTCCAGGCTCCGAAGTTCCGAATTGCTCAGCGTCGAAAGCTTGATCATGGCTGTGGGTGTCATCGTTTCGATGTTGAGTCGTGGGGCGGACGGTTCCCATTCGCAAACAAATCTTGGCGGCTCCGCGTTCGTTCCCGACCTCGACGGTGCGGAGGCTCTCGGCCGAGGCGACGAGACCGTGTCAATTCGAGGGTCTGCTGGAGCGGTACCACCAGCGTCATTGACTGTGACATAACGTGCCATTACGTTATATGACATTACCTTAACGCAAGCACGTCGTGCGTTCGAGACAATGGTGTCGTGTCGTCTCCCGAGGATGATTCATGTCCACCCTGCTCGCTCGTTCCCGCGTGACCGTGGTTTGGGTCCTTTCCGTGGTGGCGAGTCTGGGAATCGGTGTCGCCGGTATCAGCAAATTTCCGGTGCCGAATCACTGGCAGCATCAATTCCTGCACTGGGGCTACCCGCAGTGGTTCGTCTTCGGAGTCGGCGCGGCCGAAGTACTCGGCGCAATTGCCTTGTTCATTCCTCGGATCGCCCTTTTCGGCGTCGGACTGCTGCTTGTCGTGATGACCGGAGCGCTCATTACTCTCCTCGCGCATCCTGGTGACCCGCTCGGCCGGGGCGGCACACCGGCGTTCTACATTGGGGTGCTTTTGGTCATCGGCATGTTTCGCTGGCAGCTGCGCGCCCGAAAACGTTGACCTGACCCCTACGGCTGATCGAGAAATCGTGGTGGTTGCGGCAATCGACCTCAACCCCTGACTCGGCGCCGTACGCTCGGCGAGGCGAACGCAGTCTTACCGCCTGCCGTAATTGAGCCGCTGAGCGACGATCATCGTGACGACGAACACGCCGACCAGCCCGATCGTGAGCCGCGTCGGTCGACGACGATACCAGAAGAATTGCGGAACTCCGAGACGCATGCACTCGGCGACCAGCGCGATTCGTCCGAGGGCGTGGTTTGAGCGGCGAGCGGGGTCCGCTTCGTCGAGTTGCAGGTCCGTCAGCGCTGGCTCGAAGACTCGCTCGCGGAATTCGCCCGGCAGTAGTCGCGCGACGATGCGAAGCGTGGCGTCGCTACGTCCCATAGGCAAATCCGGGTCGACGTTTCCCGCTCAGTTGCACGTAGAACGTCTTCGATTCCTGCAACGCCTTCTTCCCGACCGTTTCCACCTTGTAGTGTCGCTCGCGGATGATCTGGCCAGCCACCACTTGCTGCTCATACCATCCACTCACGAATCCGGCGTCTTCGAGGAGTGACATCATCTGGTAGAACGCCGGCCCACTCTGTCGCACGCCTGCGTCATGCAGTCGCTCGCGCAAGTCGCGTCCACGGCCGGTGCCGTGAGAGAGCTCCGTGAGGACGAGGAACTGCAAATGCGTCAGCCGAGGTAACGACATTGACACCCCATGTAATGGTGGCTTATGTTCAGTCGCATCAGTACTAAAATACTAACGGGCGATCGTCGCTTCACAAGCGCGGCGAGTCCTCCCCGCTATCGCGCGCGGAATGAGTCGCATGAGTGAGCCATGTACACTCGTTGGTGATCGCGCTCGGATGGTCGACGTCGGCGCACTCGTGCTCGTCGTGCTCGTCGTGCTCGTCGTGCTCGTCGTGCTCGCGGCCGCGGGCTGCACCGGCGAACGGCCCGCGCGTCTAATCGCCGGACTGTCGGACACCGTCGTCGTCAACACACCCCGGACGGTGGAGATTCCTTTCGACGTCGTCGACTCGGCCGGACACGTGCTCCGGTCCAAGCGACCGCGAATTCAGTGGCTCTCGGGCGACAGCCTGCACGTCTCCAATGACGGTCGCGTGACGTGTGCGCGGTCCGGCGACGCGATCATGCGCGCGTCACTCGGCCCGCTGTCGACCACGTTCGTTCTGTACTGCCGGCCAATCCGCGCCTTCGTGTTCGGTATGAACAACTACACGCTGGTTGTCGGCGGGCCATCGAAGCCGCTTCATGTCGTCGGCCAGGGCGTCGACGGACGTCCCGTCGCGCTGCTCGCCGCGCGCCTCAGTGTGCGCGACAGCGCGATTGCCACGCTCGACCATGGGCGCGTTTCGCCGCGGAGCCCTGGTCAGACCGTGATTCAGGTGGAGTCGGGCGATTCACGGACGCGCCTCTACGTCGAGGTGATTCAACTGGTCGACGCACCGACCGACCTGCGACCGTATCACGCGTTCGTCGCGCGCATCAGACTCGCCGGCGGGGAGTCACAAAACTGGCATGTGCCGCCGGGCCGCTACGAGCTTCGTTTTCTCCCCGATGCCGGTGGACTCGGGCAGGCGCTGCTCGCTACCACGAAATCGAATTGCGCGCGATATGCAGACGGCGGCCCGCATTTGTCGTGCGTCGCGCGTGACGGCGCGACGGTGATTCTCGACAATCCGCTTCCCGCCGGGCGCGACGGCCGGCTGATCGGCAGGCTCGTGGTGCGTCGTCTGAGCGATGTGCCTGGTGTCTCGGACTATTGGGTCGACTTGGATCCCTAATCGCAAATCGGGGCGCCACGGCTCGACCGCGAACCGCCGCCAGCGCCCAAGGCGCAACCGGCGCGATCAGGATGCCGCGACGATCGGATTACCGAGGCCCCCAATGCGCTCGATCTCGACCTCCATCGTGTCGCCCGGTTTGAGGAACACCGGCGGCTTGCGCGCGAAGCCTACCCCGGCCGGCGTGCCGGTTGCGATGACGTCTCCCGGCTCGAGTGTAATGCTCCTCGTAATGAACTCGATGAGC
>DASVYG010000259.1:0-20038 GCA_036392315.1 Gemmatimonadaceae bacterium
TTGTGAAGGAGTAGCCTTGTTTGGCAGAAAGCGATTGGACGGCCGTCGGGCTCGGATTCGGGGGCCTGCTGCCGATCTTCGAAATGCCGGGACCGCCCGCGAACGGGCGGCGCCGCGCGCTTTCGCGTCCGAGTACTTCCTGCCATTCACTCCACGCACTGCGGTTCCGTGACCATGACGCCTTCGGTCGCGGATCTCCTCGAACAAGCACACTTCGCTCGACGTGAGGGAGACCTCGACCACGCCGAGACCTTGTATTCGGACGCGCGTGCGCGTGCGATCGAGGCCGGCGATGTGCGAGTTGGCGCGGAGACGGCGCGCAGTCTTGGCCTGATCTCGCTCATGCGTGGCGACCACGACCAGGCGCTAGGGCACTATCGAGTGTGTCTGAGCGAGTTCCGCACGCTCGGCGCACCGGCGGCGGTGCTCACCGCCCTCAGCGATACAGCGATGCTGTGCGCCGACCTCCAACGTTGGGATGATGCCGCATGCGCCTTCGACGAGGCGGCAGCCATCGCTGATGCGCTTGGCGACATTCCCGCGCGCATTCTTCTCGAAGTTCACCGCGCCGAACTCGCGATCGCGCGGCGCGACCTCGCCGCCGCCCGCGTCGCCTGCACGTTGGCGGTGAGTCTATCGGCACGAACACCGGATGCATGCGCGTTGGGTTACATCGAGACGCAGCAGGGCGCCATCGCACGGGAGCTCGGCGAGATCTCGGAAGCCGAAGAGCATTTCGAGCGCGCGCAATCGTGGGCCAGCGAGCGCGGAGACCTGTTGTTGTCAGCCGAGACGGCGCGCGAACACGCGGAGTTGTGCCGCCGCCAGGGGCGGCACCGCGACGCGCTCATTCATATGAATCGCGCCCACGAAACCTTCTTGCAAATCAGCGCGAGCGGCGACCTCGCGGACATCGAGCGCCGAATTTCGCGTCTCGAGCGGCAGTTCATCGAGGCGGTCCGCTATTGGAGCGCGTCGATCGAGTCGAAGGACCGATACACGCACGGCCATTGCGAGCGCGTGGCGAATCTGGCCTGCGCCCTGGCGCTGCGCGCGGGTCTCGAGTCGTCCGACGTCTTCTGGTTCCGCATCGGCGCGCTGGTACACGACGTCGGCAAGTTGATCATTTCATCAGAGGTGTTGAACAAGCCCGGCAAGCTGGCACCCGACGAATGGGACCTGATCACGCGCCACCCGGCATCCGGTATAGAGATCCTCGCCGACATGAACTTCCCCGACGAGATCTTCCCCATGGTTCGGTCCCACCACGAGCGATGGGATGGGCAGGGATATCCCGATCGGTTGGTCGGGAACGCGATTCCCCGCGCGGCGCGGATGCTCTGCATAGCCGACGTCTACGACGCGCTGACGTCGAAACGGAGCTACAAAGGCGCCCTGTCGCACGATGCGGCGATGGAGATCATGCGCAGCGATGTGGCGAAGCAGTTCGACCCCGAGATTTTTGCCCATTTCGAGGATTTGATGCGAACCCGCGCGCGATCGATCCCGCCGCGGGCGGCGGACGAGTCCACGGCTGGACCGCATTCGATCGCGCGCGCCCTGAGAGTCTCCGGTCCGTCCGACGACCTGACCGGGCTGCTGATGCGCGGCCCATTCATCGAAATGGCGAACAAGATTCTCGGCGAGCGCGGGCCGTTTGCCACCGTTTCGCTCGTCGTGATCGACGTCGACGACTTCAAGAAGATCAACGACGCGCACGGCCACCTGCAGGGCGACGCCGTCCTGCGCGTCGTCACGGGGACGCTGCGCGAGCTCGCCGCGTCGACCGGCATCATTGGCCGGTATGCCGGCGACGAATTCGTCATCCTCCTCCCGCACGCGGCGGCCGAAGAGGCCGCCGAGTTGGCCGAGCGAATTCGGATCACCGTGCGCGAGGCATCGGTACCGCTGCGTGAACATTCAGGATCGAGCTCGGTCACGCTGTCGCTCGGGGTGGTCGGTGCGCGTCCCGAACATCGCGACTTCGATTCGGTATTCGCGGCGGCCGACCGAGCGCTCTACGAAGCTAAGCGACGCGGGCGAGACACCGTCGTGTCGGCAATCGAGGCCGACGAGGGCGAAAATGCCCCGACGCTCGACCTCAAACAGTTCGTCGGCCGCGACGCCGAGATGCGCCGCCTGATACGATTGCTCGAAACGAGTGTCGGTGGAACGCCGCAACTCGTCTCCATCGTCGGCGAAGCGGGGGTCGGTAAGTCTAGCCTCGCTCGACGTCTAATGACCGAAGCCGCCATTCGCGGCGGATCGCTCGCGACGGGTCGCTCGAGCGAGGCCGACGCCAAGGCGCCGTACGCACCATGGGCCGAGACGATCGGCGCCATCCATCGAACGGGCGCCGCGGCCGCCACGCAGTGGCGCGAGCTGGCGCGCCTCGTGCCCGCCATGGGCGGGGACGCGCTCGATGCGAGCGCAAACAAGTACGCGCTGTTCGAGGAGATCGTGTCGTTCTTGCGGCTGGCCGCGGCGACGGGGCCGCTCGTCATCCAGCTCGACGATATGCAATGGGCCGACTCGGGGACGTGGGACGTTCTCGAACACGTCATGACGCAGCTCGACCATGAGCGAATACTCATCTGCCTGACGATGCGGACCGAGGATACGCGCGGTGAGGCCATCGAGCGGCGGCATCGGTTGGCACGCGACGAGCGGTTCCACGAGATCCAGCTCCGACGGCTTGGCGACGTCGAGTTGACGCAGTGGCTGTGCAGCGTCCTTGGCGGGGAAACGAGTCCCGAGCTGCTCGCCTACGTCCGGCGCTGCTCCGAAGGCAACCCGCTCATCGCCACGAAACTCGTTCGTATGCTGCTCGACGCAAGCGCAGTGCGCTACGAGCACGGACGCTGGGACCTGCGTGCGGATGGCGACGAGACGTTGCCGTCCGCACTCGCCAGTCTCGTCGACGGGCGGCTCGAACGACTCTCGCCAGAAACGCGTCGGATTCTCAACACGATCGCGGTCATCGGACGTGCGTTCGACATCGATCTCGCGATCGCCGCGGGCGCCGGAACGGAGGACGAGGTGCTCGACGCCGTCGATGACGCCATCGCGCACGCCGTCATCGAGCCGCCAACCGATGGGTCGGGAAGCCAATTCGCATTCACGCACGGCTTGCTCGTCGACGCGGTACGACGCATGACCAACCCGCGGCGTTTGGCGCGAATTCATGAGCGGATTGCTCAAGCGATGGAAGTGCGAACGCCCGAGAACGTCGCGGAGATCGCGATGCATTACGATCAAGCGGGAGTTCCCGAAAAGGCGTTCCGTCATGCGATGGTTGCCGGCGGTGCCGCGCTCGCGGTGTATGCGCACGCCGAAGCGCGCCGATTCTTCGATCTCGCCGAGCGGGTGGCCACCGACGCCGAAGACCGTGCATCGGCGCTGCATCGTCTGGCGGAGGTCGCGGAGATCGAAGGACGCCACGCGCTCGGCGAGGAGTTGTGCGATCGCGCGCTGGCCGGCCTCGCCGATCGCCCGGACGATCACGCCACCCTCGGTTTGCGCCGCATGCGGCACCGGACTCGCTCGCTCCAGGGGCAGCCGGCGCAGACGACGATCGCCGCATGCAGTGAGCTCCTCGTCACGGCGCGAGCACTGGGCGATCATGCCGAAGAATCACAGTTGCTGAACATGATCTCGCACGGCCAAGGTCGCCTGGGCGAATGGCGCGAAGCTGAAGACGTCGCGTGCGAAGCGCTTGCCGCGGCCGAGAAGACTGGTGACGCGCGATTGCTCGCTGAGTCGCTGACACAACTCGGAACCTCGGTAATGGACCGTCGCTCGACGGACGCGGCCGATTTCCACAATCGCGCGCTGTTGTTGTTCCGCTCGGCGGGCGTTCAATGCGGTGAGGCGCGATGCCACATCAACATCGGCCGCCTCCATCAACGCTCCGGTCAGTTAAAGGCGGCGGAGACGGCTTACGAGAGCGCGGTCGAGGCGGCGACCATCGCCCACGCCGTGGACCTGGCCGGTCTCGCGGCGCTCAGTCTTGGCTCCTTGTACCTGCGTCATGGTCAGCTCGCGTTGGCGAGTGAGCGATACGACGAAGCATTCGCCCGGTTCACGCGGTCGGCGAACGAGTCCCATCGATTGGCCGCGCTCTACAACATGGCGCATCTCGCGCGCGAACGTGAGGATTGGGCGACGGCCTCGTCGCTCTATGAACAAGTCGTCGCCGCGGCCGGTCGTATCGGACAGCCGGACGTCGAGCTCGGCGCGCGCGCGGGCCAGGCGCTCGCATCGCTCGCCATCGGTGCACGGTCCGTCGCCGAGGACGCGATGCGGTGGATCCGCGCGAACGTCGAGACGCGGCCGGACTGGTGGTTTCAAGGACGTGATATTGTCGAGGCACTTCGAATTCGCATGGCCGCCGAACGTGGCGACGACGCGCATGCGCTTCGGCTGTTGCACGAGGGGATCAAGATGGCCCGCCAGCACGACCCGTTCGTCGCGGCCTATCTAGTCGCCGAGTGCGCGCCGTCGTTCCGCCGGTCGCAGGATGCCCTGCTCGGACTCATCGACGAAATAGGCCCCGACGTCGCGTCGCTGGGTTTCGTCGCCATGTCCGAGCGACTGGCGGTGCTGCGCGTGGCCTTGGCCAGCGCCACTCGGGCGGCCTGAGATCGAAAGAGCCGGACCCCGAGGCGGATCTGATCTACCTCGGCATTCCGACGGGCTTTGGGCGGTCCCGGCCTCGATGCAAAGGGGCGGCTCGTCCACCGATCGCAGCTGCGGTCCAACTTTCGGCCCGCAGGTGGTTGACCGGTAGATGAAGAACGCCCTGTCGGCGCAGTGATGGAGCAAGTTCCGCAGGCGAGCCTCTCCGTCACGGCATCACGGTGCCCATCCGGGACGCTTAGCTCGTCGAACAGTTCTCCGAGGTTTATCTGGTCGCCTTGGGCCCAAAACATCTCCCCTTGGCGACGAGTCGTGCCAGGCGACGGCATTCGCGGGCAAATCAATGCGACACCGATTCGACGGGCTCGATTGCATACCGACCGTCGCGGCATCGTTCAAGTTCCGTCCCACGCCGAAGGTCTGCGACTCCGCGAACGACTCGCGCGAAGCGCTCGTCAGGTGCAACGCGTGTGGTTGACAAAGCGGAGGCGACCACCCCTTCCAGCAGTTGAAAGCTTCCGGCGCCGAAGCGCCTTTTGCCTGTTGTGACACAGCATGACCTCTCCTAGTATTGTATCCCCCGTTGTCAGCCATTTACCCCTTGCATCGCCGTAACCGACGAAGGAAGTGGCCATGCGTATCCCGTCGATCGCCGTCGTCCTCGCCTCGTTGTTCTTCTCTGGATGCAGTTCCATGTCATCCCCGACGCCGTCCTCGCGTACCTCCCAGAGAACGGCACATGCACCTAGCATCGTTGGGGCGTCCTTCACCAGCGGTGGCGCGCCGAGCCTCGCCAGCGGCGCCGCAGCCCAGGGGCAATCCAACGGCGCCATCGTCATTTCGATCCAGACGCCTTGTCATTTCTTTGACGGAAACGGCAATTGGACGCTTGCAATTGGCGATTGCGATTTTCACATCGTCGTGACGCCTGGTGGTGTGATACTGAACCTGACCGCGAGAGGTCAGGTGCCTCCGGCCTCCAATGGCGAGGCGGTTCAGTATGATTTCGCCAGCACGGGCATTCCGTGCACCATCGATAACACGTCGTACTCGACCGAGAACTGGCAAGAAACGGTGACGCCGTCCGGACAAGTCGCATGGTCCTGCGCGTTCCGATGACGCCGACGTGCTCGCGGTCACGAGCGACGCGAACAGGCGCCATGAGGTCATCGCGCCGGTGATGATCAAGACGAACTGACACCCTTACTGACAGCCCAGCAGGAGAACGAAAGAGCCCGACAGCACACAACGTGTTGTCGGGCTCTGAGTTGCCCCTCCTGGGATCGAACCAGGACTCTCCTGATCCAGAGTCAGGCGTGTTGCCAGTTACACCAAGGGGCAATCGTTGTTGATTGAAGCTCGTCCCGCACGGCGGAACTCATTGATTATAGTTCGGTTAGCAACCTCGATCAACCCCGCGCGAGCGCGCCGAACGCCGTCAAATCGCCGGCGCCAGACTCGCTAACTCGATCAACGACTGTCGTTTGCACATCTCGCATTCATCAGCGCTTGCCTCCCTCCGTGGCGCCGCCGCCATGGCCCTTCTCGCGGCTGGCGCCGGTGCGTGCAGCGATACTCTTCGCGCCGCCGGGCCAAGCCCGGCCATCGCCGAGAATCACGCCGATCAGCTGTTCGACGCCGTTGCGACGCGGTTCACCCAGGTCGATCTCGCACCGAAATACGACGTCGCCCGCGTCCGGCTCGCCCAGTCGGCGCTCGTGCCGTCGCGGATCTTCGACGACACGCTCATCTGGGTGTCGCGGCCGTCGCCGGGTCTGCGGCTGCTCTACGTCAGCGGCACGACCACGAATGGCCGCTATTGGCTGGAGCCGCGCCCTTTCCTGACGCCGCCGACTCGCACCGGGGACACGCGCCACACGATCGCGCTCGAGCTCATGGCCCCGTCGATATACCGGTGGGATACCAACGTCGAGCTCGCGATCGGGCCGATCACCGCGGAGGAAATAAGCGTTCTCTTATCGACGCTGCTTGGCGCCGCCGAGGGGAGGACCGAGCGCGAGCTGCGCGAGGACTACCGCACAGCCTTCCCACGGGCAACGGCGGTGTTCGGCCGCGGCTTCTCGGTGGACTCGATCCGCGTCACGCCGAGCGCGACGGGCGCCACGAGCGTCGTGCTGACCGGTGGGTTTCATCCGGATTTGATGCGCGCGACGTACCCCAACCTCGCGGGGTACTTGGACAAGTATCTCGGTCCCGCGAAATACCGTTTCGCGCTTGCAGACCGTTCCGGCGCCGCCTTGTTCGAGGTCGAAGGCCGCGACCGGTCGATGACGGTCCGCTACCGGGTCAAAGAGCGCCAGCTCGTTACGCTCCTCGGGCCGCCGCGACCGTGGCCCGACAGCACGGTGCTCACGTCGGATGTGTCGCTGAAGGTAAAGGTGTTCACGGTGGGGTTTCACAACCTGATCACCGATTTCGTCATCTCGAATCTGGGCCACGACAGGTCGTTCACAGTCGTCGCGCAGCACGAGCCGAGTTGGGATCTGCCCATGCTCACCGAACGACTCCTGCGCGCGCCCTTGCACCGTCCCTTCGAGGGGGCCGGTTCGTTGTTCCGAATCGGGGTGCGGGACAGCGTCGGACTGCAGTCGGTCTTCGTCCGCCGAACGCGACTCGACGTTCAGGAGAGCGCGATCATGCGATTCGTCGGATCGCTCGCGTCGCACGCGGTCGGCGACTTGAACGAGAAGGTGGAGATCGAGGAGGACCGTTTCCTCCACGACGGGTTCGTCGCGCTGCAGGCGGACACGCGCGCACTCGGCGGGCGTTGGCGCGCCGGGCCCAATTGAGCTGCCGGCTGCACGGCTGCTGGAAATGGAAACGCCACGAGCATGCTCGTGGCGTTCAAGATTCGGGAGACAGTCTCGCCGGAGCTGCCTCGCGCGCCGTCATTGGAACTCTCCGTCCTACCGAGCGGCGGCGGGCAAAACTTCCGTTGGCGAGAGCTGTGCCAGTAAATTGTCGCAGCGGGAGCGGTATCTGTTGCCCTGTGCTGCAATGGAGCTGACCGGGATCGAACCGGTGACCTCTGCAGTGCGATTGCAGCGCTCTCCCAGCTGAGCTACAGCCCCGCTTCGTCGTGGGTGCGGCGGCAGCCCGAAGCCGATCGTCGCACCATGGAAAAGGCCCCGCGATTTCACGGGGCCGCTCCCGACTGACGTAAATCTAGAGAGCGACTGGTGATACGTCAAGCAAGACGACCCGCGGCCGCGACGGGTAACAACCTCTGTGAAGCCGCCCCGCTCCCGAGCGACCCTACATTTCTTCCATCTCAATGTTCTCCGACCTCCGAGCCACCGACGTCCTCGCCGCAGCCGATCGTATTCGTGCGCTGATCAAACGCACGCCGCTCGTCCGCAGCACGGCATTGAGCGAGATCGCCGGCGGCGACGTGTTCCTCAAGCTCGAGAACGAGCAGACCACGGGATCGTTCAAGCTGCGGGGTGCGCTGAACGTCCTCTCGACGCTGTCCGCCGAGGCTCGGACGCGCGGCGTCGTCGCGTCGTCGGCTGGAAACCACGGGCTGGGTGTGGCGTACGCCGCCAAGCACTTCGGCGTACAGGCCACGATCTTCGTCCCGTCGACCGCGCCCAAGGTCAAACGCGATGGAATCATCGCGCTCGGCGCGACGATCGACACGTCGCAACCCGACTACGACGCAGCCATGGACGCGGCGAAGGCGTTCGCGGCCCAGCGCGGGGCCACGTTCATCAATCCGTGTCTTGGTGAAATGCTGCTCGCCGGTCAGGGAACGGTGGCGCTCGAGATCTTGGGCGACATTCCCGATCTGGCGACGCTGGTGGTCAACGTCGGTGGCGGTGGATTGCTCGGCGGGTGCGCGAGTCTCGTTCGCGCCGCAGCGCCGGCGGTGCGGATCGTCGGCGCACAGAGTGAGAATACAGCGGCGATGTCACGGTCACTGGCGGCCGGCCGGTTGGTCGAGATCGAGAGCGTGCCGACGCTGGCTGACGGACTCGCCGGTCAGATCGACGACGAGGCGTTCGACATCGGGCGACATGGGCTCGACGACATCGTGGTGCTGAGCGAGGCCGAGATTGGGCGGGCGATCGCGTGGTTGTGGACGGAGGAGCATCAGCGCGTGGAGGGCGCTGGAGCGTGCGGGGTCGGCGCAGTGCTGCTCGGACGCGTACGCGTGGCGACGCCGGCGGCGATCGTGGTGAGCGGTGGGAACATCGACCCGGCCAAGTTGGAGCGGATTCTCGAGCGTCGGTAGCGCCCGGAAAAACAAAACGGCTCGCCGCGCCCATCGCAGAGTGAGGGTGGGCGTCAGCGAGCTGTCGTCCTACTGCGCCGTGGTTGGCGCCTTAGTCGTCGTGCGGTGCTTACGTGTTCCCGAACGTTTCGTTTCGCGGTGCGACGTCGGCGCCCTGGGGACGACGCTCGCCGCCGAGCGACGTGTTACCGCCACGCGTGCCCTGCGTGTTGGCGTTCACGCCCTCAGTCTCTTTGTCGATCGCGACCTGACGATCGGCATTGATGCCTCCGCGTGTATTCTGGAAGCCACCCTCGAGCGAGTTCTCATCACCAGCGGTGTTGGTCTGCGCGTTCGAGCGTGACCGGGAATGACCGCGGGCTTCGCCGCCGCGCCGTCCAATGGCCGCCATGTGCTCGCGATTCCGGCTCACGGCAACGCCGCCCTTGCGGCCCGCGTCGCGTGCTTCGCCCGAATCGAATTCGTGTGCGGTGCCCTTGGCGTGGGCCGCACGTCCACCCTTGCTTGCGATCTCGCGTTGCTTCTCACGATCCATCGAGGCAAAACCGCGGTTGCTCCGGCTGCGCGCCTGGCCAGATCCGCTCTGCGAACCATTGCCGCGCGCGTTGTTGCCCGAGACGTCTCGCTGCGCGCCGCGGTCGCCAACTCCGCCCGTGATGCGATCGTCGTTGCCCGGTCTATTCGGCATCCTGCTCCTCCTAAAGAGTTGGCTCTTTCGATCGGAGACGTAGAAACCCGCGCGTGCATTCGGGCCTCCGACGTCGTGTGTTTCCCCGGCCCCCCCGGGCCAAAGTGGAAACGAGTGCAAACTGCGCGCCCAAAAGGCGCATCGGCGGAACGCTGGATCGAGCATTCTTCACCCATCCAGTACTTATCCGGCCGTCGTTTCTCCTCCCAGCAAACTCAGTACCTCGCCCGTGATGTAGCTCG
The DNA here is from genome assembly GCA_036392315.1 of Gemmatimonadaceae bacterium. GTDB lineage: Bacteria > Gemmatimonadota > Gemmatimonadetes > Gemmatimonadales > Gemmatimonadaceae > JAQBQB01. The sequence goes on from DASVYG010000259.1 coordinate 9,824, forward strand.
AATCGGCGTTCGAGGCAAAGAACACGTAGGTCGGTGCGACCTCCTCTGGCTGGCCGGGCCGCTTCATCGGCACGTCGTGCCCATGTCTCGCGGCCTTGGGCGCTGGTTTGTCGGCAACGTTCAGCGGGGTCCAGATCGGCCCGGGCGCCACGCAATTCACGCGAATTCCCTTATCGACAAGATTCTGCGCCAGCGACTTTGTCAAGGCATGGATCGCGCCTTTCGTCGCGGAATAGTCGAGCAACTGCCCACTCCCTTCCAAACCGGTGACCGACCCGGTGTTGATAATGGCGCTGCCCCGCTGCATACGCCTGACCGCCGCGCGGGCCATATAAAAGTATCCAAAGACATTCGTGCGAAATGTCCGCTCGAATTGTTCGTCGCTCACATCCTCGATCGATCCCTGGTGCTTCTGATAGGCGGCGTTGTTGACGAGAATGTCGATCCAGCCGAAAGCATCGACGGTTGCTTGTACGGCGTCTTCGCAGAAGTTGGAATCTCGCACGTCGCCGGGAATCAACAAGCACCGGCGTCCTTCCGCGACAACTGTGCTCTCCGTCACTTCCGCGTCGCTCTGCTCTTGCGGTAAGTACACGATGGCGACATCGGCGCCTTCGCGCGCGAACAGCACGGCCACCGCGCGCCCGATCCCCGAGTCTCCTCCGGTGATGAGTGCGACGCGTCCGTCGAGCTTTCCTGATCCTTTATAGTCGGGCGCTTCGAAGCGAGGCGCCGGTGACATCTTGGATTCCAATCCAGGACGCCGTTGATGCTGCGCCTTGAACGGCGGTTTGGGTCGGCGAGATGTCGTACGCTTGGGTTGTGTCGTCTTCGGCATACGCCGGTCGCGCCGCAAAAAGCAGTCCAGGCTGCGACTATATTCCCCGCCATGTCGCTCAGCGTTCACCTTCTCGGAACTTCGGCCTCGCGCCCAACCGTCGAGCGAAACGTGTCCTCGCTCGCCATTCATCGCGAGGGTGAGACGCTGATGTTCGACTGCGGCGAGGGAACGCAGCGTCAGATGATGCGCTACGGCATTTCGTTCGCGCTCGAAGACATCTTCTTCACGCACATGCACACCGATCACTTGCTCGGTGTGATCGGATTGATGCGCACGATGGCGCTGCAGGGGCGGACGGAGCGACTGCGGTTGTGGGGCCCGCGCGGTGCCGCGCGGGTGTTGAAGCGCGCCGAGTCATTCGGCTTCGAGCGGACGGGTTTTCCCGTGGAGATCGCGGAGATCGAAGCGGGTCAGACCGTGGCGCGCTCGGGCTACGCGATCAACGCGTTCGCCGTGGACCACCGCGGCTCGGCATCGTTGGGGTTTGCGCTGGTCGAGGAGGATCGCAAAGGGCGGTTCAACCCCGATTTGGCGCGCGAGATTGGAATTCCCGAAGGTCCGCTCTGGGGACAAATCCACCGCGGGAATGCCGTGACGCTCGATGACGGTCGAGTGATCCAGCCGTCGGTGTTAGTCGGACCACAGCGCCCCGGGCGAACCGTGGTGATCACCGGCGACACGCGCCCTTGCGCCGCGACGACCGAAGCCGCCCGCGGCGCGGATCTCTTGATTCACGAAGCGACGTTCGGCGACGAGGAGGCGGAGCGGGCGGCCGAAACGGGTCACTCGACGGCGCGCGAGGCGGCACAGGTGGCGCGCGATGCCGGGGTGCGACGCCTCTTGCTCACCCACTTCTCCGCCCGGTACTCGCGCGACGCGGGAGAGCTCGAGCGGGAGGCGCGGAGCGTTTTCGCCGAAACTTTAATTGGAAGAGACGGAACGGAGCTCGACGTTCCATTTCCAGATGCCGCGAGCTGAGACTTCTGTCGCGCTCCGACTAAACGTGGAGATCTTTGTTGTTTTCTCGTCGTCAACCGTTCGAGGCGACGGCGGGGAGGAGCGGGTCGGGGCGTGAGATGCGCATCGAGCGACGGTACAGGCGAGCGATCGCCTGATCGTCGAGGGAATCGAGCACCTTGGACTTGGAGAGGTGCGACGTCACGCTGCGAGCTTCGGGGCCGTTGCTGAGAAACCAGTTGTATCGGTCGAGCCGCGCACTCGCGCCGTTCGGATGGCGGAAGATCACCATCGCGTTGCTCGAGCCGGGAAGGTCCACGTCGACGACCCAATCGATGCCGTCGGGAGAGCGCCAGGATTTCATGGTCGCAATCTAGCCGACCAGCTCCGGCGACAATGGCTGCCGCCCGGCGTAGCCGGCGTCGACCTCGTGCCAGAACTGGACTTCCGGCTCGCCTAGTCGCCAACAGAGAAGCACGTGACGGCCACCCGTTTCGCTCGGGAAATCCACGAGCCCGAGCCGCGGGTCCTTGAGCTGAATACCCAACGCCTCGAGCTCGCGCTGATAGCCGTCGAGCTCTTTGGCCAGCGCCAGCGCTTGCCGCTCGAGCTCTTCGCCGCGCTGGTGGGGTTCATCGGCGCGCGCGGTCGAGGCGACGAGATCGAGCTCGAGAATCGTTTCGCGCCAGCGGCGATGCTGTTGCACGACGTCCTCGACGATCTTCCGAACCAGAGGAAGCGTGCGGTTCGCCTGATCGACGGTGAAGAGCTGCATGCTAGGAAGCTACAAGTGTGTGTGAGAGGTTTGGTCGAAAACGGTGCCCGTTCAAGCCTCGTTTCTTCCCTGTTCCTCGGCCTGTCGTTCTTCGATCCGCCGTCGACGGCGCTGCTCGGCCGCGGCGTGGCGGCGCAATTCGTCTTCGGTTTGGGGAATCAAGTCGGGGACTTCGATGGGACGACCGTTCCGATCAACCGCAACGAACGTCAAATAGCACGAGTTTGTGTGGCGACGCTTGCCCGTCGCCAGGTCTTCCGCCTCGACGCGCACGCCCACTTCCATTGACGTTCGCCCCACGTAATTGACGCTCGCCCTCATGACCACTAGGTCGCCCAAATGAATCGGTTCGCGAAAGTCCACGCGGTCGATCGACGCCGTGACGACCGATGTTCGTGTGTGACGCAGCGCGGCGATCGCGGCACACTTGTCCATCATCGAGAGAATGACTCCGCCGAACACGTGTCCCAAGTTGTTGGCGTGTCCGGGCATCATGAGCTCGGACGTCTCGTGCTGACTGTCGCTGACTGGCTTGGCCTGACGCATGGGAAATGCCGGAGCGGGTGGTGAGGAAGAGAGTTCCGGCGCGAGCCATGGCGACCTGCGTTGCGTCGCCATAAGTCGCCGCCTGGTTGAACGCACGCGTGAGAGCGCGGCGGTCGGTGTCGCGGACGGGTGGGCGATCCAGCCAATCGACGCGGCGCAGCGGCGCGTTGACTGTAGCCAACGGCCACTCGCGGCGCGTCGAGTCGGTGATCGAGACGTGCGCCGTCTCCCCGCTCGTGTCGTAGCGAGCGAGAATCTGGTAACCCGCACCGCTCCAGCGGTCGTTGCCTTGGTCGTCTGTCGCCGGAACGCTCGGTTGGACATCTGCCCACCAAGCGGGCGTCGCCGAGTCAGCCCCGATAGGCTCGAGTTCGATGAGGTGGCCGGCCGGCCCCTCACCAATACCAGGCACCCCGAAGCTCACGGCGGGTTTTCCGTCCACGTCCGACAGCACGAAGCTGCGCTCATCGAATCGCAGACGCGACAAGGCGACCGCCGCGAGGCGATCGTCGGCCCCGAGATCCGCTCGCGCGCGAAGGATGGAGTCGCGCTGGGCCTCGTACACGTGGCGGCCCATCGACTCTAGGCGACGGCCCGCCGATACACCGAACAGATCGGAGACGGTGGCCTGTTTACCGGAGCGAAGGTCGAGCACGCCGCGGCGGCTCGAGTGCCACGGGCGGCGTCCCGGAAGGTCGATATCGACGTGGTACTCGAACGACAAATACGGCCCAAACACGTCCAGGACATCGACCTCGGCCGTAGCGGACGTGGCGGGGTCAGCCGCACCGTCCTCATTCGGGCCTAGCGGCTCTTCATCGGGATGGGCTCGCGCGTAAGCGCTCGCGACGCGAGGGACTGTGGTGTCGGCAAAGACCACGGCGCTGTCGCCGGTGACGAGATCACGCCGATAGAGACGCTCGCCGAGCAACAGAGCGTCTTCGTACGAGAAGTCATCGTCGGCCGTGTACAACTCGAAGAATCGACCGTCGTAGCGGGCCAGCATGAGCGGCGCTCCGCGGGCTTTCGTCTTTCCATCCATCGTGCTGATCCAGAACGTCGAGTCGGCGCTGCTCAGCAGGAACTCGCCGCGTGGGGGCGTCGAGTCGCCGGACGATCCTCGTGTTCCGGCACACGCAATGACGCAGGCGGAGCCAAAGAGGAGGATGAATGATCGGAGCGTGAAACGGGGCGGGAGCATCGTGGCAAATATACTGCACAGTGACTCCTTCGCTTCGCCCGGCGTCGACGACGTCCGGGCTAGATTACTCGCACCTCATCCTCGACGATCATGCACCGTCTTTCGTTCGTGTTCTTGTTGGTCGCCGCGTGCAGCACCGCCGCCGAGCACGCGGACCAGAAGGCCGCTCCCGCCGGACAGGCCGCGGGCACCATCCCCGCGGAGGCCCGCGCGTCCGATACGGGAACGACGAACATCGTGCGCGCGCTTTACGTGAACCGGTGGGCGTCGCAAAGCCGGCGCCGGATGGCGAAGTTGATCGCGACCGCCGACTCGACGGAAATCAACGCCTTCGTCATCGATATGAAGGACGAGTTCGGGTTGAACTACAAGACGGCGAACCCTGCGTTCGCCAGGAACGCCGGCCACGCGCGAGTCGCGAACGTGGCCGCGCTCCTGGATACACTCAAGGCGCACAAGATTTTCCCGATCGCCCGACTCGTCGTGTTCAAGGATTCGGTCACGGCGCGCGAGCATCCGGAGTGGACGATTCGCCGCGCCGACGGCTCGATCTGGCGCGACAAGAAGGGCATTGCTTGGGTGAATCCGTATCACCGCGAGCTCTGGGACTACAACATCGGCGTGGCCGAAGAGCTGGTGAAGATGGGGTTCGCGGAAATTCAGTTCGACTACATCCGCTTCCCCGAGCCGTACCCGAGCCTGCCCAAGCAAGTCTTTCCCGGCTCAGACAACACGTCGAAGCCCGACGCGCTCGCGGGTTACCTAAAGGAAGCGAAGACGCGGCTCAACAAGCTCGGCGTCCGCTCGACGGCCGACATCTTTGGGCTGGTGACAACGGTGGGCGGTCCGCTGGAGGTAGGCCAGTACTGGGAGAAGATTTCTCCGTTCGCGGATGTCGTGCTGCCAATGGTGTATCCATCGCACTATCCGCACGGCGAATTAGGAATCGCGAATCCGAACGCGGAGCCGTACAAGGTCATCGTCACATCCATCACTCGGGCGCGCGAGCGTGACAAGAAGCTGGGGATCACGGAGCCCGAGCACATCCGACCCTGGCTGCAGGCATTCACGCTCGGCAAACCGGAGTACGGTGCCGAGCAGCTCAAGGCGGAGAAGCAGGCCGTCTACGACTCCGGCTACGACGGCTGGGTGATGTGGAACCCGGGCTCGATCTACGACGTGTACACGCCGGCGCTCGAGAAGACGCTCGTCTCGCGGAAGAAGGCCGACTAACCCCTGATCGCGCGGACGCCGTCGATGAGGCGATCCACTTCGCTTTCGGTCGTGTAGCAGCTGCATCCGACGCGAAGCAACCCATCGGGCACCAGCCCGAGACGCTCGACGACGGTGGCGGCGTAGAAGTCGCCGTTCGACACGAAGACGCCGCGCTTGGCGAGTGCGATCGCGATGTCATCCGTCTTGACGCCGCGCATGGTGAACGACAGGGTCGGTGTGCGCGGCGTGCCCGGTTTGGGTCCGTACAGCGTCAGCCCGTCAATCTGGGCGAGCGAATTCCAGAGCGTTTCGAGAAGTGTCATGCCGCGTACATGCAGCGCGTCGAACGCGACGGAGAGCGATTCGCGTCGAGGGCGGTCGCGATGGCCTGGCGACAATGAAGCGAGGAAGTCGACCGCCGCCGCGGCGCCGACGATCCCTTCGTGGTTCTGCGTCCCGGTCTCGAGCCGCTCGGGCGATTCCTGCGGCGCCGGATCGAGACGCGGCGCGTCGAGCGACTCGATGAGATCACGTTTGCCCCACAGCACGCCGATGTGCGGGCCGTAGAACTTGTACGCCGAGCAGGCGAGGAAATCGCAGCCGATCGCGCCGGCGTCGACGAGCACGTGCGGGGCATAGTGGACGGCGTCCACGAACGTGAGCGCGCCGCGACTCTTGGCGAGTTGTATGGCGCGCGCGACGTCCGTGATCGTGCCGAGCGCGTTCGACGCGGCGCCGATGGCGAGCAGCTTGGTGCGTGGCGTGATCGCGGCTTCGAGGTCCTTCCAGTCGAGACGACCGTCTTCGGTGCGCATCTTGACCATGCGGACGGTGACGCCGCGGTCTTTCTCCAGCGCGCGCCACGGCGCGACGTTGCCGTGGTGATCGAGCTCGGTGATGACGATCTCGTCGCCCGCGCCCCATTGGCGGCCCAGTGCGCGCGCGAGATGGAAGGTGAGCGTCGTCATGTTCTGCCCGAACACGATCTCGTCGGGGCGAGCGTTCAGAAAGTCAGCCAGGGCTTCGCGGGCGCCGGCGATGAGCGCGTCGGTCTCTTCGCTCGTGGGATAACGCCAGTGCGTGTTGGCGTTGTGGTTGAACAAGTAGTCGTCCATCGCGTCGACGACCGCTCGCGGGACTTGAGTTCCACCCGGCCCGTCGAAGTATGCGACGGGATTGCCGTTGTGCACGCGCTCGAGCGCGGGAAAGTGCGCGCGAATGCCTTCGACCGTCGTGACGTATGACGCATCACGCGCCATGGTACTGGTCATACGATTTCCACTCCGGCCCATTGCTCGACCATCCTCACGATCTCGACGTGGTCGGCAATATCCCCGAGCTCACCACGAGCGATTCGAAACACGTCTGCGGTCAGTTGCGTCACGGGCGCCGGGACACGATGCTCGCGCGCCATGGCGGCGGCGATGCCGATGTCTTTCTCGAGAAGCGCCAGACGAAAGGTGCGCGGAAAGGCGCGCGTGAGCACTCGCTCGGGAATGAGATTCATCGACGAGTTGGATCGGCCGCTCGATGCGTTGATGACCTCGAGCGCCAAGGTCGGATCGACGCCCTCTTTGACTAGCGTCGCGAGCCCTTCGGCGGCCGCTAGCAGATGGATGGCGAGAAAGGCCTGGTTCACGGCCTTCACCGTGTCTCCGGCGCCGACGCCGCCGCAGTGGACGATCTTCTGCCCGAAGGTCTCGAGCACCGGACGCACGCGATCGAGCACGTCGGCGTCGCCGCCAACCATGATCGTCAGCGCGCCCTTCTCGGCTCCACTCACACCGCCGCTCACCGGGGCGTCGAGAAAGGTGACGTCCGATTCCGAGAGGCGCTGTGCGATACGGCGCGACGTGCTCGGGTCGCCCGAGGTGCAATCGACGAGTGTGGCACCGCGCTTCATGCCGGCGAGCAGTCCGTCGGGTCCGTCCAAGAGCGAGTACACATCGGGCGACGTCGACAGACAGGTGATGACGACGTCGGCGTCGCGCACGGCGTCGGCGGGCGTGACGGCTTGTCGTGCGCCCGTCTGACTGGCGAATTCGGCCGCACGCTCGGAGGTGCGATTCCAGACAGCGAGCGGCATATGTGCCGCGGCGATGCGCGCCGCCATCGGGCGTCCGATCGCACCCAAACCAAGGAAGGCGATGTTCATGCGACGGAAACTATCATCGCATTATCTTTCGCGCATGATCACGCGTGTCCGCGTCGACGGAATGAGCTGCCAACACTGCGTCCGCGCCGTATTCACGGCGCTGACCGCGGTCGAGGGCATCACGCGCGCCGACGTGAGCATCGGCGCCGTCGAGGTCGAGCACGATGGCCGGGCGACGATCGACCAGCTGCGCGAGGCGATCGCGGTCGCCGGCTATTCGGTCGTGGAGGGTGAGACGAATCGGCGGGCGCTACCGCTGATCTGACCGCAGCTCCGCCTACGCCGGCTGCGGAACCTCGGCGAGCAGCACGTCGAGCTGGCTCGGCTCGAGCGCCCGACCGTCGGGCGCCTCCAGGACGAAGCCCGCGTCGCGAATCATCTCGTAATCCGCACGCGCCGCCTGGCCGGGAGTGGTCAGGTAATCCCCGATGAATATCGAATTCGCCGCGTAGAGTCCGAGCGGTTGCATGGAACGCAGATGGACCTCGCGACCGCCAGCGATGCGGATCTCCTGCGACGGCAGGATGAAGCGATAGAGACACAACACGCGCAGGCACCGTCGCGGATCGAGCGCACCCCGCGCCTCGAACGGAGTGCCCGGGATCGGAATGAGGAAATTGACCGGCACGCTCCGCACGCCGAGCTCGCGTAATGACAGCGCGAGGTCGATCACGTCGTCGTCGCTCTCGCCCATGCCGATGATGCCGCCGGAACAGGTCTTCATTCGTGAGCGACCCACGTGCTCGACGGTGGCCACGCGGTCCTCGAAGCGGTGCGTCGTGACGATCTCGTCGTGGAACCGCGACGAGCTGTTGAGGTTGTGGTTGACCTGGTCGACGCCCGCTTCCTCGAGTCGGCGAACGTGGTCCTCGGTGAGGAGTCCGAGGCAGGCGCACACGTGCATGTCGTGGCGCGACTTCACTTCTCTCACCGCATCGAGGACCTTCTCGAACACGCGCTCGCCGGGCGCTCGTCCCGAGATCACCATGCAGAACGTGCCGACGTTCAAGCTCGCGGCGCGCTCGGCGGCGGCGAGAATCTTGTCGCGCCCCATGAACGGATACTTCTCGATCTCCGCGCTCGATACCGCCGACTGCGAGCAGTAATGACAGTCTTCGGGACAGAGGCCGCTCTGCGCGTTCAACAGGAAATGCAGACGGACGCGATTGCCGAAGAAGTGTCGGCGGACGCGATAGGCTGCCGCGAGCTGATCGAGCAGGAGCTCGTCGGGTGCTTGCAATACGGCGCGCGCGTCATCGCGAGAAATCAGTTCTCCGGCGAGCGCGCGGTCAGCGAGGGTGTTCCAGTCTTGCATGGAGAGCGAGTGATTGATGTTGGCGAATGCTTGCTGCCGCGAGATCCAGAGAGACGCCACGGCTCATGACACCAGCAGACCAATGAGCCCGGTTTGCTCTGCATGTGTCGCCGCGCATGCCAGATCATCCGGGTTGTCGAGCGGTGGAAGTTCGACGACAGCGACGGTTTCGAGTTCTCTGAGCAATTCCGCATTGTGAGCGACCGAGGCGTCGGCTGGGTCGCGCGTGAGACGATTCAGCACGACACAACGGACGCGCAGGCCGGCCGCACGAGCCGCGGCGATCGTGAGCCGAGTGTGATTGATGACGCCGAGGCGGTTCGCCGCGACGATCACAAGGTCGAGCGACCATCGGGCGAACAGTCCGTCGAACGCCACCCCGTTCGCAACGGGTACAAGCAGTCCTCCCGCGCCCTCGACAATGAGCACGTCGGCACCAGTGCTCGCGTGTCGCACCGCGGCATCGAGACGATCAACGTCGATCGTCGTGGCGGCCTGCCGCGCGGCGGCGAGCGGCGCGACGGGGCTCGCAAACGTCAGCGGCGCGACAGAGGACAGCGGCCGCGTCTCACCGGCGGCGTGAGCCAGAAGCGCGCCGTCTCGGGCCGGATCATCGGCCGACACGCCCGTCTCGATCGGCTTCATCGCAACGACACGCAGTCCGCGCCGGCGGAGCGCGCTCGAGATTGCCCGCGCGACGAAAGTTTTGCCGACGCCCGTATCGGTCCCGGTGATGCCGATGCGAATCATCGTGATTCGGCGAACTCGGCGATTGCCTCGTACGCGAGCGCGAGGTCCGCCGCAGTCGAGCAGTACGGCGGCAGGAGGTAGACGGTGTCGCCGAGGGGACGCAGCAACACCCCGCGCTCGAGTGCAAAGGCGCGGAGCGCCGGACCGATGTCGCTCAGGTAGCCCCGATCGATCGCGACCAACTCCATAGCCAGCATCGTCCCGAGAACGCGGACGTTCTCCACTCCGGGCAGCGACGACAGGCGAAGCGCCGCCGTCTCGTGCTCGCGCTGGATCGCGCGTCGCCGCTCGGCAGAGGCTTCATCGAGGAGGGCGAGCGAAGCGAGCGCCGCGGCGCACGCAATCGGATTGGCCGTGTACGAGTGGCCGTGAAAGAGCGTTCTTTTACGATCCAGAGCGCGAAAGGCATCGAACAAAGCTTCGGTCGCCAACGTCGCGGCGAAGGGAACGAAGCCGCCGG
>DASVYG010000260.1:0-21536 GCA_036392315.1 Gemmatimonadaceae bacterium
GCAAACGCACCTCCAGCGCGCCGTGCCGTTATCGGCGCCGCTCGCGACGGTGCTGCCCGCGGTTCCAGGATACACGGTGGTCGATCAGCATGTCTCGGAGGAAGAGCGACGCGTCGCCGGCATGACAGACTATGTCGCCAGAGCATACATGCGCGACACCGTCGTCGCCTTCACGACCCTCGTCTCCTACTACGATCGCCAGTCGCAAGGCAAGACGATTCACTCGCCGCGCAATTGCCTGCCCGGCGCGGGTTGGGAGGTGCTGCGCAGCGGAACGCGCACCATCGACGCGAGTGGGGTTCCGTACCTCGTCAATCACTACACGCTCAAGAACGGTCCATCCACGGCGATCGTCTACTACTGGTACCAGGGCCGCGGGCGCGTGGTCGCGAGCGAGTATGCGGTGAAGTGGAATCTTCTCCGCGACGCAGCACTGATGGGCCACACCGAGGAGGCGCTTGTTCGGGTCGTCGTGCCCGTCAACGCATCTGCCAAGGACTCGGCGTCCTTCGAGCGCGCGTTTGCCGGCGCGGACTCCACCGGAGAACAGATCGCCGCGCGGCTGGTCAGCGAAGTGACGCGCGTTCTGCCGGCTACGCCGGCGGAAGCTCGATCTCGAACGAGAACCGCGTCCCTTGTTCGATCTCCGTCTTGACCTGTAGCGAGCTCGCCATCTTCTCGAGCAGGTTCCGACAGATCGCCAGCCCGAGCCCGGCACTCGAAAAACGCATTCCGGCAGCGGCGGGACGGAAGCCATCGAATAGCATCGCCAGGACGCTATCGGGAATTCCGCGTCCTGTATCCTCGATCCAGAACTCGACGCGCGTTTGCGTCAGCTCGGTGCAGCCAACGGACACGGAGCCGCGCTCGGTATAGCGAACGGCGTTGCTCGTCAGGTTGAGCAGCACTCTGCTCAATGCCGACGGATACCCAACGCGGCCGTCGACCTGCGGGAACGTGGTTCGTAGCGTGATTCCCTTCTCTTCGCCAAGGGGCCGGACGATGGCGCACACGTTGAGCATGACTTCGCTGATCGAGAACGGGATCGACCGGCCGTCCACCAGCCGGTCACCGTTGATCGCGTCGACGACGTCCGAGGCGAGCGTGCTCAATCCCAGCGCGGCGCCGTAGATCAGACCAAGCTGGCGCTCCTGCACCGGGTTGACGTTACCGCTCTGTCCGCGACGAATCGTGTCGACGAGAAAGAGAATCGAGCCGAGCGGCGAGCGCATGTCATGCGCCATCTCGACGACGGCGCGGAGCGCGTCGGGGCTCGAGAGCTGTTCCGTGAACTGCGTACTCGCGGGTGCGGTGTGTTGCTCGGCGAGGGCGTCGAATGCCGACAACACTCGTACCAACTCGCGGCCGTCTGGCGCGCGAGGATCGGCTGCGAGTTGCTGGATGACGGCAGTGCGTAGCGCCGAAACCCACTCGGCCTGCACCGGCGCCTGTCCGTTGAGCGCGACCGGCGAGCCGGACGCCGACTGCAACCAGATTCGTGCAACCAAATCACCGAGCTGGCGTCGCAGCTCGGTGACTTCAGCCCCGTTGCCGTTTGTGAGCGTCGCGGCCGCCCGATCGACGGCCCTGGTCAACGCCTGCCACACAACGGACGAGTCGACGGTCGTTGGCGCTCGTGATGTCGTCAATCGTCCTTCGGCCTGCCTGACGGTCAACGGGTGGCGACTAGTGACGCTTGGTTGTCGAGAGATACGCGCGTCGTTCCTAGGTTCAAATTTGGGCCGAGCCAACTCCGTCGCGCCGGAACCCATGGCGCTCCAGAAGCCTGTACAATGTCGTTCGGTCGACGTTGGCGAGCCTCGCCGCTCGTGACATGTTGCCGGACGCGCGCGCTACCAGCCTGGTGACATACTCCTTCTCGAACGTCGCGAGCACCTGCTCCTTGGCCGTGTGGTACGCGTCGTTGTGAATCGTGGCATTGACCACGGACTCGGCTGACTGCGTCCAATCCTGGTGCACCGGAATTTCGTCGGGCTGAATCTCGGAGCCCGCCTGGGCCAGCACAACCACGTGCTCGATCACGTTCTGCAGCTCACGGACGTTACCGCGCCATGGGCGCGACATCAAGAAGTCGAGCGAAGCGTCGCCGAAATGGGGCTGTGCATCCTTTGGCGAATGGTGCCGGGTCCAGAACCGCTCGAGGAAGTAATTCGCCAAAATCGGAATGTCCTCCACGCGATCGCGCAACGGCGGGACCGTGATCGGAAACACGTTCAGCCGGAAATAGAGATCTTCGCGGAGATGCTTGTTGCGAATGGCGTCGCCCGGATCCCGGTTCGTGGCCGAGATGAAGCGGACGTCCACCACTGCGTCTTGTTGCTCGCTGCCGACGCGGCGCAGCACGCCGTCTTGCACTACACGGAGCAGCTTCGCCTGGAGCGGCAACGGCATTTCCGTCAGTTCGTCGAGGAAGAACGTTCCACCGTTCGCCATCTCGAGAAGGCCGACCTTTTCACGGTCCGCCCCAGTGAACGCACCCTTGCGGTGCCCGAACATTTCAGATTCGAGCAAATGCTCCGGGAGCGCCGCGCAATTGAGCGGGACCAATGCTTGATTCGCACGCCGGCTGTGCTTGTGAACGAACTGCGCGATCAGCTCCTTACCAGTACCGCTCTCGCCCACGATCATGACGGACGCGTTGGTCGACGCGACTTTTCGCGCCAGATCGACGGCTCTACGGAACGAAGCCGACGTGCCGAGGAGCGTGAGCTTGTCACTGTTGCCGTACGACTCGCGCGTTTCGGTGCGAGCAGTTTCATGTTCGCGGCTGGCCAGCACCGCGAACGCGGCGCGGCCAAGCAAGACCTGGAGATGCGTGCCCGAGAACGGCTTGGGGAGATAATCCCAGGCGCCGCTCCGAAGCGCTTCCATGCTCGACGCAACGCTCGGGTTGCCCGTCATCACCAGCACGATGGTCCCGGGACGGATCGTCAATACGGCCTTGAGGATCTCGAGGCCAGGCACTGGCGTCATGTACAGATCGACCATGACGATGTCGTAGTGCGCGCGGCGAACCATCTCGATCGCCTCGTCCCCGCGACCACAGGTGCTGACGTTGTAACCCTCTACCTGCAGGACGCTCGCGCAACCCTCGCGCAGTGTCCGATCATCATCGACGATCAGGATTCGAATCGTACCCCGGGCAGCGTTCGACATGCTGGGGGAGTCCGCCAACCCGGCGCCGTCACCCGCAATCGCGATCTCTGATTCAACCGAGATCGGTATGGTCGCGTTGCCAGTCGGAGTGAAGATCCCGAATTCATCATCAAACTTCGTCTTCATTGGAGAAGGCGTAAGGGTGTGGGATGCGTGCAACAACACATGCTGCTTTCGTGAGGCGGCTCACAAATTGGCATCTTCTGGAAATCTGTCAAGGCTTGACACCACGGGTGGGTCACGTTCGCGAGAATAGCAGGCAACAATTGCCGGTCGCCCTGTTATCCGATATACGCAGTTAATGGGGCGAGGTCGGCCATTCGGACCGAACTACCACCGTAGCGCCGACGCAACAATCTCGCCTAACCGTTGGAGGACCAACAAAACGGTCAGAATGCCCTGCTAATACTTCAAGGCTCGGTTATGCTGTCGAAGTTGAGCGCCACATGCTCATAGAGCGGAACCTGCGCGTGATCGAGCGCGATCTCGGCGCGACGCAGCATTTCCGTCGGCTCGACATCCACCGCGGACAAATCGGCAATGGCGCAGTAGCCGGCATGCAAGAACGCCTTGGAGCGTCCCTCTGATGGCACCGCCTTCTCGAGCGCCCTGGTGAGCCTGCCAACGAACATCTGCGCGCCCTCGGCGTCCGTATCGGGGGCAAGGATTCCGAGACGCGATTGGCCCAGATACCCTATCACGTCGGACCGTCGCGCCTCCTCGCGGCACACGTCGACCACCCGAGCGAGCGCGTCGTGGTTGAGGATTTCGTTCGTGATCTCTTCGCTCGCGTGCTCTCCGCTCGACCACACGCGCGTGTCGCTCATCGTCTGCGGCATGACCGCAACACATGCGATCGGCTCACGCTTGCGGACAGCGCGCGCGCTGAGCTGCTTGGCCCATTGGACGAGTCCGGAGCTCGTGAACAGCCCGGTGCTCGGATCGATCAGCAACCCCGCCTCCGCGTCGCGCAGAGCCCGGCGCGCGCGAATGAACGTGCCGAGCTTGAGCAGAAGCGTCTCGACCTCGATCGGCTGGCTGCAGTATTCCCATGCGCCGGCGGCGAACGCCGCCGTGGCAACTCGGTGCGCCGCGGGCACGGAGCTGGTGATGACGATGGGCGTGGCGTGATCGAACAGCGGATCGTCGCGCAACGCCCGGCACACCTCGACACCGCCCATGTCGGCAAGACCCGCGTCGAGAAAGAGTGCGTCGAGCGGCGTCCGGCGAGCGAGCTCCAGAGCACGCCGGCCCCGCTCCACCCGAATCACGCTGTATCCGTTCAGCTCGAATACACTCTCGAGAGAGCGACCTTCCCACTCACCATCACTCGCGATGAGCACGAGGCGCGTCTTCTGTAAGTCGACCATTTTCCGATTCGTTGAATTAGGGAATTACACCACGATCGACTACACTCGCTCCCGCAACGACGTAATCCGCCCGCGCACGCGCCGCGTACCATTCCAGTGCTTCGCCAAGTCCTTCCGCCACGCTGACCACGGGCTCGTACCCCAGGCTGCGTCTCGCCTTCGAGATGTTGGCCACCGACCGCCGAATGTCACCGGGACGGAATCCATCGTACACCGGCTTTTGCTGCGCGACCGACGGCTGATAGCCCGTCAGGCCCAGACGAATCATTCGAAACAACTCATTCAACGACGTCTCATGGCCACACGCGATGTTGTACACCTCGCCGGTCGCGTGCTTGTCCGCCGTAGCAGCCAGCAAGTTCGCCTGCACCGCATTAGCGACGTAGATGAAATCCCGGCTCGTCTCTCCATCACCATAGATGTCGCACGGCTCGCCGTTTAGTAAGTTCGACACCCAGCGCGGGATCACCGCCGCATACGCACCCTCGGGATCCTGACGTCGGCCGAACACGTTGAAGTAGCGAAGGCCGATCGACTGCAGTCCATACGTTCGCTGAAACACATCGGCGTACAACTCGTTCGTCTTCTTTGCCGCGGCATACGGCGAGAGCACACGACCAACGCGGTCCTCGCTCTGCGGGATGTCCGTCGCGTCACCATACACTGCGCTCGACGACGCATAGACGACCCGACGCACACCCGCGTCGCGCGCCGCCGCCAACACGTTGAGAAACCCGTCGACGTTCACCCGCGTGTTCGTCAACGGATCGTCGATCGATCGTGGCACCGACGCCAACGCCGCCTGGTGAAGCACATAATCGACGCCGTCGCACGCGGCCCGGCACGCGTCGAGATCCCGAATGTCACCTTCAACCAAGCGGAACGTTCCGCTGGCATCGCCATCCAGGACCTCGTCGAGGTTCGTCTGATATCCGGTCGAGAAATCGTCGAGGCCAACCACTCGCTGTCCGAGAGCCAACAGCTCCTGCAGGAGATTGGACCCGATAAATCCGGCAACTCCGGTGACGAGCCATGTTCGTGGCTCGGCAACCAGCTCATCGCGCAGACGCTGGTAAATGGTGGACTGCGAAATGGGTGGCATCTTAGGTGGGCTTAAGATCATGGGCCGAAGCAGTTTCCATTCCGCGTGGCACTGCGACGGCCCTACATCTAAGTCAAAGCGGACACAATCGTTACGCACGCGCAACGACACGGTTGCGCGCGCGCCTCGAACCCGGTGTCGCGAGGACGCTGCAATTGTGTCGATTGCATTCTGCAACTGCGGCCGGGGAAAACCCGGCGAGTTAGGGCGTGATGCTGAGCTGCAAACCGATGCTGCGCGTGGTCGGGAGCTGACCCATCTCGACCCCCTGGAAGCTCGACGTGCTGAGCGCGGTTTCTGGATCGATGTTCGGCGCTTTCGTCCACATCGCGAGATTTCTGCCGATCAGGGCGACACGAAAGCTCTGGGCGCTGAATACTGGCAACATTCGTAGTGGTAGCGCAACAGTTAGTCGCAGATCGCGGAGCTTGACGACGCTCGCGTCGTACACCCAGCGCTCCTGGATTCCCGCCAGGGAGTGGTAGTACGCCTCGGTTGTCACGTGTTGCGTGTTCGCCTTACCGGTTGCCACGTCGATGCCCGCGATGAGAAGCCCCGTGTCGGGTCGGAACGCAGTCTCCGCCAGAGTGCCGGATGTCGCCCCCGCCAGATTGCTCGTGCTGAAGATATTTCCACCAATACGAGCATCGACGACCGCCGTAACTTCCACGGCCCCGTAATGAAACGTGGTGTTCGCGCCTCCCACCCAATCGGGCGCCATCACGCCCAACACACGCGTCTTCGTCTCCGGGATCGGATGTCCGGCCTGCAGAAGCAGCGCGCCGGTGGCCGGGTCGCGCTGGAATCCGCTGCCGACGAGGGCGCCCAACGCGCTGCCTTTGATGGCTTCCACGGTCATGCCGCTGACTGTGGGTCCAAGTGCGACGGCCGACGCGCCGCTACTCAGGTCATCCACGGTGTTGGTGTTCTTTGCATACCGGGCGGCGATCGTCCAGTCGAGGTTCGCGCCCACGCGAATCGGCGTCATCGTCACCCGCGCCTCGAAACCAGAATTCGAGATCGTCGCGGCGTTCGTGGCGACGATCGACCCGCCCGTTCCCGCCAGTCCCACCACCACGTCGGACGTCTGCTCGTTGTAATAGGTGAGGTCGAAGCCCAACCGACCGCGGAAGAATCCGAGCTGCGTTCCGATTTCGAATGTGTTTGTCGCCTCCGGTCCGAGGTTGGGGCTCGCCTCCACCTTGGGAGCCGGCGTCTGGTTTCCGGTGAAGATGCTGCGCAAGAGGAGCGGCGAGATCTCTCCGCCCGAGCGCCCCCAGCCGGCGTGAATGATGGCGGATCCGAGAGCACCGCCGCGCATCCCGCCGGAGCGCGCCAAATCGATGCTTCCCGTCAGCGACGGGTAGAGTGCCGAGCTATTTCCGGAGGAAAGGATGGAGTACCACTCGTTGCGCACGCTGGCACCGAGCGAGGCGTAATCCGCGATCGTCAACGCGGCGTTGGCGTAGACGGCGTTTGTGTTCGCGTCCGAGGTAACGTCGGCCGACGTCGTCGGAGCCGTGGCGGACTGCACGGCCAAGTCCGACGCGGTGCTCGCGAGATGGAAGTTGTTTGTCCGATGGCTGACGCCGCCCGTGATCGCGAGACCGCCCGCAGACACAGCGGGATTGCCCGTCACGAAGGCCTCGGCATTCGTCTCCGAGGCCGTGATACTTTGATGCTGGAAGCCGCCCTTCGAGAAGTCGCCGCGGCCGGCATAGTATGGAAAACCACCCATCCACGTCGAGTCGATGGTGAAGTCACGCGTCGCGCTGGAGTGATCGGTGCCCGCGCGCACCGTGGCGTGCAACGTGTTGGAGAACGCATACGTCGCCGCCCCGCCGCCGAGCAAGTGAGTCCGATCGTCGCTGTTGGTGTTGTCCAACGCCGCGAAATACGGATTGTTGAAACCGGCGTAGTTCCAGCTGATCTGACTGTTCGACGCGTCCTTGGTGTGGGCCTGGAGTTGCGAGAGGTCGACCTGCCGTCCCATGCGCATGAAGTCGGCGACCGGATTGCTGGTGTCGAATCCGGTGCCGGGGCGGCCGTGTGTCTGCTGCCCGCCGAATTGCGCGTGGATCGTCGCGGTCAGGTTATCGGTCAGCTGATCATCGGCGGTGAGGCCGATGCCCTGCCTGCTCAGGCGATTGTCCGGCGTGAGCCCGCGCGAGTCGCGCAAGTCGGCCGACAGCCGGAAGTTCGCATGCTCGTTCGACCCCTGAGCCGCCGCACTCGTCTTGAGCGTCCGTCCGCGCTCGAAGTACGCGCTCATATTGTCGGGATGCGCCACCCACGGCCTGACCTCGGCGCGCCGCGGCTCGGTGAGACTCGCCTGGGCGATCGGCTGGCCCGCGAGCGCCGGGCCCCAATTCTCCGCCACCGCATCGTTGGTCCCGCCACCCATCCCGTTGAAGAACGCGAACTGGCCGCCGAGGCCCTGGCCATATGAGTTCTGTAATTCCGGAAGCCGTATGTTCGACTCGAAGCTGAGCTGCTGGTTGGCCGACACCTCGAAGCCGATGATCCCTCGGCCGTTTTTGGTCGAGATCTCGACGACGCCGTTCGCCCCGCGGCCGCCGTACAGCGCCGCGGCCTCGGGTCCTCGCAGCACGCGCACCGACGCCACATCCGCGGGATTCAGGTCCTGGATGGCGTTGCCGTAGTCGAAACCTCCGAGGCCAAAGGGCTGCCCCGGCGTCACGACGCTCGAGTTCTCCACCGGTATCCCGTCCACGACGTACAACGGTTGATTCGTGCCAAGGATCGACCGATACCCGCGCAGCACGACCGGCTCCGAGCCACCGAGCGTCCCCGCGCTCGTCACACTTAGACCGACGACGCGACCCGCCAGTGCGCCCGGGACATCGACCGGACCCGCGAGCTCGTCGAACGCCGTGCTATCGAGCGTCGGTTGAACGATCGGCGCCACAATGGGACCGGACGCGCCCGTCGGCGGCGTGCTCGAACTCGGGCTCGGGCTTGGCGATGTCGCTCGCGGCTGGGGAGCGGATGGCTGCGGACGCTCACCCGGTGGGACCAGCGTGAAGTCGCGCGAGAGCGCTCCGCCAACGAGCGTGATCTGGACCGACGACGGGCTGTACCGAACGTAGCGCGCCGTGAGCGTCACCGTTTGTCCACGAACGCGCGACGACGGCACGATGAAGCTGTAGAATCCCTCGGCGTCGGTCGAGCCGCCGACATTCAGCTCTTGGATTCGGACGGTCGCGCCCTTGATCGGGCGGTTGTCGGCGGAAACGTGGCCGCTGACCGTAACAGCTTCCTGCGCCGCGAGGATGACTGGACGCTGCACCAGGAGTAGTGCGGCGAGCGCGAACAAACCAGCTCGATTCGACGTCATGATCCTTGGGAAGACTCCGTCGGGGCGTGGATAGTACCGCGTGAGCGCGGCGGCGAACTACGGGGTCACACCGAGCACAATGAATCTAGGCATGACTCTGAACGGCCCCGACACCGAGGGCTTCTCACCCAGCTCTCCCGCCGAGTTGAGGCCCCAACACATCACCGAGCCGTCGGTCGTCTGACCACAAGTGTGAAAGAAGCCCGCGCTGAGCGACTTGAACTTGAAGCCTCCCGCCACCGGCGTCGGGTCGGTGCGATTGACTTGGGTGCTGTCGCCCAGCTGACCGAACTGGTTCGCGCCCCAGCAGTACGGACTCCCGTCGGCAGTGAGCGCGCACGCATGAAAGCCGCCGACTGTGAGCGACGTGAAAACGGGCGTCGACGCGTACAGATGGGGCGTCTGCGCATTCGCCACACCTTGGAGTGTTCCCCAGCAATACGCCTGGCCCGTCTTCGAGAGTCCGCAGCTCCACGAATCCCCTGCGCCGACGGCCTGGAAGCTCACGCCACCACCGACGACAGTTGGCGACGCACGATCTGTCGTGGTGCCGTCGCCCAACTGTCCCTGCGCGTTGTAGCCCCAACACAGCGTCGTGCCGTCGGAGGTGATTCCGCACGTGTGGCTACTTCCCGACGCGAGGGTCGAGAACGTGAATCCGCCGTACACCGGCGATGGAACGGGGCTCGACACCGTGTCGCGCTTGCCGAGCTGCCCCTTTCCGTTTTGACCCCAGCAGTAGGCCACGTGATCGGTGTTCAGCGCACACGCGAAGCTCAGACCGAGTGTCACCTGCGCCCACGCGATGTCGCTCGGCAGGCGCGTTGGACTCGCCACCAAAGAGCGTATGCCGGTCGTGTCGACTAGGCCATCGACGCCCCAGCAGTAGATGGCGGCCGCGGTCGACACCCCGCAAAAGTGGCCGCTCGCGGTGTTCGCCGTGACCAACGCGACGGAGCCGACGAGCGACTTGAAGAGAACTCCGCCCTTGGTTGGCGTTGGAACCGACTTGACGATCGAATCGCCGTCGCCAACCTGCGGCTCCGGACCCCAACAGCTCGCTGTTGCATCGCTGCCGATGCCGCAGGTCGAGAAACCTCCGGTGGCGATCGATGCCGGCATGTAATGAATCGGCGTTCCGGTGGCATGCGCGTGCAGCGTGAGGGTTGCTGCCTCCACGTGTACGATCAACGACTGGTCCCCCGGGATGTCGCCGAGGGTCCAGGTTCCCGGTGATGCCGCGCCGTCGGCGCCGGTGGACACCACCGTCGTCGCCACCCGCCCCCCGCTCGTTGCGGTGAAGGTGAGCGGCACGCCGACACGTGCCTTCCCCGTGCTATCGACCAACTTGACCGAGGGCGGCACGGGCAGCGGGTCCAGGATCTGGCCCGTTTGTGCATCGCCCTCGACGACGGACATGGCCTTATAGGTTGTCACCGAGAATTTCGTAGGATTGTCGGTCACCCACGCGATGGGCACGGTGTCGTCGTTGACGACGGTCGCCGTGATCGAGTTCGGGCCAAGGACGGAGCCCAGCGTCCATTTGGTGGCGGCGACTCCATTTTGTCCCGTAGTGGCGGTAGTAACCGATAAATTGCCGCCGCCTCCGGTTATCGCGAACTTCACGATGACGCCCGCTGCTGGACCGCCGACGACGTTCGTCGCAACGACGCGAATCGAGTCATTGACGACCGATCCCGGGCTCGCCGCGTTCGGTGCCGTCCATTGGAACGGGGCGAGCTTCGCCGCGCTCACAAAGACAACCCGGACACCGATCGGTTGAGAGGTTACGCCGAGCGATGATGCGGTGACGTTGGTGACGCCGGTGTCGACTGCGGTAATGCGCCCGTTTGCGTCGAATGTGGCAACGTTTTCGTTGCTGCTCCGCCAGACGACGGGGACAGTGATCGTCTTGTCGTTCTTGTCTTTGACCGTGGCGGTGAGCGTCCGGTGGAACCCGCGCTCGATCGCGAACGAGGGTGCATCGATGCTAATCGAGGCAGGTTCGACCTTTGCGGTATCGACCGGGGCTAGCCCGTCGCCGCCGCAGCTCGAGGCGGCGAGGCTGAAAGCGCTGGTGCCGAAACACACCGCCAGCCAAGCGCCGCCGCATATCGCGGCTCGTTTGGAGGGTTGGGGGAAAACAGTTCGGTTCCGTCGCGCACTCCACATGCATCGCTCCACGACATTGCCCTCAATGGCATCGGCCAACGTAAGGACGACCACACATTCAAAACGCGACGTCACACCCGAACCTGGGGTGCATCGCCGCGCGTCCTGGGCCGAACGATACCCAGGGTACGAATAACCAGCAACCGGCCTAAGGACGGCACCGAGAGCGGACTCGTGAACGAAGTGTTGCGCACATGCATCGTGGCGTTGCCAGATCGCAACACAGAGAGTCTGGCTTTGTACCAATGGCCATTAGGTTGTGACCCTAACTCGCTTTCCGGCGGTCCTGGAGTCAAATTTGGGGTTCGGGTGTCATGGTATGACGGGTGCTATTCATCGTAGCACCAATCTCTTGAAACCTTCTCCCGAGGCGCAGCCAAGCGTCCGCGGGCGATCTTTCGCTTGGATACGCCATTGATGATGTTCTCAGTTCGGGCACCACGCGCCTATCTCGTTGCCGTGGCAGCATATCTCGCGCTCGGCAATGTTTGCCTGGGCCAGGCGATCGCTCCGGCTGGCGGAGCGCGGCGTCAGTTCGAGACGCGCCAGGAGCTCGACTCCATGGCGACCGCCGCCGAAAAGGGGCACCGAACGGGTGAGGCGTGGCTGCTCCGAACCCGCCTTGAGAAGGGCGACTTCCAGGAAGGTGATCGCATCCTCGTTCAGGTCGAGGGAGCGAACATTATGACAAAGCCGGAAACGCTAGTCGTTCAGAGCGGGAAGGGAGGCAAACATCTCGAGTTCCCCCGGATGGACGATTTGCCGCTGGACGGCGTCCTTCGTGCGGAGCTTGTTGACCGCATCAGACAGCACCTCGGCCGCTACATAAAGGAGCCCGTCGTCCGCGCCACGCCGCTGGTGCGAGTGGCTGTACTGGGATCGGTCGGACATCCGGGCTACTTCTACACTGCCGCCGACATTCCTTTGACGGACGTCATCATGCAGGCGGGCGGGCCGGCCGGAAACGCTGACCTTGGCAAAGTGTCTGTTCGGCGCGGCACCGAGGTCATTTGGGACGCGAAGGACACTCACACCGCGCTCGCCGATGGCTTGTCGATCGATCAGCTCCACATGCGTGCCGGCGACGAGATCACCGTCGGCGAAAAACGCAATTTCCCGTGGGGAGCAACGCTAGCTATCGTGCTTCCGATCATCACCATAATCGTAACTCGATCACTGTATCGTTAAGGCCTTCGTCGGCTGCACTCAAAGCCTCCGTCTCCGAACAACCCCAGACCCGACGCGGTTCACATGTCCCAAGACGTTCCCCCACTGGAGCTTGTCCACTCGCCCCAGACCACCGCGGTCCAAGGCTGGTCGGAATCGGCGCTTCCGGCGCCGGCGATGCCCAAGCGGCCGCTCGAGCGCGCAATCGGCGCACTTCGCCGATATAGATGGCTCATCCTCGGCGTCTTTTTGCTCTCGGTCGGCGGCGGCATCGCTGCGGTGCGCATCGTTCGCCCTCAGTACACAGTAAGCGCAACCGTTTGGATTCAATCAGAAACGCCAACGTCTGCGGACAGGACAGGCCCGATTCGGACTGGGGGCCTGCTTAGCGCCCAGGCTTGGGTGGAGTTGCTCAAGAGCTATCGAATTGCCGATGCTGTCGTGCGGAAGCTCACCCTGTACGTCAGGCCGGACAAGCCCGCCGATCTGCCGGTTTTCGCCAACTTCGCGATCGCCGATCGATTCGCCCCGGGACACTACGAGCTGGTCATCGACAAGAGCCGAAAGCGTTGGCATCTCCAGCTTGACGGCGGAATCTTGCCTGACAGTGGCACGGCCACCGACTCCTTGGGTCGTCGCGCCGGACTTCGCTGGGTATTACCAGCTTCCACGTTCACGGGTTCGGGAGAAAGGACGATCGAGTTCACCGTCCTGACCCCCCGCGAGGCAGCAGTTAAGCAAATCCAGGGTCTCGACGCTCGCCTCAGGGAAAACAGCAATTTCTTGATTCTCTCCATGAGCGACGAGAACCCCGAGTTGGCGGCTCGAACGATGAACACGTGGCTCAACGAGTTCGTCGGCGTCGCCGCGGAGCTCAAGAAGAAGAATGTGTCGGAATTCGCTCAAATTCTCGCCGGGCAGTTGACGTACGCCGAGGCATCGCTACACGACGCTGAGTCGGCGCTCGAGAATTTTCGCGTTCACACGATTACGCTGCCGGCCGAGGGCGGGCCGGTCGCGGCGGGACTGACGGAAACCCGCGACCCGGTGCTCAAGAGCTACTTCGATCAGAAGATCGAGTATGACAACTTGCGACATGATCATGACGCGTTGCAGAAGATCATCAGCGATGCAGCCACGGGCGAGGTGCCTTACGAGGCAGCGCTATTTATTCCGAGCGTGAGTCAGAGCCCCGGCGCGGAGGCCCTTCGCAGCGCATTCAAGCAGCTCTACGACAAAAAGGCCGAGCTCTCCGCTGCGCGCCAAGTGTACACGGACAATTATCCGATTGTGCGGGATCTCGTCACGGCCGTATCGACGCTTGAAAAGCAGACGATTCCCCAGCTCGCGGCGCAGCTCCTCGTCACGATCAAGGAGCGAGAAGGACAGTTCGACACTCGAATCACGACGGCTTCGGCCGATCTCCAGGCGATCCCCGCTCGCACGATCGAAGAGATGCGCCTACGCCGCTCGGTGTCTGTTGCCGAGGGATTATACACTACGCTGAAGACGAAATACGCCGAGGCGCAGCTGGCGGAAGCGGGCGCCACTCCCGACCTCACGATTCTCGACTCGGCGGTTGCGCCTCTCGAGCCATCGAAGAACACAGCGCCCAGGATGATGGCGATCGCCATCCTCGGCGGACTCGGTGCAGCGATTGGCCTTGCGCTCTTGCTCGACGCGATGGATGGCAAGGTACGGTATCCGGATCAGGTCGTGAACGAGCTGGGCATGACCATCGCCGCAGCGATTCCAAAATTCCCGAAGGGCGCGGTGACGAACCGCTCGCCCGACCAAATCGCACACCTGGTCGAAGCCTTTCGATCGCTACGGATGCACGTGAGAAGTTCAACCACCATGCCGATCTCGGTCGCCGTGTCGAGCCCGGCGCCCAGTGATGGCAAATCGTTCGTGTCGGCCAACTTGGCTATGTCGTTCGCTGACGCCGGATACAGAACGGTGCTGGTCGATGGCGATACGCGGCGCGGAACTGCGCATGAGGTGTTCGACCTGCCGATGAAGGACGGCTTGACCGAGTATCTGTCGGGCCGCGCCGACTACTCGGCTATCGTTCATCGGACGTCCCACGAAAAGCTCGCGTTCGTTCCCTGCGGCTCGCGCCAGCCGCATAGCCCGGAACTCCTGACCTCCGCTGCACTACCACGCCTGGTCGCCGAACTCCGTAGCCGCTACGACGTCGTCATCTTCGACACATCGCCTTTGGCAGCGGGCATCGACGCGTACGCGATCTCCGCGGCCCTGGGAAATCTGGTCGTCGTCCTTCGCGTAGGAAAAACCGAACGGCGGTTGGCAGCTGCGAAGCTTCTGTTGGTCGACCGGCTTCCTATCAACATTATCGGTGCGGTGCTCAACGGCGTGCAGCTCAAGGGCGAATTCGAGTACTACGGTTACGCGACCGGATACGGGTTCACCGAGGCAGAAGTCGCACAGGCTGCGCCCGCTGCTTCCACCACTGCGGTCGAGGCGCTGTAGAAGATCTTCCCCAGAAATGCGCCGGCACAAAAAAGACGCGGGGGGCCGATCGGCCCCCCGCGTCTTTTCTCTTGCGCGTGACGGTTGTGGCGCGCGCTGTTGCGACGTCGCAGGAAATCTGTGGGGTAGCCGCAACAGATGCAGCACATCCCCCGAGGCACGGTTTTCTGCCATGGACTCTATCCCATTGTAGCGTTTTGACTTACAGACGAAGAGGATAGTGAGAGTCACGAGCACGGGGGCTGCATAGGGTTCCCCCGCGACCAAGACTGGTACGTCGCAGTAATCAGTCGACGATCGGACTCGTTTCGGAGGATGCCTCGTATATGCAGGTAGCTGTGTCTCGTCAGCTGGGATTCGGTTCTGATGCGTCGCTCCTTGGAGTCAACGTCGAGCACTCGCGCCCAATGCATCATGGTGCGGCCGCTGCCGACATCGCAATTGAGATTCCGACCGTTCCGTTCGCCGATGTCGAGATCGCACTGGTCAAGGCAGAGGCGATCGTTCCGCGCAAGCGCGATGAGGTCCTCTCTCGCGCGCTCAACCTCACGGTGGCCAGCATCGCGCTGGTCCTGTTGGCACCCGTCTTCTTGCTCGTTGCCATGGCCATCGCGCTCACGTCGCGCGGGCCCGTTCTGTATTCGCAGGTTCGCGTCGGCATGGACCGCCGGTGGCGTTATGCTCGCGCCTACAACCGCCGGACCCACGACCACGGCGGTAAGCTGTTCAAGATGTACAAGTTCCGCACGATGCGCGCGGACGCCGAGCCCGATGGCCGCGCCGTGTGGGCGGCGAAGTCCGATCCGCGTGTGACCCTGGTCGGCCGCTTCCTTCGCACCACGCGTCTCGACGAGCTCCCGCAGCTTTGGAACGTCATTCGTGGCGACATGAACATCGTCGGCCCGCGCCCCGAGCGTCCATCCATTTTCGCCGAGCTCCGCAAGGACATTCCGGAATACCCGCTTCGCCAACGCGTCAAGCCGGGTATCACGGGTTGGGCACAGATCAATCAATCGTATGACGCGTGCATCGAAGACGTGCGCCAAAAGGTGCGGCTCGACCTCGAGTACGTTCGACGTCAGGGTGTGTTCGAGGATCTGCGAATCATGTCGATGACCTTGCCTGTCATGCTATTCCGCCGGGGCGGCTGGTAGTAGAGTGACGGGGCAGGAAAGGGGGCCGACTTCGGTCGGCTCCTTTTTTTCGTGTCAGTCCATTTGGAGCACCCGCACGAGCTCATCGATCGCCGGGACTAGTCGGCGGTAGCACTCGGCGACGCCATCGGGGTTCATCATATACGGGTCGGGAATTTCAGGTCCTGCCGTCGGCGTTGGGTTGAGAGCGCCGAGGAGGATTGTCTTCCTGGCTGCCCCCGGAAACCGCGTCACAACGTCGACCTCGTTTCGGTAGTCCATCACGCAGATCAAATCGCTGTTGGCGACAATGGAAGCCGTGATGCTTCGGGATCGGTGTTCTTCCAAGGAAATCCCCATCTCATGTGCTACTGCGATTGCACGCGGGTCGGCCCGGCGTCCATTGCTCGTCCAAGTTCCCACAGAAGCCACTCCGACCGCCCGTTTACCAGCCGCCACGCGCAAGCGAAACGCCTCGGCCGCCATTGGGCTCCGCATGATGTTGCCGTGGCAAACGAATAGAACAGATTCTGGAGCAGCTCGGCGGAGAATGGCCCGATCCGAGCGCACGCCGAGCCTCCGCCATGCGCGAAGACGTAAATACGTGAGCGCTGTGTCCGGCGGCATTCCCCGGCAGTCGCCAAGCAGCCTGGCCGTTGACGCCGGAAGGGCGCGCTTTATGAGCTTCTTGACGGTGTTGCGCGTCACGGCACCGCAGCCGCTCCTTCGCGACGGGTCGGTTCCCAGATGTGATCCTCGCGCCCTGCAAGAACCCGGGCGAAGGCGTGGATGACCGCCAAGTTCGCCGCAATCCCAAAGGTGATTAGGGAGATTGCACGAGGCATTGGACGGGAATCCGGCCAGCGGGCACCAACAGCAGCGACGGCCAGGACGGCAATTGCCCCGGCCACCAAGAGCCTGGCCCAAGAGTGATTCGGCGCCAACGCGGCGAGCGCGAGCAGCCCGCATAGGGCCGTCGCCGGCACCAGCCAGCGACAGATTTTGTGGCTGAACAGCATCCAGGCAAACAATCCGAAGCGGGTCGGGTCCAGCAGCTCGCGATTCTGAAAAAGGGTCTCCATACCGCGGGCTACAGTGCGCACCTTTCGCCAATACTCGCGCTTGAGCGATGGCGTCCGGGGGACGTAGCACAGCGCGTCATCGGCAGAGACGGCCCGATATCCGTGGAGGCGCGCAGTCAGCGCCGCGGAGAAATCCCGGCTCAGATCCCGGCGAATGGGGATCCTGTGCAGGTCGGCGCGAATCGCGTAGCACGAACCGGAGGCACCCACGATGCCCGAAACCCGCGTCTCCAAAGCGCGAAGCCACATCTCGTAACCCACATATCCTGCCTCCGCCGCATTGGCGACCGGCTCACCGACCGCGACGCTCACATCACGGCCGGAGGCGACGCCAACCGATGGGTCGGCCATGCACTCCACCAGCCTCCGCACGGCCAGCGGGTGAAGGCGAATCGACGCGTCCGAGTTGATGACGATTCCGCCTCGTAAGCGGGCGATCGTTGCATTTTCAGCGGCGGTTTTTCCGCCGCGAATCGGCATCCGAAGTAGCTCGACACCTCGGCTCGCGTATTGCTCGACAATTGCATCGGTTTGATCCGTCGATGCGTCGGAGACGACGAGGATCTGGCAGCGATCGGACGGGTAGTCTTGGGCCAGCAGTGCCTCGATGGCTCCCGCGATCTGCCTTCCTTCATTGTAGGCGGGCAACACAACGGAAACCGTCGGCCAGGTCGATAGCTCATCGCAGGTCCCGGCAGGCCGTGGTCTTGCCCGAGCCAAAAGCCAAAGGATGGTTGGGTAGGCGACGTATGTGTAAAGGACCATGGCGACCGGAAGGATCACCAGGGCAATGGCGATTGCGCTCATTCGTCGGTCGGTGCCGCGTGCGCGTGGGACCTGGAGCTACGAATGTTATTCATGCTGCATGGACAGTTGAACGCATTGGAAGGTCAATCTGATCCGCGAGTCGGCGGTTGGAGGAAACGTTGCTTGTCTATTCGCGCCTCGTCGATAGCTTAACACGTTGCGCCCCGAGTCAGGTCGGGAACTTCATTTGACTCACCGACATACCGAGCGCCACAGCATGCGCACACCCCCTCCAACACGGCAGAGGATTCCCGCCCAGCCCGGACCATTGAACCCGGCATCTGGCCGGGTAGCTAACCGGCGTCGGTTACAAACGACGGCGCCAAAAGCCGTGGCGTTGCTCAAGGATCCGTTTCGCGTCGGAATATTGCTGCTGCTCGTGGAAACCATCAGCAAGGTCACTGCCGACATTCCAGGCGCCGGCAGCTTACGGCTGGGGTTGGTATTGTTCGGGTCCTGCGCATTCTATGCGATTCTGAACCCGGCCAAGTCGATCAACTTCGAGATTTTCCGCCATCGCGTTCCCCAGCTCATTCTCGCGCAAGCGGTAATCGCCTGCGCGTCTGCCGTGTTTGGCGTTTCGCTGGGTCACGCAGCGCTCTACATCCTGAATGTCTACTGGAAGACGCTCGCCGTAGCGGTCTTGCTGCTCGTCAGCCTGCGCGGCGTCACCGACGTGCGACGAATGGTCTGGGCCACTGCCCTGGGCGGAGTGATACTTGCCTTCGTATCGGTCTTCATTGTACACGTCTCGAAGTGGCAAGGCACGGCGATCTACGATGCGAACGACATCGGCACGATAGTCGTGATGACGCTTCCGCTCGTCATCCTGGTCATGCAAACGAGCAAGGGCATGACGCGCTTTCTGTGGATGGGCGGGCTGGTCCTCATCGCCGAAACGATCACGATGTCCGCGTCGCGAGGGGCGTTCATCGGGACGCTCGCGGTCGGACTCGCGCTGCTGCTTTTCCTCCCCGGTGTTTCGGCGCTGAAGCGAATGCTGTACGTCGGCGGCATTGCCGCTTTGCTGACCGTGTTCGCTCCGTCGGGATATTGGGATTCAATGCGCAGCATCATCACCAATCCACAGGCGGACTACAACTGGGACGCCGGACAAGGTCGGAAAAATCTCGCGAAGCGTGGAATCGGGTACATGTTCCAGTATCCGGTCTTCGGTATCGGTATCGACAACTTCACGATGGCCGAAGGGCTCCTATCCGACTACGCCAAGGAGATGACGGCGCTCGGCATTGGTGTGAAATGGTCTGCTCCCCACAATTCGTGGGTGGAAGCCGGCGCGGAAACGGGCATAACCGGTTTGGTCCTTTGGGGAGCGCTGGTGGTTGGCAGCGTCGCGGGATTGTTGAAGCTTCGGCGCCGCATGCCAAGAACGTGGGCAACCGAGGGCACGCCCGATCAGCGTTTCATGTACCAGGCGACGCTATACGTTCCCGTCGCATTCCTCGGCTTCGCCGTATGTGGGACGTTCGTGTCATTTGCGTGGAGCGATCAGTCGTACGTCCTTCCTGCGATCGCGATGGGGATCCAGAAAGCGTGCGAAGAGGAATTGGGCTTGGCCAGGGCACCGATTGGTGCGGCCGTTCGCCAAATGCGCGGACGCCGTCCAGCGCGGGTGGCGGCTGTCTAGCGACACACTTTCCCGGTCCACCGTGAAGGGAGAACTCACGACGGCCGCGCGCCGCGTGGTACTGGTGACCGACGGCGAGCAGCGCGCCGCCCTCGCGGCGGTTCGCTCGCTGGGTCGCGCCGAGTTCACCGTGGTCGTGGCGTCATCGCGAGCCCAATCGCTCGCCGGTGTCTCGCGATTCGCCCGACACCATGTCAAGGTAGCGTCCTCGCTCGACCGCCCGGCCGATTTCGTTACCGCCATTGAGGACGTCGTCCGCGATCTCGCGGTCGACGTTGTACTTCCGATGACCGAGAACTCGCTACTCGCGATCCTCGGCGCGCGGAATCGGTTCCCGGGCGTGTCCATTCCCTTTGCCACGCTCGACGAGTTCGAGCGGATCTCGGACAAGGCAACGCTGCTCGAGACTGCCAAGGAGGTCGGAATTGCGGTACCGGAACAATGGGTGGTCCCGACGCCGTCTTGTATCGATGGAATCGACACGAGCCGCGTTGGATTCCCTGTCGTGTTGAAACCAACGCGTTCGGTGGTCGAGGCGGCGGAAGCGCGCAGGAAGGTGAGCGTCTCGCACGCATCAGATGCGGCGCAGCTCATTCAACATTTGCGCGAATATCCGGCCGAGGCCTTCCCTATTCTCGTGCAGCGGCGGATCGTCGGTCCCGGAATTGGGGTGTTTCTCCTCGTCTGGGAGGGCAAGACCGTTGCGGCGTTCGGCCACCGTCGGATCCGGGAAAGCCCGCCTTCTGGAGGAGTCAGCGTATACCGTGAATCAGTAGCTCCTAGTCAGTCGCTGGTGGCCCGCTCGCGCGCCTTGCTCGATCGGTTCGCATGGAAAGGCGTGGCGATGATCGAGTACAAACTGGACGAACAGACCGGTATCCCGTATTTGATGGAGGTCAACGGGCGCTTTTGGGGTTCGCTCCAGCTCGCAATCGACGCGGGAATTGATTTTCCGACGCTTCTGGTTCACCACGCCCTCGGAACAACGCCTCCGCCCGTTGGTCCCGTCCGTGCCGGCATTCGAAGCCGCTGGGAATGGGGAGACGTGAACCACTTGTTAGCGCGCATCAGGAAATCGGCTGACGAATTGGCCCTGCCGCCGGGAAGCCCCAGCCTCAGGCGGGCAATTCTCGACTTTGTCACATGGCACCGAGCGGACCGGCTCGAGGTACTTCGCTTTTCGGATCCGGCTCCGTTTTTTCGTGAAGCTCTCGATTGGTTCCAACGTCGATGACTCGCCGGCGCCTGCGTGTTCTTCATATCGTTCAGAATCTCAACTACGGCGGTCTCGAGCGCGTCGTGGCAGACTTGATCTCGCGGTCGGATCGAGATCGATTCGAGACGCATCTCCTGTGTCTGCAGTACCTCGGGCGGTTCTCCGAGGGGCTCGGAAGGGTTGCTGATCTGCATGTCGCCAAGCCGATGTCTCGGCTCTCGATGCTGAGCCCTCGGGGACTGACGAGAGCGATCAAGCGAATTGCCCCGGATGTCGTACACACGCACAGCGGCGTTTGGTACAAGGCATCGCTTGCTGCGCGAAGAGCCGGCGTGCACACGGTGATTCATACTGAACACGGTCGCCGCCAGCCTGATCCCTGGCTGGACCGGCTTCTCGACGGAATTGCCGCAGGTCGAACGGATGCGGTCGTCGCCGTGTCGCAGCGTCTCGCCGAGGATCTGCCGAAGGCATTGCGCATCCCGCCTGGCCGCGTGGTTTGCATTCCGAATGGCATCGACACGACGCTCTATGCTCCCCGCCCCGACAGCGGCGCACTGCGCCGAGAATTGGGCTTGGCGGCCGGCGTCAACATCATTGGGAGCATTGGGCGACTGGAGCCGATCAAGGGCTACGACATGATGGTCACCGCATTTGGCCTATTCCTGGACGCCCCGAGCGGCCGCGATGCGGTGCTCGTGATCGGCGGTGAGGGGAGTGCGCGCGAGGCACTCCAACGACAGATCGACGAGCTTGGTATTCGTGAGCGGATCCGTTTGCTCGGGTGGCGAAATGACATCCATGATCTGTT
>DASVYG010000261.1:0-19342 GCA_036392315.1 Gemmatimonadaceae bacterium
GGCGAAAGTTGTCGCCGCGTGCTCGACCGAATTCGGTTTAGAAATCGAACCGCATGCCTGCGCTGAACGCCAAGTTGTGGGCCGTTTGACCGGTGATGCCGAGTCCGGTCGCGTCCTGGAAGTTGAACTTGCCGATGTAATCCTTGGCGAGCACTCGTAACGCCAAGCCGCGCCCGAGCGCGAGATCGGCGCCGACGCCGACGTTCCCCGCGAAGTTGGTCGCCTGCGTATTGAGGATCGATTCGTTGATGTTGTAGTGCATCGCACCGGCCCCCGCCTGCACGAACGGCGAGAACGGCATCGCGCCCGCCTTGGACGACCCGAAGTTGTACTCGAGCCCCGCATCATAGATCAGCATCGAGCTGTTGCCGACGGATATGCCGCCGAGGAACGGAATGCCGACTTTGATGTCGGACGACGAATAGCCGACGTTGCCGATCAGCGACAGATTCGGCGCGAGCGACAATCCGACTTGCGTTCCGTACAACAGGCCTGGCGCGTTGCTCAGCGTCGTGCCGAGCGGGCCTTTCAGATAATCGCCGAACACCATGTAGCCGACGTACGGCGAAACGTGCAGCACTGTGCCCGAACCGGGAGCCTGCGCGACCGCCGGCACCGCCGCCGCGAGACCTGTGGCGACCGTTGCGCTGGCGATGAGAAGACGATGAAGGCTGCGCATATTGTTGAGAAGTGAGTGTGAAGGTTGTCCGACTCACCCCTCGACAAAAGCATGGACGAGACCATGCGGAGCCGTCCGTCATCGACGGCGTAAAGTCATTGTCATGACTCGGCTTAGCTTCGCGCGACGCGCGTTCTAGCGCTTGCCGGTCGTCCGCGAGAGTGGACGAGTGCCCGTCCTCGGGATGCGGCGGTCGGGACCGGTCGCCTCGACACGCCACCCATACTTCGCCAGCGAGATTCGCCCCGCTGCATCAGCACGGACACCCTCGCGCGCGAGACGCATGTGCTGCGTCACGCCAGCGCTGGACGCAGTGCGCTCGAGACTCAATCGCCCCTGTGCATTGATTACGCGATGCCAAGGCACTCCCGTTCCGTCGCGTAACGCACTCAACGCATAGCCCACGAGCCGCGCCTGTCCGCCGAGTCCCGCAAGCCGTGCGACGGTTCCATACGTCGTGACGCGGCCACGCGGAATCCGTCGAACGACCGCGTAGATTCGCTCGTACGAGCTGCCCGACGCTACCACACCGGCGCCGGCGTCCGACGCGCCGGCCGCGAGACGATCGACGGACGCGCAGCGAGACGCTCGTGGATCAGTGCACGCGCTTGCGCGAGCTCGCTGCCCTCGAGCCCGAGACGCGGCGGACGCACCAGGGCGTTGCCCTGGCCGATCTCCGTCTGAACGAGCTTGATGAGCTGCACGAACTTCGGCAACGTGTCGAGCCGCAAGAGCGGGAGGAACCATTCGTAGAGCGAGCGCGCTTCGTCCCAGCGTCTGTCGCGCCCCGCTTCGAACAAACGCACCGATTCCTCGGGCAGCGCGTTCACGAGACCGGCGACCCACCCGCTCGCGCCCATCGGGATCGACTCCAGGATCATGTCGTCCAGCCCCGCGAAGATCGCCAATCGATCGCCGAGCTCCTCTCTGATGGCCGTCACGCGGCGCACGTCGCCACTCGATTCCTTCACCGCGTGCAGACTGGTCCGCTCGGCAAGCTCGCGCATTTGTGCGGCCGACACGTCGGTTCCGTACGCGATCGGATTGTTGTACAGCATGCACGAGAGTGGTGTGGCGCGAATGACCGCCTCGAAGTGCGCTTTGCTTTCACGCCAATCACCGCGGTACACGTACGGCGGCAAGACCATCAGGCCATCGCATCCGACACGCTCAGCGCGTTGCGCGAGTGCCACGCATTCGACCGTGCTCAACCCGGCGATGCCCGCGATTACCGGGACGCGGCTTCCGGCGGCCCGCTTGCAGCTTTCGAGAATGCTAATCTTCTCCTCGAAGCCCAGCGTCGCAGCCTCGCCGAGCGATCCCAGAGCGACAATGCCGCGGCAGCCGTGCTCGACGAGCCATGTGACGTGATGCACGAGGCGGGCATGATCGACGGCGAGCGTCTCGAGGAATGGCGTCGTGATCGCGGGGAACACGCCCTGCCAATCGCGCTGCAGCATGTCAACTTACTCCTGGTTCATTGGGAAACACCTCCGACGCCACTCGGTCCACCAATGCGTGACACCGCGCCGGCTGCGTCGGGATGCGGACAGAATCCGGCGCCCACCCCATGAGACATTCTAACGCCGCGCCGCACACACGGCCTTGGCAGGGACCCATGCCGACGCGCGTGTACAATTTGGCCTGCCGACTGCTCCACCGCCGGTCGAGGGCGCCCCACCGCACGTCCTCGCATCGACACACGATCGTCTCACGATCCGCCAATGCCAAGAGCTCCCCGCGAAGCGTGAACGCGCGGGCGAGTCGCTCTGCGTCGAGACGACGAGCCGCGCGGCGCGCAACGAAGCTTGATGGAGCGCGTCGGGCCACGGCGCTGTGCCCGGCGATCTCTCCCTCGACCAGCGCGAGATCGACGCCGCCGATCCCCGTCGGCTCACCACAACAATAGACGCCGGCGACGGTGGTCGCCTGCGCGTCGTCGACGCGCACCGCTCCGTTCTCGAGCGCGCAACCCAACACACGCGCGAGCTCGGTGTTCGGCACGAGACCGAATGCCGCGCAAAGCACATCGCACTCGACGGTCCGAGTGGTTCGGCCGTTGCTCACCGTCACGGCGCGTACCGTCGTGTCGCCTCGAGCCGCCGTGACCCAACTCCCGGTCGCGTACGGCGACGACATAAAGCCAACGCGGAGCGCGACCGCCTGCGCGAGCGTCGCGGGGTGGCGCAGCAATCCAGCCGCGAAGCGAGCCACACTGCCTATGGGCGCCTGCTCGGCGACGAGCACGAGCTTCGCGCCCGCATGCGCGAGGCTTGCCGCCACAGGCAGCAACAACGGTCCCGAGCCGGCGATCACCACGCGCTTTCCGCGAAACGACACGCCGCCTTTCAGCAGCGCCTGTGCGCCGCCGATGCCGAAGACATTCGGCAGCGTCCAGCCGGGAAACGGCAGAAATCGCTCGCGCGCACCGGTGGCCAGCACCAACGACTTCGCGGTGAT
This sequence comes from Gemmatimonadaceae bacterium, assembly GCA_036392315.1. Lineage (GTDB taxonomy): Bacteria > Gemmatimonadota > Gemmatimonadetes > Gemmatimonadales > Gemmatimonadaceae > JAQBQB01. The sequence continues at coordinate 3,140 of DASVYG010000261.1, forward strand.
CTCGAAGCCGACGCCCCGTGATTCGGCTGTGACGGTGAACGTGTCGCCAACGCGCCACGCGTCGACGACGGATGTCGAGCGAAGAGCTTTGGCACCGCTCGCAACGAGCCGTGCAACTGATCGGCGCGACGCGCGCGATGGCAACGAGTGCACGCCGGGTCGCCAAATTTGCCCGCCAGGTCCCGCGCCTTCGTCGACCATAACGACGCGCGCGCCAGACTCCGCGGCCGCCGACGCCGCGGCCATGCCGGCCGGTCCGCCTCCTACGACGACGACGTCGTACACTCGCGTCGCGGTCACGGCGAGCCGTCCTCGGTATCGATGCGCATGCCCGGCTCGGCGACGATCATGCACGCGCGCTGGTGCGCGAACCCATCCACGGTGACTCGGCACTCATGGCAGATTCCCATGCCGCAGAGCGGCGCGCGCGCCTCTCCCGACACCGATACGCGAAACGCGTAGCATCCGGCGTTGAGCAACGCGCTCGCGAGCGTCGTCCCTCGCTCGACGCGCACCGATCGGCCATTGGCCACGATGTCGATCGTGTCGCTCACGCGTGCACCGCGACCATTGCGCGCATCGGTGAGAACGGCGCGATCTCGACTTGTGTCTCGCGCCCGGCAATTTCGTCTGCGAGGAGTTGCGCCGTTCCGAGACACGTCGTGATGCCGAGTCCCTCGTGCCCCGCCGCGATCCACACACCGGGAATCGGATCCCACCGTCCAATCAGTGGCAGCTTGTCGGGCGTCGCCGGGCGAAAGCCCGCCCAACTGCGGATGACTGACAGTCCAGCGAGACTGGGCATGAAGTGGATCGCACGCTCGAGCATGCGCCGCAGAATATCTCGATTGATCTCGGCATCCCAGCCAACGAGCTCGCGCGACGAGCCGATCAGCACCTGTCCAGTCGATCGCGGCTGGACGTTGAACGCGACGGACTCGCTCGACATCACGTGCGCGCTCGCGAGATATCCGAGCTCGACGATTTGGTGACGACAGAACCCGGCGTACCGATCCGTGATCGCCAGATGTCCCTTGCGGGGAACGATCGGCAGTCCCGGAATCAGACGCGGCGACCACGGTCCCGTCGCGTCGATCACGACATCCGCGTGCATGGTCTCATTCCCGAGTCGCGCTCCGTTCGGCACGAGCGCCGACACCTCGGCGTTTTCTCGGAGTACGGCGCCGTCGGCGCGGGCCATCTCGATCAACGCCAGCGCGGCGCCCGGTGGATACACGACGACGTCTCCGCCGACGCTCAGCGCCCCGACGAGGTCCATGCGCAAATTCGGCTCGGCGCGGGCGAGGTCGCGCGCGTCGAGCACCTCTGTGGGGACGCCGGCGGCCGCGTACGCATCGCGCTTGGCTCGCAGCGCGCCTAGCTGGGACTCATCCTCGGCAACCCACAACGTGCCACACGAGTCGAGCTCCACCCGCGCGTCGAACGCCGGCGCGAGCTCGCGCCAGAGACGAAGCGAGTACGCCGTGAGCGCGAGCTGCTCGGGAGAATCGTCCATCACGACGAGATGGCCCATTCCCACCGACGTCGTCCCCGAGCTCGCGAACGACCGCTCGAGAATCGTGACGCGCCAACCGTCCCGCGCCAACGCTGCCGCGCACGCCGCGCCGACAATCCCCGCCCCGACGACGATGGCGTCCGAGCGACGTGCCATGGTCACCTCGAATCGATGCCGAACTGAAAGGGATCAGCCGGGTCGAACCACAGCGTCGCCTCGCCGGTGATGAACGCCGTGCCGCGAATATGCGGCACGAGCTCTCCGTTCGGGCCATTCGTCAACCATCCGACGAAGCGGCTCCCTGTGATGCTTTCCTGCCGCCATTCCTGGCCGAACGGCAGAAGCCCGCGCGCGTGGCGCGCTGCCATCACCGCCGACGTTCCCGTGCCGCACGGCGACCGGTCGTATTCCCCGCCCGAGCATAGTACAAAGTTCTTCGCGTCGGCATCGCCGCGCGCCGGCGGCCCCGAGACCTCGATGTGATCGATCGGCACTCCGTCGGCGACGCCTTGAAGCGAAATAGCATCCTGAATCGCCTGCGTCACCCGCGTCAGCTCGCCCACATTCGACATCTCTAATGGCAGGTCGAGATGCGTGATGAAGAACCAATTCCCGCCGTACGCCACGTCTCCCACGACGCGGCCGACCTCCGGGACGTCGACGACCACGTCGAACGCGTGGCACCGTGCGGAAATGTTCTCGATCGTGACCGAGCCGTCGTCGTTGAGCTCGGCCGACACCGTGCCCACCGGCGTATCGAATCGCACGGAACCCGCCGAGAGTCGTCCGAGATGCGCCATCGTGCGCACGACGCCGATCAGTCCGTGTCCGCACATGCCGAGGTACGTGCCGTTGTTGAAGAACACGATGCCCGCGAGCGAGTCGGGGTTGATCGGCGGCGTGAGCAGCGCGCCGACGATCGCCGCGTGGCCGCGCGGCTCACACACGACGGCGCGGCGCAAATGGTCGGCGGTGCGGCGAAGCTCGGCGGCCCGCTCCTGCATCGTCGCGCCCGCCGGTTGCGGCCATCCGTCGACGATGACGCGCGTCGGTTCCCCTTCCGTGTGCGAGTCGACGACGCGAATGGCGGAAGGAGACGCGGCCGCCGGTGCGCGCCGCGCGCTCGACTCAGACATTGATCTGCACCGTCTTGATCTCGGTGTAGAACTCGCGCGCCGCCGGACCTTGCTCGCGACTGCCGGAGCTCGACGCTTTCATTCCACCGAACGGTGCGTGCGGATCGACGCCGGTGGTGTCGCCGTTCACTCGCACCATGCCGGCCTCGATACGATCGATGTAGGTGAGCGCCGCACGAAGGTCGCGCGTATAGAGCGACGCGCTCAAGCCATATGGAGTCGAGTTGGCCAGCGCGATCGCATGCTCGAGATCGTCGGCGACGAACTCCGCGAGCACCGGACCAAACAGCTCCCGCTGCGCGAGCTCCGAATCGATCGCTGCGCCTCGAACGATCGTCGGTGCCACGAAATATCCCTTCGAGAACTCCGCTGAGCTCGGAATCTGTCCTTCGTAAACCGACTCGGCGTTCATTCCGTCGAGCGCCTGCCGAATCGAGGTTCGCGAACGATCGCTGATCACCGGGCCGATGGCCGACGCGGCATCGGTGACCGGGCCGAGTGGCAGCGCCGCGACCTGGCCTCGGAGCTCGGCAAGAAATGCCTGCTCAACTTCACGCGCGACCACCACGCGACTCGTGGCCGTGCACTTCTGTCCGGCGTAGCGCATCGCGCCCGCGGCCGTCAGCGACGCCGCCTGGCGGAGATCGGCGTCGGGCAGAACGATCGCGACGTTCTTGCCGCCCATCTCGGTCTGGTACCGAATGTTTCGATGCGCCGCCGTGGCGGCAACCATTGCACCGATGCGGCTCGATCCCGTGAAGCTCACGGCGCAGACCTCGGGGTCTCCGATGAGGGCTGGACCAACAACGTCCCCCGCGCCGAGCAGCACGTTCACCACACCGGACGGTATGCCCGCCGCCAGCGCGCATTCCGCCAAGACGATCGCGGTCCGCGACGACGACTCGGCGGGCTTGAGCACAATTGTATTTCCGAACGCTAATGCCGGCGCCGCCTTCCACAGTGGAATGGCGAGCGGAAAATTCCACGGCGTGATCAGCGCCACCACGCCGAGCGGCTGTCGGAGGGTGAACTGGAGCGCGCCCGCGGCTTGCGCGGGAATCACGTCGCCATTCGCACGAACCGCTTCGCCCGCATAATAGCGGAGGATCATTCCGCACCGGGCGACTTCACCGCGCGACTCACCAATCGGCTTTCCGACCTCGCGGGTCACGAGCTGCGCCAGCTCTTCCTGGCGCGCCGCGATCGTGGCGGCCCACTTGTATAGAAATTCGGCGCGCGCGGGACCGGGCAAGGTTCGCCACGCCGGATAGGCGGTCGACGCCGACGACACTGCAGCGCGTGCGTCGTCGACCGTGCCAGCCGGAACATGGCCGACGACGTCGTCCGCGTTCGATGGATTGATGTCGGCGATCCACGAGTCCGAGTTGCTCTCCCGCCAATCGCCTCCGATGAAATTTCGGAGGTACGTCGGCGCGGTCACCGGCGTGGCGGCGACACGGCCGCGCTATCCGCACCGCGCTGTTCCTGAAGCCAAACCACGAGGGAGCTACCGGCGCCGAGGATGTGCGCATGCATCAAATCGCACGCGAGCGTGATGTCCTTTTTGCACACCGCGGCGGCGATCGCTCGATGCTCCTCGTTCGCACGCTCCCCGCCGCGGGCGAGCAATACCTGCATGCGGAAGTAGCGATCGCTGTGTTGATGCAGCTTTTGCAGCACGCCCATCGTGAAGTTTCGGCAGGCTGGCGCGTACAGCGCGGCGTGGAAGTGCCAATTCAAGGGACCCCAGCGCGCGGCTTCGCCGGCTCGGAGCGCCGCTTCGAACTCGTCGAGCACGTCGGTGGCCCGCTCGAGTTGCTCCGGCTGCATCTTCGGGACGGCGCGACGCAGCAAGTCGCACTCGATGTCGGCCCGCAGCTCGAACAGCTCGGTGATCTCACCGAGCGACAGACTCGAGACCACAGCGCCACGATGTGGATTGAAGGTGACAAGGCCCTCGGCCTCGAGCTGTCGGAGCGCCTCCCGGACCGGGATTCGGCTCACACCGAGCTCGTCGGCGAGCGCATCCTGCCGAAGCGGCTCACCTTCTGGATAGTCGCCGCGCAGGATGCGCTCGCGAAGTGCTTCGACCGCCATGCCGGCGATCGTCTGTCGCTGGATCGGAATCACCCGCGGGTGAACACCGATTGGGATTGGGGTATAGGTTGGCGTCGGATGTAGCTCCGGCGACGAGCGTCTTGTCATCCAGGCTCCGCTGATGGGTATTACTGTGGGCAGGGCGGATACAGTATCCTTGCGTTTAGACACCCGCAAGCCAGTGAAATGTACCTCGCGTCCCACTGAACCCTACCCAATCCTCGCTCCGGGTGGCAATCTGTAGGCTGTCCCGGCGACAACGAAACGCGCCCCTTCACCGTCAACACGCCGCCCTCATGCAGCTGCCAACCGATCCTGGGTCGCTCACCGCCAGAAACGCGCTGTTCATCGCACTCGGCGTCGTCACCGCCGGATACTTCATCGTTCTCGCGCGCTCGTTCAAGGCCCTCGGGATCTCGATCATCAGCTTCGTCGCGAATTTCTTCGACACGCTCGGGATCGGATCGTTCGCCACGACCACGGCCATGGTGCGTCAGTTCAAGCTGATCCCCGACGAGCACCTCCCCGGATCGCTGAATGTCGGCTACGTGATCCCCACGGTCGTTCAGGCCTATATCTACACCCAACTCGTGCCCGTCGACATCACAACGCTCATCGCGTTGATCGCGGCTGCCGTGCTCGGCGCTTGGCTCGGCGCCGGCGTCGTCTCGTCGTGGCCGCGACGAAAGGTCCAGATCGGCATGGGCGGCGCACTCCTCGTGGCCGCCGTCATCATGATCGCCAAGCAGCCCCAGGTCGGGCTCATGCCGGCCGGCGGCGATGCGCTCGCCTTGACCGGCACCAAGTTGATCGTCGGAATCGTCGGCAACTTCATTCTCGGCGCGTTCATGACGATCGGCATCGGACTGTACGCGCCGTGCATGATTCTCATCTATTTGCTGGGCATGCGCCCAACCGCCGCGTTCCCGATCATGATGGGATCGTGCGCCTTCTTGATGCCGCTGGCGAGCGTTCAATTCATTCGTGCCGGCAGTTTCGCTCGCCACGCCGTGATCGGCATGCTCATCGCGGGAATCCCGGCCGTCTTCATCGCCGCCCTGATCGTGAAGAGCATGCCACTCAGCACGGTGCAATGGCTCGTCGTCGTCGTTGTGACGTACACGGCCATCAGCATGCTGCGCGCGGCACGCCGTGAACGAGATCTCGCCACGACCGCCACGGCCGCTGAGGCCCAGCCGGCCGCGTTCTAGAGGACGTCGAGCTCCGGCGACCAGCCCGCACCGAGAGGACGCGGATATACGCGAAGAACGCCCGCACGTGAACCGTGCGGGCGTTTTCGGTCGAGCGATGAGAGTTTTTGAAACGCGGCTTCCCTACTGGACGTCGACTTCTCCGCTCATCGCCGCGCCGTGGATCAGGCAGTGATACTTGTACGTTCCTTTGCTCGAGAAAGTGCGACTGAACGTGCCTTGATCCTGCGACGCGGAGGCGATGCCGCTGCCGTCATCGAAGGTAATTTGGTGAGTGACGCAGGTTGCGCCGCCGCCACCGTAGCCGTCCCCGCCCGAGCAGTCGTTCCACTTCCAGTTGACGGTTGCGCCGGCCGTAACCGTGATCGTCGACGGCGAGAAGGCCGAATTAACGAGCGTCACCAGGTTCGTTGTCGGCGTTGGCGTGCCGCCTCCCGGATTCGTCCCTCCCGGGCTGGTGCTGAGACTGCTGCTACCGCTGCCGCCGCAAGCGCCGAGCGCTGCCGCGAGACCAAAGCATGCTACGAGTCGGAATTGTCGCATTCGTCCTCCGGATCACGCGCGGCCTCGCTCGGGAAAGTCGGGGCCGTGCCTAGTGGGTTGTGAGAGCTGGCGTCGAGTCGTTGCCAGCCTTATCCGGTGGCCGTCGAGATGGTTCCCGACTTCATTCGGTGCTCGTTATGGCATCGGCATCGTCGGGTTCGACGACTTGAGGGCGAACAGGGAGTTTTTGAAATCTGCCGGTTGAGACGCCTGCAACAACCCGAGAATCTCGGACAGCTTTGCCGCGGTGTGATAGACGGTCCACGTCGAACCCACCAGCGCGGACGGCCAGATCTGCAGTGAATCGCTGGCCGCGTCATACCGCAACGTACCGCGATACCAGGTGTTGATGGTGCGGGCCTTCGCGAACTTCATGGTTCGCCAAAGCAGGGGCATCGGGTACGTCCGCCAGCCGACGCCGTCCGGACTGGTTGCGAGCCACAACTCGCTCGTGCCGCACGACAACCCTTTGGCGAACGCCGCGATCAGCGCGATGTATCCGCCGTTCCGTGGCAACTCCGCGACGTCCAGATGCCACACGACGAACCCGGGGATGATCAAGTTGACGGGCGTCGCCGCCGACCAATCGGCCGCGTCGTATCCCGAGTTGCTGTCGGGCATCGCCGTGCGGAGCTGGACCGAGCTCCCCGTCGAGGTGCAGCCGGCCGCCCCGGTGCGGACGTACCACATCTTCGCCTGGCGATCGCGCTCGATGATCAGCGACGGCGAGACGGCATCGTGGTTCCGCTCCTTGAACGCGATTCGTGCCGGCGTCCACTGCCTGGCGTTGCCAGTGGACATGATCATGATCTTGTTGAAGCTGTCGGCGACGACGCGGTAGACCTGCACCATGCGACCAGTGACCGGGTCGAACGCGTGATCCGGATCGGAGTTGTACTTGTCGGCGCCCGGATACGGAACGATGGGATTCTTGAGCTGCGCCGGCGTGTCCCACGTCGTATCGGTCGACCCCGCGAGCAACGCGGGATTCTCATATCCGGCATCAGAGTTCTTATACGGCGTGTACATCAGCCAGCATCGCGCTCCGCCCCAGCTGTTCGGCGGGCAGGCGATGTCCGGATGGACGGCGTCCGATGCCAACGAATAGGCGTCGGGCGGGATGGCGACTTTGTTCAACCGCCGAGTGATGAGCTCCTCGATGCGGTCAGGGACGGAATGCGGATCGAACGTGGCGTGCGCCGAACTTGGTGCGAGGGGTGCGTCAGTCGGCCGTAAGGGCCTGGACGCGGGAACCGTGGGATTCTGAGAATCCGCACAGGCGACGAGTGCGACGGCGCACCCGACTCGGTACACAAAGCGCATTTCCGATTCCTAGGGACATGAGGTGGGTGGGTTGGTACGACAGGAACGGCACGTTCAATGGCGGCGTGGCGGATGGTCGCGTGGGACAGCTGTTCGGACGGTCGGCGAACATAACTCGCGGACCGGATGCGTGGCGTGAATTGTATACCTTGCGATGGCGACTACTCGAGCGGTTCGGTCGAAATAGCGCGGCTCTCGGATCCGGGCCAAGAGACGAACGTCGCGAGCTACGACTCAGTTCCCGTCTGTTCGATTGCCTCCCACAGACCTTGCAGATACACCGCCCCGAGCGCTCGATCGAATAGTCCGTAGCCGGGCCGCCCGCGCTCGCCCCAGATCATGCGTCCGTGATCGGGGCGAATCGGGCCGGCGAAACCCGCGCGGTGCAACGCCGCCAAGACGGCGTACATGTCGACGTCGCCCAAACGTGACAGATGCGGGCTTTCGTTGAATCGCCTCGCACCCGTCCATTTCACGTTTCGGCAATGGGCGAAGTGAATTCGCCCGCGGGCGCCGAGGCTGGCCGCCATGCGCGGCAGGTCGTTGGACGGATCCGCGCCGAGGGATCCCGTGCAGAACGTCACGCCGTTCGCCGGGCGATCGACGAGGCGCGTGAGGCGCTCCAGGTTCTCGGCGTTGGTGACGATGCGCGGGAGGCCGAAGATCGGCCACGGCGGATCGTCGGGGTGAATCGCCATCTTGACCCCCGCGCTCTCGGCGACCGGCACGACCCGCTGCAGAAAGTACTCGAGGTTCTCCCAGAGACGTTCGGCATTCACGTTCTCATATGCCGAGAGCAGTGCGGTCAATGACGCGGCGTCGTACGCCGTTGCCCAGCCGGGCAGATCGCCCGTGCCGCGTGACAGGTCGATGCGCGCCAGTGCCGCGTCGTCGTACGCAAGCGCGGTCGATCCGTCCGGTTGCGGCATCGCGAGGTCCGTGCGCGTCCAGTCGAAGATCGGCATGAAGTTGTAGCAGAGCACGGGAACGCCGACCTCGCCCATATGACGAACGCTCTCGGCGTATTGGTCGACCAGCCGATCGCGACTCGGTCGTCCGAGCTTGATGTCCTCGTGGACGGGAATGCTTTCTATCACGGCGAGCGACAAGCCCGCCGCGTCGATACGCGACGCGAGCTGCTCGATCCGATGTCGGGGCCACGCGTCGCCGACCGGGACGTCGTACAGCGCGCTGACGACGCCGGTGACTCCCGGGATTTGGCGAATGTATTCGAGCGGGACGGCGTCATCCGCGCCGAACCAGCGAAAGGTCATTTGCACGGACGGCACCACGCAACGAGGGCGGAAGAACGGGTGTCAAATAGTGGCGGCGGCGACGGCGATTGGGCCAGGGCACTTGACTAATGGCGCAGTCATGTAAACGTTTTCATGAGCGCCGCTCCGACGTCGGAACGGAGTCGTCACCGCCATGGAGATGAGTCGTGAACGCGAAATGACCGTCACGATCAAGGACGTCGCTCGCTTGGCGGAGGTCTCCGTCGCCACGGTCTCGCGCGTACTGAATTCGAGCCCGCGCGTGCGCGACGACACCCGCGCCCGCGTACTCGAGGTCGCCCGCGACCTGCGGTTCGCGCCCAACGGCGCCGCGCGCACGCTCAGCCGGCGCCAAGCCACCGCCCTCGGCGTCGTCCTCCCCGATCTGTACGGCGAATTCTTCTCCGAGCTGCTTCGCGGCATCGACCTCGAGGCGCAACGCGCGGGCCATGCCCTGCTCGTCTCCAGCTCCCATCATGACGCCCGCGGCGTGTCGGTCGCCGTTCGCGCCATGCGCGGCCGCGTCGATGGATTGCTCGTGATGGCGCCGGAGGTCCCGGCGGCCGCGCTGGCCACTGCGCTGCCGGACGGGTTGCCGGTCGTGATAATGAATACGGCGCCCACGCCGGGCGCGGCGGCGGCGGTCACCGTGGACAACATGGGCGGAACCCGCGCGGTCGTGCGACATCTCGCACGATTGGGACATCGACGCGTCGGATTCATTTCGGGCCCCCCACACAATGCCGATGCCAGCGCGCGATTCCGCGGGTATCGCGCGGCGATGCGGCAGACCGGCCTCACGATTCGCCACGAACACCTCGCGCACGGCGATTTCACTGAAGAAGGCGGGTGGAGCGCGGCGCGCTCTCTCGTCTCGCGCCGACGTGCGCGGCCCACCGCGCTGTTCGCGGCCAATGACGCCATGGCCGTCGGCGCGCTGCTCGCACTGCGCGAGGCCGACATCGACGTACCCGGCGATATCAGCGTCGTCGGCTTCGACGACATTCCCATCGCGCGCTACGTCACTCCCGGTCTCACCACCGTGCGCGTCGCCATCGACGTGCTCGGCGCACGGGCGGCGACGCTTCTCTTTCGGGCGCTGGCCGATCCCATCACGCTGCGCGCTCCTCGGCGTGAGGTCGTTCCGGCCGAACTCGTCGTCCGGCATTCATGCGGACCGCCGCGATCGACCTCCACCGCACGACGACGTTGACCCCATTTGCTTTCGTTCATTTTCAGGAGACTCCGCATGAGATCGAAGATGTCGACCGACCGGCGCCAGAATCGCGGCTTTCTGCTGGGCTTGAACGCCCTGGCATTCGCCCTCGCGTTCCTGTTCGCCGGAACAACTCCGAGCTGGGCGCAGACTACCACCGGAACGATCCGAGGCGCGGTGACCGGATCCGGCGGCGCCGCCGTCAGCGACGCGCAGGTCGCGGCGCGCAACGTCGAAACCGGGACGTCTCGCGGTACCACCACACACGCCGATGGCCTGTATGTGCTGGCTGGTCTCGTGCCGGGCACGTACGACTTGAGCGTGCGCCGCATCGGCACCACAGCCCAGACACGACGTGTGGTCGTGCAAATCGGCACGACGCAAATCCAGGACTTCTCGCTCACCACTGTCGCGACGCAGCTCGAGCAAGTCGTCGTTCAAGCCGCAGCCGCGCCTGAGACGCGGACGTCGGAGGTGGCGACGAACGTGTCGACGGCGCAAATCGACAAACTCCCGACCGCCAGCCGCAACTTCTTGGAGCTCGCCGCGCTGGCGCCGGGCATCAGCGTCTCGGAGGACCGCATCAACGGCACGAACTTCCGAACGATTCAGGCCGGCGGTCAGCCCGCGAACGCCGTGAACTTGTTCGTCGACGGAACGAGCTTCAAGAATGATTTGACGGGCGGTGGCATCGCGGGCCAGGATGCGAGTCGGGGTAATCCGTTCCCTCAGAATGCCATTCAGGAATACCGTGTCATCAGTCAGAACTTCAAAGCGGAGTACCAGAAGGCGTCGAGCGCGGTGATTACCGCGACCACGAAGTCCGGAACGAACACATGGAGCGGTAATGTCCTGGCGGGGTTCCAGAATCAGAACTGGGTCCAGTTGGACAGCTTCCAGCGCAAAGACAAAGCCGCCAACCCGTCGACGTTCACGAAGCCTCCATATGATCGCACGCTGACCGCGGTGAGCGTCGGCGGTCCCATCATCAAGGACAAGCTGCACGTCTTCGCGTCGTACGAAGGCAACATTCAGAATCGCTCGAGCCGCGTGGGCTTTGCCACGCCGCCGACGGGATTCCCTGCGCTCGATACGGTTCGGCTCACGCAGTACAACGGAACGTTCGGCTCACCGTTTCGGGAACAGTTGATGTTTGGGAAGCTCACCAACTCCATCAACGACAGATCGTCGGCCGAGTTGAGCTTCAGCAATCGTCACGAAACGGACGTCCGCGACTTCGACTTGACGCATGCCTTCCAGTCGGCGGTGAACTATCACCAGAACGTCGCGGTGGGCCAGCTCAAGTACAACTACTTCACCGGACCATGGCTCGACGAAGCGAAGGTCGACTATTCGCGTTTCCAGCGGAATCCGAGCCCGGATACGCCTGGCCTGCCGGCTCGCGACTACATCTACAGCAACACGGACCACTTCATCGGCAGCAACCTGAGCACGCAGGACTACAAGCAAGATCGGCTCGGGCTCCGTAACGATCTGACGTACACGGGCTTTCAGCTGGCCGGCCAGCACGTGTTCAAGGGCGGCGCCAGCATCGACTTCGTGAAATACGATCTCGTGAAGGACAACAACGGCACGCCCACGTTCCGGTACAACGTCGCCAACAACGGCCAGACGTATAACTATGCGTCGCCGTTCCAGCTCGACTACGGCACGGGCGATCCGAACTTCAACGCGCACAACAATGAGATCGGCGCGTACATCCAGGACGATTGGACGCCGGTGAGACGCCTCACGTTCAACGTGGGCGTTCGGTGGGACTACGAGTCGCACATGATGAATTACGACTACGTGACGCCGAAGATCGTGGTCGACACGCTCACGCGCTACAACAGTCAGCTTCCGACTCCGCTCGACCTCAATCGCTACCTCAGTACGGGCAGCAATCGCAAACCGTTCTACGGCGCGGTGCAGCCGCGCTTCGGCTTTTCATACGCGCTGGACGACGAGAGCAAGACGACCGTGTTCGGTGGGTTCGGGATCTATTACGACCGAACGTTGTTCGACGTCGCCGTCGACGAGACGCAAAAAATCACGCACCCCACCTATACGATTCAGTTCGCGCCGCGCGGAGTCACTCCGCTCCCAGGGCAGCAAGCGTGGAGCGACTCGTACCTGACCGCGAACCGATCAGTGCTGAACGCGCTCGTCGGCCAATTCGGCAAGCCCGAGGCGTGGCTGATCGACAAGAACCTCAAGGTTCCGAACTCGCGGCAATTCAATCTCGGCGTCCGACAGGTGATCGATCAGTTCACCGTGTCGGCAACGTACGCCGGCGTACGCGGGCTGGATCAGTTGACGATGAACTGGGCGAACTTCTCGACCAAGCCCGATGGCTCGTGCTGCAACAGCTTCGACCTTGGGCCGCACGGGTTCAGCAACTTCATCTACTCGACCAACCAGGGAAAGACGTGGTACGACGCGCTCCAGCTGCAGATCGATCGGCCGTACCAGCGCGTGTCGCTCTCGAGGTTCGGATGGGGCGCCGGGCTCGCGTACACGTACGCGGTGCGCTCGGTTCAGGGCATGGATAACCTGGGTGACGAGTTCGAGTTCCCGAATGCGGCTTCCATTCCAAAGCACCCATCGACGAGCGCGAACAACGCGCTCTCGGGAGACGAGAAGCATCACCTGGTGGTCAACGGTATCGTGGACATTCCTTACCTCTATGGCATTCAGCTCTCTGGAATTGGCACCTTCGGCGGAAAGTACGTGCAGGACGTTGGGTGCCCGGCGCGCTTCTGTGGAACGAACTACGAGCGCGGCGGCTTCACCGTTCCTGGGCTGTTCCCGTATCAGAACATCAACCTCCGCGTGCGCAAGGATTTCCCGCGATTCGCATCGCAGACCGTCGGCGTCACGTTCGATCTGTTCAATGCGTTGAACCGCGACAACCTCGGCTGCTACAACACCGGGAGCCGAACGGACAAGGCGTTTGGCACGGCAGGGTGTGTCGTAACCGACGCGCGGCGATTCCAGCTCGGAGCGGAGTATGCGTTCTAGCGACACGACTACATTCTGACATTCATGCCAATTGTGACGAGCACGATCCCGGAGCGTTGGGCCGAGAAGCGTCGGCACGCCGGGATCGTGCTCGCCATCGTTGGTGTCTGTGGTGCGCTCGGCTGCACGCGGGCCGCGACCAGTGCCGCGAGCACCGCTCCGCCAAACGCGCCTGCCTATCGTCCGGCGCCGGCCGAGAGCGCGTTCATCGACACGGTCGCTCGCCGCACGTTCGATTTCTTCTGGCAGACCACCAACCCGCGCAACGGCCTCACACCCGACCGCTGGCCCACGAAATCCTTCTCGAGCGTGGCCGCGGTCGGTTTCGCGCTCACCGCGTACGCTATCGGCGTCGAGCAAGGGTGGGTTAGTCGCGACGCCGCTCGGGAGCGCGTCCTCACCACGCTTCGATTCTTTTGGACCGCGCCGCAAGGCCCGCAGGGCAGTAACGTGACGGGCTACCACGGCTTCTTCTATCACTTTCTCGACATGGAGACGGGCTATCGATTCGATCGCGTCGAGCTGTCGACGATCGATACCGCGCTCCTGCTCGCCGGCGCGCTCACCTGCCGGCAGTATTTCGATCGCGACGAAGCCGGCGATCGCGAGGTGCGCGCGCTAGCCGACTCGTTGTATGCACGCGTGGACTGGAACTGGGCGCGCGACGGTGCGCTCGTCGTCAACATGGGGTGGCGGCCCGACTCGGCGCCCAATCAAGATGCGCGCGGCTTCAACATCAGCAGTTGGCGCGGGTACGACGAAGGGATGCTGCTTTATGTGCTGGCGCTCGGCTCGCCAACACATCCGATCGATCCTGCCGCGTGGGGCGAGTGGACGCGCTCCTACACGTGGGATCGCTTCTCCGGCCAGGACTATGTGCAGTTCGCTCCATTGTTCGGCCATCAGTATTCGCATATCTGGATCGATTTTCGAAAGGTCCAAGACGACTACATGCGCGGTCGAGGAATCGACTACTTCGAGAACTCACGTCGCGCGACGCTGGCGCATCGTGCGTACGCCGTGGCAAATCCCGCGGCGTGGCGCGGATACGGCGCGGACGGGTGGGGATTGAGCGCGAGCGACGGCCCGCTCGATTCGACGCTCATCGTCGACGGCCGGAGCCGGACGTTTCACACATACTGGGCACGCGGTGTCGCGGCGAACGAGACGCGCGACGATGGCACGCTGGTGCCGACGGCGGCGGGAGGATCGATCGTGTTCGCGCCGGAGATCGTCGTGCCCGCGCTGGTGTCGATGCGCCGCGATTACGGCGACGCCTTGTTCGGGCGCTATGGGTTCGTCGACGCGTTCAACCCGACGCTGCGCACGGTTGGACCGCCGCTTCATCACGGGCGAATCGTCGATGGACTGGCGTGGTTCGATACCGATTATCTCGGGATCGATCAAGGCCCGATCCTGGCAATGATCGAGAACTGGCGCTCGGAGTTTGTTTGGAAGTTGATGCGACGAAACCCAGACGTCGTGCGCGGAATGTGCCGCGCGCATTTCAGCGGCGGATGGCTCACCGGCCGCTGTTGACGCGGCGCGCCGTGGGCGGCTGCCTCGCGGGCGCTGCGGCAATCTGCCTTGCCGCACTGTCCGGGTGCTCGCGCGCCGATGCGCGCGGCGACGAGGGCGAGCTTCGCGTGTGGGCATTCGGCGCCGAGGGTGAAGCGCTGGCCCCGATCGCGCGTGAGTTCGAGCAGGCGAATCCCGGAGTGCACGTTCGCGTCCAGGCAATACCGTGGACCGCTGCGCACGAGAAGCTCCTCACCGCGTTCGTCGGCGGCGCGCTGCCCGACGTCGCGCAGCTCGGCAATACGTGGATCCCGGAGTTCGCCGCCTTGAATGCGCTCGAGCCATTGGACGCGCTCGTGGCGCATGACTCGGCTCTGGTGCCCCGCACCGACTATTTCCCCGGCGTGCTCGCCACGAACGTGGTCGACAGCGTCTTGTATGGCGTGCCCTGGTACGTCGACACGCGCGTCATGTTCTATCGCACTGACTTGATGCGCGCCGCGGGGATCACCACGCCGCCGACGACGTGGGCATCACTGCGCGACGCGCTGATCCGCGTAAAGAAGGTGCAGCCGGCTGGCGGGTATCCGATTCTGATGCCGCTCAACGAGTGGACGCAGCCGGTGATCTTCGGCATGCAAGCCGGTTCACCGCTCCTCGCGGACCACGGCACGCGCGGCGCCTTCGAGGACGCGCCATTCCGTCGCGGCTTCGAATTCTACATCAGCCTTTTTCGGGACAGCCTGGCGCCGGCCCTCGCGAACACGCAGATCAGCAGCGTTTACCAGGAATTCGCGGCCGGGCGTATGGCCGTCTACATCACCGGACCATGGAACGTCGGTGAGTTCAAGAAACGACTTCCCGATTCGCTACAGCACGCGTGGATGACCGCGCCCATGCCGGGGCCCGACAGCGCGGGCATCTCGCTCGCCGGCGGATCGAGCATCGTCATCATGCGTCGTTCGACGAAGAAAGCGGCGGCGTGGCGATTCGTGACGTTCATGAGCGACCCGGCACGGCAGGCGCGGTTCTATGAGAGAACTGGTGATCTCCCGGCACGACGCTCCGCGTGGGCCGCGCCCGCGCTGGCGAGCGATCCGTATCTCGCCGCGTTCCGGACGCAGCTCGCGCGCGTGGTGCCGACGCCGGCGGTCCCCGAGGCCGAACTGATCATGAATCTTGTCGCAGAGGCCGGTGAGAGAGCGGCACGCAATCGACAGACAATCGATCAGGCGCTCGCATCGCTCGACCACGAGGTCGATGCTGTCCTGGAGAAGCGGCGCTGGTTGATGTCGCAGCACCTCCTCACGACCGATGCGCCGAGGCCGCGCCGGTGAGCGAAGCCGGC
>DASVYG010000262.1:0-13946 GCA_036392315.1 Gemmatimonadaceae bacterium
CAACCCTCGACCCTCGACCCTCAACCCTCAACCCTCAACCCTGCTCCTGTCGCCGCCACTTGGCGTACGCCACGGGCGAAATCTCCGATGGCTTGATCTCGCTCCGGCCGCCCCAAAACACGTTCGTATAAAGAACTGGCATGCCGATCGACGCGAGATGGGCGTCGATCGCGACCTTGTGCGCGAGAACGAGCTCTTTGTCCGTGCCGTGTGCCACCGCCATGACGTTGACGTTGGCGAACTCCGGGCCGCCTTCACGCCAATACGCGTGAGTCAGAATGTGGTGACGCCCGATCTGGCGGCCCGCCTCGATCTCCCGGCCCTCGGGCACGCGCCAATGGAAGAGCGCGTTATAGCGGGTCACGCGCGTGCCGGCGGTCGAGGGCTTCACGTGCTCGAGGAACGTCGAGAAGCGACCGATCACGCCACGCTCGGCGAGTGACCGGGCGATGCGAACGAATTCGTCGAGGGAAAGGCCCGCTTCAACGGCACGCCCCGCCCACGGATGGTCTGTGATCTCATCGACGGCGAATTCTCGCTTGAGCGGCTCGAGTACACGCCAATCGAGCTTGCTCAACTGAACGACGTTGGTATCGATCACGACGCCGAGCTCGTCGCTCTTACTCCCGGGCTCCATTCCCTTGCGTCGCACATGGCCAACGCCGAGCGCGAACAATCGCTTTGCCGGCATGGCGCGGTAGGCCTCGGCGCCGATGCGTTGCATGAGCAGCTCGCAATGCTCGGCCATAGAGAAGCCTTGTGGCACTTTGAGCGTGGTCCACAGGCGGTACGCCGAACCTGGAGTCTCGGCGTCCGTCGATCGGATGACGACGTGTCCCGAGAACGGATCGTGCTTCGACAGAAAATCGAATCCGGCGTCGAGCTTGTCGTTGGCGATTCGCCACGCGACCAGCGCGCCCGGAGCGAGGTTGGTCGCCATGAGCGTCTGCCGAATGCGACGAATGGTGCCGGCGGCGAGCATCGCGCGCAGGCGTTCGTGCACGGTCGAGACGTCGAGCGAGGCTTGCTTGGCGATTTCGGCGAACGGATCGACGAGGAAGCCGGCGATTCGATCTTCGGACACCGCGAGAATGCGCGCGTTGACCGGGTCGGTGATTTCGGTGGGAACGGTCGTACCAAGCATTTGACGAAGAGGAAATGGGGAGCAACATTCGAAGTCTAACAATTGGATGGCGGTTGCGCTGGCGTGCTCATGGCGCGCCGCGTGCAAACGACCGGAGCGTGACGACGAGACGACCTTCCCGACCGCGGTTGCGCGTACCGTCGCACACAACCTCGGCGCAACTGGCGATGAGTGCGGCGGCTCTCGCCGCCACGGCGCTCATCGCTCGCGCGCTTCGCGACGACGATCCACCGCGCATCGACCGACGTGCCCGGCGACTCGCGCGTTCGCGCCCGGGGCGCGCACTCGACGCCGTCATGTGGCCGCTCTTTCCGATCGGATTGCCGGGTGGATACATCACGATCGCGTACGCGACGGCCCGCGCGCTCCACCGTCGGGGTCAGCGGGGCGGGCCCGCGATCGTGACGTCGGCGTGGCTCGGTTGGTTGGTGCATCGCGCGGCAAAGCTCGTCTATAGGCGCGAACGTCCGCGGCGCCCGGGAATCAAGCGACGCACCGATAGCTATCCGAGTGGCCACACCACCGGCGCAACGTCGCTATCGCTGACGACCGCGTACGTCCTCCATCGGCAGCGTCTCATCTCGCTGCCGCGTGCCGCGGCGATCGCCACGATCCCTCCGATCGTGATGGGCGCATACCGTGTCATTTCCGACGAGCATTGGGCCACCGACGTTGTCGGCGGCTGGCTGCTCGGCAGCGCGATCGCGTTCGTTTGCAGTGCCGCGCTCGCCGATTCGGGCGGCGGCGCGGCGCGAAAACTCAAGGCGTAGGGAGCGTCACAGCGAGCACTCCGCCGCCATGGCCGTCGGGAACGACCGACGCGCGCAGCAGCAGCCGATCGAGCAGATTCCCTTGATGGCCGTGCTGGTACTGCACGACCTTTCGTCCGGCGAACGTTCCGATCGCCGCGCCGAGTGCCACGTCGCTCGCCCAGTGCTTGTTGTGATACATCCGCGACAGGCCGACCGCGGTCGCGCCGCCGTACATGAGCGGTCCGACGATCCATGTCGAATGCGGCCACCAGCGTGTGGTCTCATTGGTCACGGCCGCCGCGGCGGCGAACGCCGTGCTGGTGTGACCCGACGGGAATGACGACCAGTCGCCGGACGTAAACCCTTTGCCAAAACGAAAATCGTCGGGGTCTTTGGCGTTCGTTATGAACGGGCGACTGCGCCCTACGGTGCCCTTCAAGAAGTACGTCACCCCGTCGGCGAACACCACGGCCTCGGTGCCGTGCAAGCCGAGATCGGCCAGACGATCGTATCCGCCGATTCGGCCGACCGCGTACAACGTTCCACCGATGATGTACGCACCCGGGCTCGCGATCGCTTCGACTCCGGTCGCCGCGCTCTTGAAGAAATGGTTCGCCTGCGCGCTGGAATCCTGAAGCGCTATCGCGGCGCGCTTGTCGAACGGCGCAGCGAGGAGCGTAACTCCGGCGAACACGCCGGCGAGGATCGCGTCCTTATGCGTGAAAAACGGCGCCTGCTTCTGCGAATGTGTCGTGTCTCGCACCGAGTCTGCCTGGGCCACGAGCGACGCCGGCAGCGTCGTTACGACGAGACCGAGAATGGTCATCGCGAGGCCACAGCGCCTGGTGAGTCGGGACTGATTCTGGTTTGGCATAGCGAGCTCCGCCGCAGCTGGTTCTATGCCTCACTATTGCACGAATTGGGCGCGGGCAACCAAAGCGTGAACCGCGACCCCTCGCCAAACACGCTCTCGACGCTGATATCGCCCCCCATTATTTGAGCGAGATTACGGCTGATGGTGAGTCCCAAGCCCGTGCCGCCATGCGCGCGCGTGTACCCGACATCGACCTGCACGAACGGGTGGAAGATGCGCTCGTGATCTTCGGCCGCGATGCCGACGCCGGTGTCCTGAACCGTGATACACGTCCAGCTCGCCGTGCCGTTGGTCGATTGGATCGGGGCACGATCCGCGGTGCCGCAGCGAATCGAGACGCTGCCGCCGGCCGGGGTGAACTTGACCGCGTTCGACAACAAGTTCGTGATGATCTGCTGCACGCGCTGCGGGTCGCCGAGATATTCGGCGCGCGGATCGCCGGTGGCCTTAGTAACCAAGTCGATTCCCTTCGTTGCCGCTTGCGGCCGGATCAAGTTGAGCGCGGCGTCGGCTGCGTCGCCGGAAATTCCAACGGTCGGCTCGACCCCCATTCGACCGGATTCGATCTTGGCGAGATCCAGGATCTCGTTGACGAGTGACGTGAGATGCTCGCCGCTCGCGCGAATACGACTGAGCTGCTTGGCTTGCAGCTCGGTGACCGGGCCGGCGATCCTCATCTCGAGCAGCTCGGCATAGCCCATCATGGCGTTGATCGGCGTTCGGATCTCGTGGCTCATCTTCGCCAGGAAGTCGGACTTTGCGTTGCTCGCCGCTTCCGCCTCGAGACGCAGCTCGAGCGATCGCCGGTAGATCATCGCGTTGTCGATCGCGACCGCGGTCCGGCGCGCGATCTCGCTCGCGAGCTCGAGATCCTCGTCCGTGAACGTGCGGCCCGAGTCGGTCATCGTGAACGACATCGCGCCGAACGAACGGCCGCGGGCCACGAGCGGCACGCACATGAACGACGTCGGCCGCACCTCGTCGAGAAGTCGCGCTGTCGACTCGTCCTTCGCAACGCGGCGGATCGAACTGAAGTCGAGCCGCGGCACGATGACCGCTTGCTGGGTTCGAATGACCGCCGGCACCTCTCCCGGCCCATCGACGCGATACTCGTAGCGCCTCACGAGCGCGCGGACGGCAGCCTCTCTCGCCGGATCGTAATGGACTGTCTCGATGCGGTGGATGGCTCCGTCGTCGCCGGCGACGTGGATCGTGCAGTAGTCGGCGAGCGTCGGAACGCAACAGCGTGCGAGCTCGGGGATCAACGTGTCGTCCGACAGCGAGCCGGCCAAAATCCGACTCGCTTCGGCGAGGAGCTCCTCCGTCTGCATGGATTTCGTGAGACGCTCGACCGCGAGCGCGGACTCGTCGGACGCCTCTTGCACCTGCTCCGCCATGCGGTTGAACGCAGTGGCGAGCCGATCGACCTCGCCGCTGCCGCCGGTGCTGACGCGTCGCGAATACTCGCCTTGCGCTATCGCCTCGGCCGCGTCGGTCAGCTCGCCCAGCGGTCGGACGAGCTGATGAGTCATCAGCCAGGCGACGGCGGCGCCAAATACGGCGAGCACGATGCCGACCACCAACAACACGCGAAGCATCGCCGCCGGGCGTGACAGGATCAGGCTTCTCGACCGTTCTACGGTAATCAGCAACGGCGTGCCGCGAACCTTTGCCGACGCGGCGACGAAATCACCGTTGGCGCCGTGCGTGTAGACGGTCAGCGTATCGAGGAAGGGACGAGACCCGGTCGGCGGCGAGACGCTGGCGCCGGTGAGGAGCACCCACGTGTTGTCGTCGGCGTTTCGGAAATAGAAATCGATGTCCGATCCCATCAGGTCGCGCAGCGGCTGGAGCGCGCGCGGATTGCTGTTGATGCGCCGTTCCTGCGCGACGAAGCCGAGCAACTGACCGTCGGGCTGTCGCACCGGCACGGCGATCCAAAGCGACGCGTGTCCGTTCGTCGCGTACAGTCGCCCCACGCGGCCCGAGTCCGACGCGCCCTGCTGCCGGACTTCGTCGCGCAACTGCTGCACGTCGGCGGGAACGTCGAGCTTGAGCGTTCCGATCGGGCGTCCGTCGGCCCGCCACAACTGCGGCGGCGTGGCGGTATCCGCGGGAGTCGTGATGAGCGGAGACAGCGTCTTCTTGACCGCGGCATCGGGCGCGACGTCGGGCGTGCGCAACGCGCGTTGCACTCCGGAATCGTGGGCGATGTGGCGCATCGTCACGATGCGCGCATTGGTCTGCTGCTCGACGAGTGAGGCAAGCGCCTGTGAGAGTCCCGCGAGCCGCTCGCCCGCCGAAACCTCTGCCGAGTGCTTTATCTCGTAGTACGAGGCGCTCAGTGAGGCGGCGAGGACGAGACTGAACAGACCGAGATTCAGAAGCGGCAGCTTGCGCTCGAGTGGAAGCGAGCGCGAACCATCAATTGGCCGGGACGGCGAGGTCTGGTTTGCCGATGAATTCAATGCTGCCACGACGATGTCTGTTCCACTGGGTATGGAAAAAGACGAACCACGCTGTGTATCGGCATCAACGCCAAGCGCTTACCGAGCGCTGGCGACCCCGGCTATTCCGCTCCGAGCTGGCCATCTCCGTTCTCTAACGAGCGCCACAAGTACCACGAGGCGACCGAGCTATGCGGGCTCCACTTGGCGCCGATGCGCTTGACTTGCTTTGGCGTCGGTCGCTTTCGCATGCGGTATGCCTTCCGAATTGCGTTCTGGATCCCGAGGTCCAGCTCCGGAAGCACATCCGGTCTGCCGAGGCGGAACATGAGGAACATCTGCGCCGTCCACCGGCCGATGCCTTTGACCTGGACGAGATGCGCGATGAGATCGTCGTCGGCCATGTGCTCGACGGCGTCGAGCGGCAGGTCGCCGGTGGTCACCTTCAATGACAGATCTCGCATGTAGCCGATCTTCTGCCGCGACAGGCCCACGGCGCGAAGCTGTTCGTCGGTCGTCGCCAGCACCGCCTCGGGATGTGGCGAGGTGTCGGGATACAGCGCGTTGAACCGCGAGTAGATCGTTCCCGCGGCCTTGCCTGAGAGCTGTTGAAAGACGATCGCGCGCGCAAGCGCCTGGAAGTGGGTGCCGTCGGTCCGCAGCTGAATGCGGCACGGACCCACTTGTTCGATCACGCGCGCGAGGACCGGATCGACGCGCTTGAGGTAGCGGACGGACGGGCGGTGGTTGACCATGCGGAGAATTTACGCGCGGCCCGCGCGGTTTGCTTTCCGCCGGCAGGCTCCTTGGCCAAGAACCGTCCGACCGCCCTGAGATCGGCCATGAACATCCTTTCCGCACGCACACGCTGATCCGGCGGCGCGCGCAGCACGGCCGACGGATGCACCGTCGCGAAGACCGGGGGCGCCAACTCGGAAGCGATGGGGATTCCGCGACGCTTCATCACGCTGAAGGTGCGGCCGAGCAACGCTTTCGCAGCCGTGGCACCGAGGCAGACGATGACCCGCGGCTTGATCAGCCCAATTTCTTCCTGTAGCCACGGGAAGCAGGCGCGAATCTCAGCCGCGTTGGGCGTCTTATGGATGCGTCGCTTGGTGCGGGCGTCCTTTGCCCACTTGAAGTGCTTCACCGCGTTCGTCACGTACACGTCCTCGCGCGCGATGCCGGCGCCCTCGAACGCTCGGTCGAGCAGCTTCCCGGACGGACCGACAAACGGCTTTCCGACGCGGTCCTCCATATCGCCCGGCTGCTCGCCGACGACCATGACGTGCGCGGTGCTCGGCCCTTCGCCGAACACGGTTTGCGTGCCGACCTTGAACAGGGCGCACCCCTGACAGCCCTTCGCCGCCGCTCGAAGCTTGGCGAGCGTTGGTCTGGGCGGAATGAAATCAGCTGCGGAGCCGGTTGGCCTCGCTGCTCTTCTCGGCTTCGTCATGTTGCTGTCGATCCTCGTGAAGACGATGATGCCGCTGCTGCCCTTCGTGTCTGTCCATTTGCCGACCTCTCTAGTCTGAATCGAGCGGAACCGCCGACGAGCGGCTCGGATACGACTGCGGGCAAGGGCAGGGCCATTCTCTCCAGCAAGGATCCACGTGATTCAGAGGTCAAAGGCCGCGTTCGCTCTGAGCGCATGCGGATGGGTAATTCTGCTCGCAAGTCCGGTGCGAGCTCAGCACGACATGTCGCAAATGCCTGGAATGGCCATGCCGACCGTATCGGCACCGCTGGGCATTCCGTTTTCTCGGTTCGGCTCGGGAACGTCATGGCTTCCCGATTCATCGCCGATGCACGCCGTGGATCGCACGGCGGGCGACTGGATGTTGATGTTGCACGGCGCGGTGTTCGGGCAATTGAACCACCAAGGCACCAGGCGCGGTGACACTCAAATCGGTGAGACCGATTGGGAGATGCTCACCGCGGCTCGTAATCTCGGCGGCGGTTTGTTTCGCGCGAGCGTCATGACCAGCGTCGAGGCATCGGCGCTCGGTGCGCGCGGCTACCCGGAGCTGCTTCAGACGGGAGGCTTGTATCACGGATCTCGCTTGGTGAACCGCCAACATCCGCACGACCTCGCCATGGAGCTGGCGGTGGCCTATGACCACTCTCTAACGAAGCAGCTCGCGTCAGGCTTGTATCTGGCGGCCGCGGGCGAACCGGCGCTTGGCCCGGTTGCGTATATGCATCGTCCGTCGGCGGAGTCCGACCCGTTCGCACCGCTCGGCCACCACTGGCAGGACGCCACGCATGAGAGCTTCGGCGTCGTGACCGCCGCGCTCTATACGCGCGCAGTGAAACTCGAGGGATCGGCGTTCAACGGACGCGAGCCCGACGAGTATAGATTCAACCTCGACTATCAGCACGCCAAGCTCGATTCGTATTCGGCGCGATTGACGGTGCTGCCGAGTGGTCGCGTGAGCGCCGCGGCGTGGGGCGGATACCTATTCGATCACGATCCGTTGGAGCCGGGCCTCGGCATGCAGCGCTGGGGTGCATCGCTGATGACGACGAACGGCGGCATTGCGGGCGGCACGTGGTCGAGCGCCGTAGTGTGGGGGCTCAACGTCCATCACCATTCGGACCGCGAGCACTCGCACGATTCGACGGTTGCGACGAAGCTGTCGCATCCATCCTCCAGCGTGCTCGTCGAGAGCACGCTGGAGATTGGCTCTCGCACGGCGTTGTACGGGCGTGCCGAACAGGTGCAGAAGAGCGGTGACGATCTCGGATTCATCGGCGGAGATCTGATCGAGCTGTTCACGGTGCGCTCGTTGTCGGCCGGCGTCGCGCGCGATGTTCGCTCGATTGGCGACGCGGCCGTCGGTGTGGGAGTCCGCGCATCGCTCGATCTGTTGCCGGCGACGCTCCGCCCGACGTACGGCACGACGACACCGGCCGGCGTCGCGGTGTTCGTGCGCGTGCGAGCGGGACGGACACACGACGCGAGCGACAAAGCCCGCATGTGATGCGGCGCTTTGTCAGTTGCGCCGTTTGTCGCTAGTATCATCGCGTGTCCCGCCTCTTCAATTACTTTCTTCGCGGCCTCGTCGTCGTCGCCCCATTGGCGCTCACCGTATACGTGTGCGTCGCGATCTTCCGGACGATCGACAGCTGGCTCGGTCTGCCCATTCGCGGTGTGGGTTTCGCGCTCACGCTGGTTCTGATCACGCTCGTTGGATTCATGGCATCGAGCCTGATCACGCGCACCGCGATCGCCGCGCTCGATCGCGTGCTCGATCGGTTGCCGTTCGTGCGACTCCTTTACTCGTCGACGAAAGACATGCTGAACGCGTTCGTCGGTGAGAAGCGCCGGTTCGACAAACCCGTGCTCGTGTCGCTGAGCCAAGATGGCATGGTGCGAGCGATCGCGTTCCTGACGTCGGAGTCGCTGGCGTCGCTCGGCGTGACGGGTCACGTCACGGTCTACATCCCGCAGTCTTACGGTCTCGCCGGGCACATGCTCGTCGTACCGGTCGAACGTGTTCAGCGGATCGACGCGGATGCTGCGGCGGTGATGGCGTACATCATCTCGGGCGGTGTAACTCAGGTAGTGTCGCGCAACACGCCACACTGACGCGACGGTTCATGCCGCACGACGTGCCGCCGTTCGAAATCCGTCCGTCGCCGATGCAAGGTCTGGGAGCGTTCGCGACGCGTCGCATTCCGGCGGGAACCCGGCTGATCGAGTATGCGGGTGAGCGTCTCACGCCGGGCGAGGCCGACGCGCGCTATCCGGACGGCGTCGACGAGCGGCATCACACGTATCTCTTCGCGATCGACCACGACATCGTGATCGATGCCGCGGTCGACGGCAACGACGCGCGGTTCATCAATCACTCGTGCGATCCGAACTGCGACGCGGTCGTCGAGGACGGCCGTATCTGGATCGAGAGCATCCGCGACATCGAGCCCGGCGAGGAATTGGCGTACGACTACGCGTACGTGCTCGACGAGCGGCACACGCCGGCGGCGAAACGGCGCTATCCGTGCAACTGCGGCGCGGCCAACTGCCGCGGAACGATCCTCGCGAAGAAGCGCTAGCGGATCACCCGCCGCGCGGCCAGACGTTGTTCGCCCGATCGATGTCGAGCAGCCGATTGTCAGGATCGAGCTGCAACTTCGTCACCTTCTTGCCTTTGAACTCGTAGCGGCGAACGTACGCCGTCGTGTTCGTGCTCCACACTTCCGCCGGGTAGTTGAAGTCCTGCGTCGACCCGTCGTTGAAGGTGAACCGGGCTCGAATCGGCAGCACGCCGCGCGCGTGATTGACGAACAACACCGCCACGGAGTCCACGTCGCCCACTTGTTTTTGCGCGAGCGTGTCGATCCCCAGATCGAAATGCGGATTCTCCAGGAACCACTCGCGGAAGAACCAATCGAGCCGCTTGCCGCTCACGTCCTCCATGGTCTTGAAGAAATCACTCGGAGCCGGATGCTTGAATGCCCACCGCCGAGTGTATTCGCGGAACGCTTCGTCGAAGGCCTGCGGACCGAGGATCTCGTCGCGCAGCAACGCCAAGCCCACGGCCGTCTTCACGTACGCGTTCTCACCAAGCAGGTTGGGGTTGATGCGATCGGGCGGCACCTCGAGCGGCTCGTCGGCGTTGTGCTGCATGAACTGCTCGACCGTCGAGCGGTCCGAGCGGACGCGCGCCTCGTAGCTGCCCTTCTCGGGGAATCGTCGCGCTTCGGAGAAATAGTTGATGAAGGTATTGAACCCTTCGTCCTGCCACATGTGCATCCGCTCGTTCGAGCCCACGATCATCGGATACCACATGTGCCCGATCTCGTGCGTGATCACGTTGTACAGCGCGTACTTGTCGGGATTCTTGTCTTCCATGGCGAGCATGGGGTATTCCATGCCGCTGATCGGGCCCTCGACGGCGCTGATCTGCGGATAGGGATACGGCATCCAGCGCTCAGAGTATTCCATGATCGACATGCGCGACATGTCGGCGGCATCCTTCCACGTGTCGATCGCCGACGGCCGGTAATACCCGTAGGCCATATGACCCTGCCAGCTCGACGCGTCCCACATGTACTCCGGCGACGCCGCCCACACGGCGTCACGAACGCTCTTGGCCGTGAAGCGCCAGGTCTGCATTCCCGTCTTGCGAGGGCGCGCGGTGCCGTTCGCGAGCTCCGCTTGGGTGACGATGTGCACCGGCGTCTCCGACTTGGCGGCTTGCGCCAGGCGAGCGATCTCCGCCGGCGTCAAGACCTCCGCGGCGTTCTGCAACGCTCCCGTCGCCGCGACGATGTAGCCCGCGGGAACGGTGACCGAGAGGTTGATGTCGCCGTACTCGAGATAGAACTCGCCCTGTCCCAAATACGGCTCCGTGTTCCAGCCGCGGAGATCGTCGTACACGCACGGTCGCGGATACCATTGCGCGAGCTCGAACAGCGAGCCGTCGCGCCCCATGCGATCGGCGCCGTGCTCGGGAATGTTGAAATGCCACGCGACGTCGAACGTCGTCGCTTGACCCGGTGCCAACGGCGACGCGAGATCGACCTTCATTACCGTCCCTTCGACCCGCATCTTGAGCGCCGACTTCTTGCCGGTGATGACCTGGTTGAAGCGGTCGATGTAATCGCCGCCCTCGAAGTTCCGGGCGCCGAAGCGGGAGTCGGCGGGGAACACGAACGAGTTGAGAGATCCACTCTTGAACGCGTTCTGCTCGACCTGAAACCAGAGGAAGCGCAGCGTGTCGGGCGAGTTGTTCGTGTACCGAAGCGTCATCTCGCCCTTCAATGATTTCGCCGCCGTGTCGAGCGTGCCATGCAGATCGTAGTCCGCGCGCTGTTGCCAGTAGCGCGGGCCGGCCACGCCCGATCCACTGCGATACACATTCCCCGTCGGCAGGTTGAGCGGCGCGAACATCGACGTGTCCGGCGCCCCGGTCATGTCGAACCGATCCGTGGGGTTGGCTGCCTTCGGCGGGTTGCCCGAGGCCTGCGCGTGGACCGGAACGGAGAACGCCGCGACGAGCGTCAGCGCGGCGAGAGATCGTGCGAGAGACATGGTACGTTCGGGCTATGAGAAGACGGCGACCGCGACAGCGATGACACGGATGCTGAAATCAAGCGGCCTCAGACACGCGAGCAAGAACGAAGCCCGCTAATGTTTTGTAAGCCCGGATGTCGCAGGACGCGTCAGCGCGACGCGTAGACGCGGGTCTTCCCGCTGCGCTCGAACGCGATGACGTTGTAGCGTTCGGCTCGCCCGCCTTCCATTCCGGGCGATCCCGTCACCATTCCCGGGACCGAGAGTCCGAGGACCGGCGCTTTTTCCGCGAGCAGCTTCTTGACGAGGTCCGCGGGCACGTGTCCTTCGATCACGTAGCTGCCAACGACCGCCGTGTGACACGACTGAAGGGCTGTCGGGACGTTCATCTCGTGCTTGATCTCGTCCACGTTCTTGACGTCGTGCACCGTTACGACGAACCCGTTTGACGACATGTGCTTCACCCACTTGCTGCAACACTCGCAGCCCGGATCCTTGTACACGGTGACGACGGGCGCCGCGGGTGCGGCGAACAAGCGATGGCGGCCGACCAAGACAGTGGCGGCACCGAGAACGGAACTGCGAAGCCAATCGCGACGGGAAGGCATCGACTGACACTGCGGAAGGGGTTGATGAAATATAATCGCCGGCGCTCAGCCTGGCGCGCCGACCTGCAGACCAGTTTGATTCCCGGTCTATGGCCGCATCTTCTCCGACCGGACGCGATCGTCTCACCCTGCACGTGTTGCAACTCGGTGCGATCGCCGTCGTCCTGGCGGCCTCACCGTACAAGGCGTTCGATCTCGACCGGTATTTCGTCCCCAAGGAGCTGGTGCTCCATCTGTGCGCGGCGATCGCCGCGCTTTTGTGCATCCGGAACCGCAACCGCATCACCGTCACGGTCGTCGACGTGCTTCTCGCGGCGTTCCTCGTCTCGGGCGCCGTCTCCACGGTGTTCGCGATCAACTTGTGGGCGGCCGAACGCGCCCTCGCCATCTCCCTCTCGGGCGCGGCCCTTTTTTGGGTCGCGTCAGCTCTCAGGCGCGCGGGCCTCGTGCGCCCGCTTCTCGTCGCGCTGGCGTGGAGCGTGGTGCTGGGGGCGGCGACATCCCTTGCACAGGCGTACGGCGTTCAGACGGAGTATTTCAGTCTCAACCGCGCGCCGGGCGGCATGTTCGGCAACCGCAACTTCGTAGCCCACTTGGCGGCGATCGGCACGCCCGTCGTCGTCCTCGTCGCGCTCACGGCCCGTCCAGGGTTCGGCAGTCTGTTCGGCGGAGTCTCGATGGCCGTTGTCGCGGCCGCCTTGGTGTTGTCGCGCAGCCGGGCAGCGTGGCTGGCCGTTGTGGTGTTGGCGGTCCCTGTGATCATTCTGGCGATCCGCACATGGAGTCGATGGTGCGAGCCGCGCACGCTGCGCCGCTTGATCGTGCTCGGCGTGTTCGCCGCCGCCGGTGTCGCCGCGGCGGTGCTCCTTCCCAATCGGCTCGAGTGGAAGAGCGAGTCCCCCTACCTCGATTCGGCAGTCGGATTAGTGAACTATAAAGCCGGAAGTGGCAAGGGACGGATCGTGCAGTACACCAACTCGCTGCACCTGACCGAGGCACACCCGGTTTTCGGCGTCGGCCCGGGGAATTGGGCGGTGGCGTATCCGAAGTACGCCTCGCGCGGCGATCCGTCGATGTCGCAAGAAGACGGCATCACGTCGAACCCGTGGCCGAGCAGCGACTGGGTGGCGTTTCTGTCGGAGCGTGGCGTGGTCGGATTGGCGTTGCTGGCCATGGTCATGATCGGCCTGCTGTGGCGCACGCTGAGGGAGCTGAGCGTTCGAAGCGCCGGTCGGGACGCGGAGCGTGTGCTGACGGCGATCGCCCTCGTCGGGACGTTCGTCGCTGTCGCCGTCGTCGGCGCGTTCGACGCCGTGCTGCTCCTTGCCGTGCCGACGTTCTTCTTCTGGACGCTCGCCGGCGCGCTGGCGTCGCCGGGGGCCGGCGGCATCGAAGTCGAGCGCGGCGTTCGCCGATTCGCGCCTATTCTCGTCTTCGCATTGGGAGTGGTCGCCGTGGGCCGCACGGCCATGCAACTCGCGGCGATTGCGACATTCAGCAGCACCAACAGGACCAACGTTCTCGAGCAAGCATCGCTCTTCGACCCTGGTAGCTATCGCATCCACACGCGACTGGCCCAGAGCTACCGCGCGCGCGGCGACTGCTCGCGCGCGGTCGCGCACGCGCGTGCCGCGCGCAGGCTGTTCCCGAACGCCGCCGAGCCGCGACGCATGCTCGCGGACTGCGGTTCAAGATAACGCCGCGTGGCCGAGCACATCGCCAACATCGGTGAACGCGGTGCGCGCCGACGTCGACGCGGCGGCATTATGTGGCTCGTCGTGTCGGTCGCGGCCTTTGCCTTGATGCTGGTGATGGGCGCGCCGCGCGAAGCGCGCCTTCTCCTGGCGATTCCTTTCGGACTGGCCGCGACCGGATTTCTCCAAGCGCGACAAAAAACCTGAGTGGTGCTCGGCGCGCTCGGGAAGCGCGAAGCGGAGTTGGGAGGCGACACGCATTTGAGCACCCGCGAAAAACCGGTGGTGTGGCGGCAAGCACTCGCGGTCGTCGCGCAAGCCATACTCGTTGGCGTCGTCGGAGCGGTGGTGGTCTGGTTGCTCTGACGCTCGAGTGAAATTCTCGCTGCGCGTCATTCCGCCGGC
>DASVYG010000263.1:0-1699 GCA_036392315.1 Gemmatimonadaceae bacterium
ATGATGATCAGCGTGACCGATCGGACGCGAGAGATCGGCATTCGAAAGGCGGTCGGCGCGACGCGCGGCGACATCCTTCAGCAATTCCTCATCGAGGCTGCGGCGCTCACCGGCGCGGGTGGGGTGATCGGGGTGATCGTCGGGCTTGGGCTCGGCAGAATGGCGAGCTCGTTATTGAATGTGCATGGAACCACGCCCATCAATTTGACGTTGATCGCGGTGGGGGTATCGGTTGGGATCGGCTTGGTCTTTGGTGTGCTGCCTGCACGACGAGCGGCGCTGCTCGATCCGATCGAATCGCTTCGATACGAGTGAACGAGTGAACCACATGCCTGTCGCGTTCGGCTCCAAACATCGAGCGCACGAATCGGGATGCCAATGAGATCGACTCCGGCGTAACTTTCGTCCTCGACGTCTAGAGAGGCTTCCGTGACACCCGAGCCGAACTTACAGCCTGCAATCGCCCAAGCGTTCACCGTGTTCGACACTGCCGTCGGTGTGTGCGGTGTCGTCTGGAATGAACGCGCGCTACTCGGGGTGCAGCTTCCGGAGCGGGATGCGGCCGCGACGCGTGCGCGACTCCGTCGCCGCTTTCCCAACGCCCGCGAGACGGAGCCGCCCACCGAGGTGCGGTCGGTGATCGATCGAATCGTCGCGCTCCTGCGCGGCGAACGGGTCGACCTGAGCAGCGTGTCGATCGACTTGGGTGGAATTCCCGAATTCGATCGCGACGTCTACGTCGCCGCGCGAGAGATTCCTCCGGGCGCCATGGTCACCTACGGAGAGATTGCCAAACGCATCGGCCGGCCGGGCGCGGCGCGCGACGTTGGTGTCGCCCTGGCGCGAAACCCGTTCGCCATCGTCGTCCCGTGCCACCGTGTCGTGGCAGCGAATGGCAAGACGGGCGGCTTCTCCGCGGGGGGCGGCATCAAGACGAAACTACGGCTTCTCGCCATCGAGGGTGGTGCGGGGCCGCTATTCGAGTCCGCGACTTCGTAACTCAGCGCGGACTCGAGCGCCCCAGGTTTTCGTACCATTTGAGATTGGCCGTCGCCGTACCGATGCACGCAATGTCGACGCGCGAATCGCCATTGAGATCGACGGCGGTGCACCCCGCCGCCGGCATGCCGCTGTCGAGTGTCGTGCGCGTCCACGTCGATCCTCCAGGATTCGCGGCGTAGATCCAGACGCTGCGCGATCCGCCGCGCTGGCCGGCAATGACTTCATCGGCGCCATCGCCATCGAGATCGGCGGTGATGAGCGCGTGGCCGTCGACGAGCGCGGTGTCGATCACCTGCCGCGTGAACGAGCCCGCGTTGCCGCGTCGATAGATCACGACCTGGTTGCCGTGCCACGGCTCGATCGCGGCGATGTACGTGTCGCTGTTGACCGCGGCGGCGGCGCGAGGCGTTCGTCCGACGGCAACGTCGCTCGAGCCACCCTTGGGCACGGGCGCGCCGTTGCCGACCGCGATCGTCGAGTGGATCCAGCCGTTCTGAGAATACTCGTATCGATGAATCCCGGCGAAGCCCGCCGACAGAAGGCACGCGTCGCAGAACGGCGAGCGGATCGGCTCGATGGCGTGCACGACCCCTGATTCGTCACTCGGGACGGACTCGCGTTTCCACTCGGGCGCGCGATACGCGTAGATGGGAGTTGCGCCGTCGTAGTTTGGCGGCTGCGCAGTCGCTCCGGCGAG
>DASVYG010000264.1:0-2820 GCA_036392315.1 Gemmatimonadaceae bacterium
CCGCGCGACCATCCTCGCGGCGCTCCACGAATCCTACGCGGGCCCGGCGTGGCACGGACCGTCGGTTCGCGAGACGCTCGACGGCGTTGCCGCAGAGACGGCGGCGCGAAAGCTGTCACCAAATCGGAATTCGATCTGGGAGGTCGTGCTGCACCTCGCGCACGGTCGCCATCTGTTGATCGAGCGCATTGTCGGCGCACCGCGCGCTCCGTTTCCGCGCGCGGTGCGGGAGCCATGGTGGCCCGTCTCGCCAACGGACGCGAGCGACGCCACGTGGCGCGCCGACTTGGCGCTGCTCGACGAGTATCACACAATGCTCATCGACGCGATTCGCCGCGCGACGCCGGCGCAACTCGACCGCGTTCCCGAGCGATCGGAGCTCGCGGTCGCGCAACAGCTGATCGGCATGGCGTTGCACGACACATATCACGCCGGCCAAATCCGTCTCCTCGCGCTCGAACTCGCCGAACGTTTTCCTTCACAGCCGACGGAATCGACGGCATAGCGCCCTTCGGCAACTGAGGGTAAGCGACCGAATTATCCAGGAATCTCTAGCCGGACTTCGAATCGCGACCCTCTCTCGCTGGGCTCGCCGCGATCCAAGGTCAGATTGTCCGTGCGAGGCGTCACGACAGCGGGTAGGGGGGCACTTATCTTATAGGTTCTACACCGAGAATCCATTTGTCCGCACCGCCATCTGATCCGCCGTCAGGCCATCGACGGCCCTTCGCCGACCCGTCGCTCGCGTCGATCGGACGTTTGCTTGGTCGATCCAGACACACCGCGAGCGCTGCTTCGCTGAATAACGCGGAGATCGTGGTCTGGCAGTCATCCCGTCGTGTCACGATCGCCATCGTCGTTGGTGCGGTCGCGACACTGTTACGGAGCCTTGGTCTCGTCTCCGGCGCCGTGTGGCCCATTCTCGTGATCGTGCCGGCGTACGTTGCCACCGTCGCGCTGCTCACCGTCGCCATCGAACGTAACCACCGCGTGTCCCGCGGTGCGCTCATCGCACTCGTGTTGGTCGACGTGGTGGCCCTGTTCACCGCCGTGGCGTTCGTGACGGCGCCCGCGTTCTATCCGCGCGCGTTGTTGATCAGTCTCCTCGCGCTGCAATTCACCCAACTGTTCTTCGGACGCTCACCCGCGCTCACGGTGATCGTCGCATCCACGACGGCCTACGTCGCCCTCCTTGCGGTGGCGGCGATGCGCGGCCTCTCCATTGCGTGGGGCGAGGAAGCGTTTCTCCTCGCGCTGTACCTCGCGGTCGGGTTGAACGGCATTGCGCTGCAAGCGAGCGCCAACCGGCGACTCGCCGCGCTCGTCGACCTGTTCTCGAGTGCACAACGCGGCGATCTCACGCGTGCGTTCATCGAGGAAACCGGCGTAAAGCCCGACGGCATCACCCTGCTCGGCCGAGCGTACAACCAGCTGCGCTCTGAGCTCGCGTCGATGGTGCTCGCCGATCCGCTCACGGCCTGTCTCAACCGTCGCGGCTTGGAGCAGGTGCTCAACCAAGCGGTGAGCTCGGCGTCGCGCTATGGCGGAGAAGTCGCGATCCTCGCGATCGACATCGATTACTTCAAGACGATCAACGACACCTTCGGCCATCTTGCCGGCGATGCCGTCCTCCGTGAGCTCGCGGAGCTATTGGCGCAATCGTCGCGTGGCGGCGACGTCGTGGCGCGAGTGGGCGGTGAAGAATTCATCATTCTTCTGCCCGGAGCCGACAACGAAACGGCCGGTGTCGTGGCCGAGCGAGTGATGAACACCGTTCGGGGTCACGCTTTCCGTACCGTGCGCGGACACCAGCAGATCACGGTGAGCATCGGCATCGCCTGCGAGCACGTCCGCGACGGGCACATCGGCGGGGCATTACGCGCGCGCGCGGACGAGGCATTGTATGTCGCGAAGCGGCTCGGGAGAAACCGCGTCGTGATGTGGGCGCCAGGCATTCGGTCCAACGCGACGCCGCCATACACCATCGCGATCGCCGCGGACTGAGCTTCACATCGCTAGATACGCCTGTCGCAGCGCCGGCAGCGAACCGACGATCCAGATCAAGATCCCGAATACTGCCGCGCTCTGTTTCGAGACCTTGCCGGTGACGTAGAGACCGATTGCCAGAAGCACGGTCACCCAAATCGTTATCAGATCGAGCCGACCCAGGAGCTGGAGCAGGACCGGGTTCGTCGTGTCAGGGTCCATGAACCGCGCGGGACTCAGGGAGATCGACATCTGAGACGTGAGGCTCGCGGGGTCCATCAGGAGCCCTTGCACGCCGCCGATCACCGCGCCGATCACGCGCGGCATGTATGACCACGCGGCGACGACGAGCGCCGCCTGAAACGTCTGCTTGGACCCGACGAGCTTGCCGACCAGCCACGCAATCACGCCGACAATGAACATCGTCACGAGCATGACGACGCCGACGCCGTAGCGCGTGATCGACTCGCCGATCGCGCGCTGCTTGTCCATCATCTCCTGCGTGATCTGCGGATTCTTCGCCATCACCTTGGCCGTGGTTCGCGTGAACTCGGCGGCGAAGAGGGGCTCGAGGGTGTTGAACGTGGCGAAGAAAATGATGCCGATGCTGATCGCGACGAACAGCATGGGCGGCCAGGCGCTTCGATGCTCGCGCCGGCGGAACACGTCAGAGGGCTGGAAGAAGATGTCGATCACATCTTCCCAGAATGATGATTGCGCCGGCTTTGCCGGCGCGGCGGCGGTGGATTCGGTCATCGGGGAGGCGCGCGCGGACGCGAAAAGGGGGAGACAACATGATACGCCATCGGCGTGGCCGGCGGGAGGTAGAGTCCG
>DASVYG010000265.1:0-11002 GCA_036392315.1 Gemmatimonadaceae bacterium
GCGGACGGCGCCGCAGCGCGATTGCGCTCAGCACGGAGTCCTGGTGCGGCGTGAGGTGCAGTCGCACGAATTGATCGGGAATCGTGCTTGCCAAGCGTCGCTCGCCTTCCGGCGAGTTGGGGGAGCGTCTTCCCTCTCCTATGACCAACCCTGCACTGCGAAACGCACCGAGCATGTGGGTGACGACCCAGACGCGATCCACCGCGGCACCGGCCAGCGCGCCGGCGAGGAACACGACGGCGAGGAGAACGGCGCCTCGCGCTCTTGGCGTCGAGGCGTGGCTTTCTGGGGAACTCATGGCAATATCCTCATCGCGAGCCACCGAGCCAACGAGAATCGAACGCGGCGATGACCTCGGCGGGCGTGGGGTCGCTCCCGGATCTCGTCAACGCAAGTATCGGCGCCGGAAACCCCAGCCGATCCCTTTGCCCGCTCGGCTCCGCGTCAGCGGACGAGAGGCGTCGTGCCGACACCGCGAGTGTCGGGATCGCGGCCGCCACGACGAGGGCGGCCGCGGCCAGGACCGGCATCGACCACCGCGCGACGTCGGCCATGACGCTCGGCGAACGAAGCGCGATCGTCGTTCCGCGACGAGCGCGCATGCCGTCGCGAACGATGTTCGACGCCAGGGCGTCGAACCGCCGCGCGTCCACGAGCGGATCGAGTGGCGCGAGGTCGATCGGCGCTTCGTTCGAAGGATCTTGATCATTCGTCATCGCAGTGATTCCTTGGCCTCCGGGCCGAGTAGCGCACGGAGACGCTTCCGGGCGTGAAACAGATGTTGACGCGACATGCCGGCCGACGTGCCGAGCGATTCCGCGATCGATTCGTGGGTCCATCCGTCGAGATCGTGGAGGAGCACGACCTCCCGCTGAGCTGGTGTCAACGCGGCCAGCGCCTCCTCCAGCCGCGCTCGCAGCTCGCCCAGCTCGGCGGCGCGGGCGCTGTCATCGCCGCTCGCGGCCGTGTCGTGCTCGAGCGAAGCGGCGCGACGAACGTTGTTCCGCTCGAGCGTG
Organism: Gemmatimonadaceae bacterium; assembly: GCA_036392315.1. Lineage (GTDB taxonomy): Bacteria > Gemmatimonadota > Gemmatimonadetes > Gemmatimonadales > Gemmatimonadaceae > JAQBQB01. The sequence goes on from DASVYG010000265.1 coordinate 1,017, forward strand.
TTACGCGCGTGATTTCGGACGATGGCGCACAGCCACTGAACGAAGCGATCCGGGCTTCGGCAATCCTCCAATCGGTCGGCGGCCCGAACGAAAGCATCATGGCAGACGTCCTCGGCGTCGGCACGATTCCCCATGTGCGCGAGCGCCACCGCGAACGCCGCGCGATAGTGTCGACGGACGAGCGCGTCGAACGCTCCCGCGTCACCGGCGCACGTTCGTGCCACCAGTTGGGCATCGGATGGCTCGCCGCTCTCCAATCGACCCGCCGCGGCTCCAGGTTCGTGAGTCATGCCGTCTACTTGCATGACCGGCAAGGGGTGGATTGTGTTAGCGGGCATCGCGGAGGGACGACACGGCGCGGTGGCTCGTTACTTCGGCAGCCCGTACACCGCCGCGGCATTCTCGCGAAGCACCATCCGGGCGAGCGTCTGAGCGCGGTCGCGCGTGATCTCGCCGTCGCGCATCATACCGGTGAGCGCAATGGCCAACGCGCGGCGCGCGGTGGTCGATGCCACCCACGCCACTTGCTCCCATCCTTGCTCGACGCCACCGTCGAACGCGTCGGTGCCGAACAGCACTTTGTCCGGCCACTCTCCGATCCACTGGCGAAGCACCGCAGCGAGGGTGGTGGGAGACAGGATGTTGTCCATCATCGAGATGTCGGCATAGACGTTCGGTTTGCCGAGCAGCCCTTGCGTCTCGCCAACGAGCGGCCATCCGCCGTGCACGATGATGAACTTGGTGCCGCGCAGCGTCGAATCATTGAACGCGGGCTCGAGAAGGTGCGGGGCGCTTCCGTAGACGGAGTAGAACCCGCCGAACGTCTCGAGCACGTGAATTTGGACGACGAGCTTTTGCCGCCCGGCCTCGCGGGCGATGGCGCGGAATAGATAGTCCTCGAGCGTCTTGTATTCGGCGTGGCTGGGTACGCCGCCGCGCGCGTATCGCGCGTAGATGCGACGAGCGTCGGCCGGGTTGGCATCATCGAAGTCGAGTGGGCGAAGGTACGCGGCCTCGAATTTCACTCCGGCGGCGCCGTTCGCGCGCTCGCGAGCCAACGTCGGCGCCACGATCGTTCGCACGTAGTCGTCGAGCGTGGCGGGGAGCGCGCGCACGTTCAGGTCTCGCATGTATCGTTGCAGCAGCTTCGCCTCTCGCGGATAGAGCGACCGCGTATCGGGCGTTCGCGCCGCCTCACCGCTCACGTCGAGCGGAAGCATCAGCGCGTCGACGAACGAGATCCATCTGAAGCGAGGCGGCGCCAAGCCCGCGCCGAGTGCGATGCGGTTCGCCATCATGACGTCGATGCCTGCTTGGTCGAGCGCCCACTCGGGAAACCGCTGGCCTTGCGCGTGCTGTGCGTTGACCACGGCGGCCTTGAGCGCCGAGTGATACGCGGCGCCCGTGGCGTCGGGCTTCACGTGATAGAGCGCGTCCTGTGCGCTGCGCCAAATGGGGTCGTCCGGCTTGAGCCGCGAGGGCATGTCGAACGGCGGAATCCCGTCGAGCGGAAGCGCATCGTATTCCGTGTCGGCCGGTGCTCCGTTGGCGATTGGGCGCATCGGATGCGCGTGATCGTCGATGGCGCGAATGGCGTGGATATAGCGAAGGAGCGCGGAGTCCACGGGGGCTTGGGCCGTGGCCGTGGTGCCGGCGAGCACGAGCGCGAGCGACACGCCACCCAGCGCCGCATGGTCGAACAGTCGAGACACGATGAAACCGTTGATGAGGTCCCGGCGGATATATCGCGGCTAGCCGAACACGTCAATCGAGCTTTTCGGTGGACAACGGCGCATTCCTCAGCGAACTCTCCCGGCGCTCCGTATGCAATCGGTGAAGCTCGTCCCCCTCGTCCCTGAATCCTCCTCTCGCATGCCGCTTCCGTTTGCCGTGGGCCGCCTCGCTGTCGCTGTGGGTTTTGTCGTCATCTCGATCGCATCACCTCTCGCCGCGCAGGAGAACTACGAGATTCAAGTCTACGGGTCCGAGACCATGGCGCGCGGTGTCACGATGTTCGAGCTGCACAGCAACTACACGATCAACGGTCGGCGCTTGCTGTCGGGTGACGAGTTGCCTACCTACCACGCCGTCCACGAGACACTGGAGATCACCCACGGCTTCAACGATTGGTCGGAGTTGGGCTTCTACTGGTTCACGTCGGTCCCGTCGGGGCAGGGGTTGCAGTGGGTCGGCACGCACTTGCGTCCACGCGTGCGTGTGCCGGAAAGCTGGGGTTGGCCCGTTGGCGTCAGCATCTCTCAGGAATTCGGCTATGCGCGCGCACGGTTCGCGGGCGACACCTGGACGTACGAGCTTCGGCCGATCATCGACAAGCAATTCGGTCCGTGGTATGTGGCGTTCAATCCGGCGTTCGAGAAATCACTTCGCGGCCCGACATCCTCGACGCCCTTTGGCTTCGCGCCCGCCGTCGACCTCGGATTCGACCTGACTAAGAAGATCAACCTGGCCGTCGAGTACTACGGCTCGACGGGGACGATCAAGCGCCTTGACCCGATCGCGGACCAGGAACATCAGCTCTTCGGCGTGGTGAACCTCGACCTCGGGCCGGAGTGGGAGTTCAACTTCGGGTATGGGACCGCGCTGACCGCCGGCGGCGATAAGAGCATTGTGAAGATGATTCTTGGGCGGCGCGTCGGCAAATGATGCCGTGACGCGCGTTGGTCCCAAACGACAACGGCCCGCGCGATTCGCGCGGGCCGTTGTCGTTTCTCTGCGTCGCGTGTCTACTTGCCCGCGTCGAGATGGTTCCAGTTCATGATCGCGTTGAATCCGATCGCGAACGTCCCCTGCGTCTGCCACCGCCAATACGGACGGAAGGCGAACAGGACGATGTGGCCCTTGCCCACGGTCTCGTCGACGAGCTGCGCGCGGTTCGACAGCAACTCGCCGCCCTCCAGCGTTCCGGAGAGCAACATGTCGTCCGCCTTTGCCGGGAACGCCATCACGACTCTCGTCGTCGATGCCGGATCTGGCGTGAACCCGGGGATGGTCTGCGGAGCGCCGCCGGCGCCGCCCGGTCCACCGCGTCCCCCGCCGCGACCGCCACGCCCGCCTGCAGGCGCGGCGTTCGGATCCGCGTTCGCCACCGGCGAGCCGGGGTTCGGAATGATCGCGCTCGTCGCCACACCGTAGGGCGTTCCGGTGCCCGTCGGATCCCACGGCGACAGCTTGAGCGGCGTCGCCATCGGCGTCGTGTTCTGGACGATCGAGCTTCCACCGCGTCCGCCGCCGCCGGCACCGGCGCGCCCACCGCCTGCCGGCGCGCCGGCGAGCGTCACTGGCGGAAGATTTCCGGCGTTGAACACCGGCGCTTGGCTGAAATACACCGGGAGGTCGGTCTGTGCGTACCCGTACACCAACGGACTCTTCTTGTCGGTGATGAGGCCGCGCAGGATCGTACCGCGCGCGAACAAACCCTGCGCCGGTTCGACCTTGACGCCCGGGGTGAAGTTGAGCTCGACCAGGTTCTGCGCCGTGTTGCCTTCAGTGATGATCGTCCCGCCTTGTTGCACGAACTCATACAGCGCCTTGAACCCCTCGACGCCGACGCCGCCCCGAATGTCGTCGGTCGAGTCGGGATAGCCGAGTGCCTGATACTCCTTCGTCTTCTTGTACGGAATGGGCTCGTTGGTCGCCGGCACGGCACCAGCTGCGCCTCCCGGTCCGCCGCCGCCACCGAAGCCACCCGGCGGTCCGCCCAATCCAGACCCGCCGAACGGATAGATGATGACGTCATACTTCGCGCGGAGTCCGCCCTCCTTCAGCTTGTTCTCTCCGAAGTACGAGTAGGGAACGCCGTAGAAGTCGAGCGCCGCGCGAACCCAACCTTCGTCCTGCGTGCGCGACCAACTGTGGACGTAGCCGATCCGCGGGACCTCGAGGTCATGAGTCTTTACTGATGGCTCCGCCGAGAGCGCGTATCCACTCAAACCGAGCTGCTTCAGCACCGGATCGAGCTGAGCGCGATTCGCGTTGGCGATCACGAGCGAGCCAGCCTCGAAGTGATGCCCGTCGGCGTCGAACGCGTCCTCCGCCGCCTGCATCTTCACGGTCGGGAACTTGAAGCGGAAGCTCACCAGGCTGTTGTCCGAGACGTTCGCCACGGCCACGATCGTTCCATTGCCGCTCACCCCGCCCGGTGCCGTGACGTTGCTCTTGATCTGCGTCATCGGCTGCGACAGCACGCTGTTGTCCGTCACTTCGTTCACGACGATGTTGCGCATGAGCGGGAACGTCCACCCGGTATCGTCGTACGGCGCTGGATTCGCCGGCGCGAAGTTCTGCAGCGAGAAATACATATCGGCGAGCGTGCGATACGGCTGGTCGCCGCGCACGATGTAGTCGCCGGCGTTCACCTGCACCTTGCCCGCGGTGAACGACGAGCTCGCGCGGTGGAACTCCAGTCCCTGCGCCAGCAGCTCGTTGACCGCCTCGGCGGCGTTCTGCTTGGCGTGTTGCGCGGCCGGTATCACCCACGCGTACACCGGGCCGGTCTTGCCACGCGCGACCGCGCGCTTCGCCTTGGTCCACTGATCGTCGAGGAACAAGACGCGATCCTGACCCACGCGGTGCAGCGCGAACAGGATGGCCGATTCCTGAATGTTCGTGTTGGCGCGCGGGCCCCACTTGATCGTCTCGAGCGGCGGATTCGGACGGAACCACTCGCGGCTCGTCGTCGTGGCGCCGGGCGTGACGGTGTAGTCGTCCGGGCCGTAGCTCTGCACTTCGTAAAAGCGCCCGATGCTGTTATGTGTGTGCGCGATGAAGAACATGTAGTTAGGCACCCAGCCATCATAGAACCCATATGTCCACACGCCGGGCACGCCGCGCTTCGTCATCTCGACGACGTCATTCTCGGCGAGCAGCCACCATTCGTTGACCACGATCGGATCGAGCGCCTCGTTGTACGGACCGGTCCCCGTCGACGCATAGAGATACGTTTGCGCCTCGTGTAGATCGTGGAGCACCGTCGGCGTCCAATCGAGCATCTGCTTCGTGATCGCCTGCGTGAGCTTGAGGTACTGGCCCATGCCGTCGCGATTGTTGTCGTGCTGGACGTACTTGCCCCAGTACATGCGCAATTGATTCGCGTTCACGCCCGGATGGTTCTTTGCGTAGTAGTACGAGTCGACGATCTTCTCGCGACCGTCCACTTCGACGACCGGCGTGATCAGTGTGATGACGTTCTTCCGAATGTCCTGGATGAACGGCGTCTCCTCGACGACGAGGCGGTACGCGAGCTCCTGCAGCATCTCCGGGCCGCCCGTCTCGGGCGAGTGCATGCCGCTGTTGATGTAGTAGATCGGCTTGCCCAAGGTATGAATGATCTGCTGTGCCTGTGCTTCGCTCGTCTTGCGCGGATCGGAGAGCGCGTTCAGGTAGCCCTTGTACTTGTCGAGGCTCGCGATCGTTTTCTCGTCGGCAATCGCCAACAGGACGATGTCGCGTCCCTCCTCGGTCTTGCCGATCTTCCAGAAACGGGTCCGCGTCGGCGCGGCCTTGGCGATTGCCTCCAAGTACGCGTGAATCTGCGACGCATGCGTCAGCTCACCCGGCGCACCGACGATGCGACCGTTGAACTTGAGCGGCGTCGGCACGGTCGCCGATGCGGGAAGGTGATCGACGAGCTCCGTCGAGATTCGCGGATCCGTGAGTGCCTGCTTGATCTTGGCGGTATAGTCTTGATCGATCTTTTGTGTCGCTTGCGCCAGCACCGCCGGCGCCTGCGATATCGCACCGGCGGCGGCAAGCGCCAGACTCCAGCGGTGCACCGATCGTAGCGTACGGGACATCTGTTCTCCTGGGGGGAAGGGGAAGGGCGGAGCGCGCCCGCAGATGATCTACGCGCGAAGCCAGGATTTCGTGAGGGTGTCGTGAGGGTCGTGGCGGGCCCGACCCTGGCGGGCGCGACGGATCGGCCACCCTGGCCAACCAGGTCCAGCCGAGTATTTTGGGTCGCTACCGTCGGCCTTTCACCTCTTGGAGGAGCATATGTCGAACGTCGTCTCCGGTACTCCCCGTCGTGGATTTCTCGGCAGCGTTGCGGTCGGCGCCGCGGCGCTCGTCCTGGGCCGCCTGTCAAAAGCTGACGCAGAAGTCAGCAGCCTGATGGTTTCTCCCCCAGTGAGCGATGCGTGGCTCGCGCGGCTCACCGGCAAGTATCGCCAGGTGTTCGACTGCACGACGCACAACGATGGCTTCGGCGTGCTGTTCGGCCTCACCTTCATGGAGACCACCAAGAGCGCGCTCAACGTCGCGGACAAGGAGGTCAATCCGGCCATCGTCTACCGGCACTTCGCCATGCCATTGATGCTCAACGACTCGGCGTGGGCGAAGTACAAGATCGGTGAGATGATCGGCGCGAAAGACCCAAAGACCAATGCGCCCGCGACGAGAAACATCTTCCGCGATAACATTCTCGGGCATCCCGGTCTCACCTATGAGCAAGCCATGGCGAAGAACGGCATCATCATGGTCGCCTGCAACATGGCGCTCACGGTACTGAGCGGCATGGCTGCGCCCAAGGCCGGGGTCACGGCCGACCAAGCAAAGAAGGATTGGACCGCGGCGCTCCTTCCCGGGGTCAACCTTGCTCCGTCGGGCGTCTACGCTGTCAATCGTGCGCAGCAGGCCGGGTGCACGTACGCCTTTGGTGGCTGAGCGACAGACGGTCGAACGGAAGAACGGTGGAATGCGGAACGCCACAACCGTTCGAAATCGAACACAGCGTCCCATTTGCGACCGGCTGGACACGGCGATTGATTGGTAACTGAAAGCCAGGGAACGATTTGGAGAACAGAAACGGTGGAACGCGACTCGCATTGCGTTCCACCGTTTCGCCGTTCCACCGTTCCACCGTTCCTCCCCCGACTGCCTCATGCTCGCCAAAGATCTGTCGTTCGCCGCGCGCACGCTCCGAAACAACCCGGCATTCACCATCACCGCGGTTTTGACGATCGCGCTCGGCGTTGGCGCGAGCACGGCGATCTTCAGTGTGGTGAATGCCGTACTGCTTCGCCCGCTGCCGTATAGCCACCCCGAGCGGCTGGCGATGATCGAGACCGACATGCTCGCGCGGCACGTGATGAATTTCCCGATTGCACCCGGCAACATGCCCGATCTCATCGAGCATGCCAAGGCGTTCGAGTACATCGCGGCGGTGAACTCCACTCCCGCAACGTTCGTCGGCGAGGATGGAAAGCCAGAACAAATCATCGCCGCTGGCGTGACCCCTGACTTTTTCACGCTGCTCGGGACGCACATTGGATTTGGACGCAACTTCGTTGCATCCGACGCAACGCCGCCGCCACCGCCGCCGATCGTGAATGGCCAGCCGGTGCCGCCCGACCCGGCGACGTTACCGCCCTCGATGACCATTCTCAGCCACGCATTCTGGGAGCGACGCTTCGGCGGCGATTCGGCCGTCATTGGCAAGACCGTGCAGCTCTTCGGCGGACCGGCCACCATTGTCGGCGTCGCGCCGGAGAATCTGCGACTCGAATTCCCGTCGGGCATCGGGAACGACATCCAACAACCCGACGCCTATTCGGTGTTCCGCATCGACTGGAGCACCGCATCGCGCATCAACGTGTTCTTGCGGGTCATCGGTCGCCTGAAATCCGACGCGTCGCTCGGCGCAGCTCGAGCGCAGCTTGCCACACTGACGAAAGATCTCCAAGCGAAGCTGCCAATACTCAAAGGGGCGAACGCGGTATGGCGTGCCGAGCCGATGCAGGCTGACGTCGTGAAGGACGTTCGTCCGGCCATCCTCGCGCTCATGGGCGCGGTGACCTTCGTGCTGCTCATCGCGTGTGCAAATGTCGCCAACCTGCTGCTCGTTCGCGCATCGTCGCGCGAGCGTGAGCTGGCGGTTCGCTCGGCGCTCGGCGGCACGAGGAGCGCGCTCGTCGGTCAAATGCTCGCCGAGAGCCTCGTGCTGGCCGGTGTCGGTGCGCTGCTCGGTCTTCTGTTCGCCAAGCTCGGGATCGACCTGCTTCTCAGCATCGCTCCGTCGAATCTGCCGCGCGTCGACAACGTCTCGATCGACCCGGTCGTGCTCGTGTTTACCGCGGTCCTGGCGTTCCTTTCGGCGCTCGTCTTCGGTATGCTCCCCGCGTGGCGCGCGTCGCGGCCGAATCTCGGGCAGACGCTGCGTGCCGGCGGACGATCGCCGGGTCTGCACTCCGGGAAATATCTGCGACAAGGCGTCGTGATCGCGGAAGTGGCGCTGTCGTTCGTGCTGCTCATCGGATCCGGGCTCATGCTGCGGAGCTTCATGGTGCTCGAGCATGTCGATCCCGGTTTTGACCCGAACGGCATTCTTACGTTCACGGCGTTCAACGCCCGCGCACGAACGGCCGGGGAACGGCAAGCGTTCAGTAACACGCTCGCCAAGCAACTGAGCATGATTCCCGGCGTCACCGCCGTGACCGTTGCATCGCCGTTGCCACTGGATGGACTGGACTTCAACATGCGTTGGGGGCCGCCGGCCGCCGCCGACAATCCGTCGTTGTTCCAGCAGGCCGCTGTACACTTTGTGTGGCCGGGCTACTTCGACGCGATGAAGACGAAGCTCATCGCGGGCCGCGCATTCACCCAAGCGGACAACGATACCACGACGCGAGGAATCGTCATCGACAACCTCCTCGTGGCAAAGGCGTTCCCCGGGCAGAGCCCGCAGTCGGTCATCGGCAAGCAGATATTCGCGCGTATCGTTACGACGGAGCCGCAGCATTATCAGGTCATCGGCGTCGTCGAGCACGAGCGCCACCTCGGTCTGGCAACGCCGGGCCGCGAGGCGGCATTCGTCATCGACGGAATGGCCGGCTTCGGAACAGCGACGCGTTGGGCCGTGCGCACCAACGGTGATCCGACGCGTCTCATCCCCGCGGCGCGCGCCGCGATTGCGCAAGTCGACGGCCTCGTGCCCATGGGCGAGGTCAAGCCAATGAGCGCCTACGTCGATCGCGCCATGGCGCCGACCCGATTTTCGTTGGTGCTCATTGGTGTCTTCGGCGTCGTCGCCGCGGCGTTGGCCGCGATCGGTCTGTATGGCGTGTTGTCGACGACGGTTCGTCAGCGCACGGCGGAGATCGGTGTTCGCATGGCCTTTGGCGCCACGAGCGAAAGCATCTTCCGTCTCATGATCGGACAGGGGCTCGCCTTGAGCGCCATCGGCATTGGCGTCGGCGTCGCGGCCGCGCTCGCGCTCACCGGCGTGATGCAGAGGGCGAGCATGCTCATCTCGATCGAGCCGACCGATCCCGCGACCTACGTCGCGATCGCGGTACTGTTCGTCGTCATTGCGTCGGTCGCGTCGTGGGTCCCGGCGCGCCGCGCGGCGTCGCTCGACCCGACCGCCGCGTTGCGCGAAGAATAATCAGCGACCACGCGTCTGCTTCGAGGACGAGATCACCTCAGCGCCGCAGCGCCTCGCTCAGTCGGCGCGCGCGGTCCGGCGCCGGTCCGGGCGACCGCGGACCGGGGATTCCGAGCACCGGCTCCACGTGCAGCAGTGCCAGCGTGGGCCCGGGAGCATTGAGAACTCTCTCAACGTCGTCCCGCCACTGATCGAGATCCCCGTACTCGAAGACGGATGCGAAGCCCGACCCCCGCGCGATTGCCACGAAGTCGACCGCACCCGGCGAGGGAATGGGCTGCGCCCCCGTGACCTCGTACACGCCGTTGTCGAACACGAGCACCACCAGGTTCGTTGCGCGCGCGGCGGTGATCGAGATGAGCGAGCCCAAGTTCATCAGCATCGAGCCGTCGCCGTTGCACACGATCACGCGACGACCCGGCTGAGCGAGTGCGAGCCCGAGTCCGATCGACGTCGCATGTCCCATGGCCGACGGCACGAGCACCAGATCGAGCGGGTGTTGCGGCAGCGTCATCCAATCGCGCGCCGGAGACATCGTCGTGACCACGACGTCTTCGTCTCGACGCGCGCCGTGAATCGCGACGAG
>DASVYG010000266.1:0-2113 GCA_036392315.1 Gemmatimonadaceae bacterium
GCTCGTGTCACGGACGCCGCGCGTGGATGTCAATTACATCGTGAACGCGCTGCCCAAGCGCGCGGCGCGGCCCGTTCGCCTGGCGCCGCGTCGTCGCGTGTGGAGCGACTGGCGGATCGCGGCGGCGGTCACGGTAATGGCCGTGGGCGGCGGTTCGTTCGCTTTGCTTCGGCAGGGCACGACGCCCATGCCGGCGGACAGCGTGGTCGCGCAAGCACCGACCGTCGACCATGCAAACGCGCCGTCGCGTGACAGCAGCGCACCAACGGCTCCGGCCGTGGGCGCGGCCGACGTCAGTGTCGCGTCGGCCGACGATCACGCGGGTCTCGCCACCACCGCGCATCTCAGCGATCTGAACGAGCGAGAGCTTCAGACGCTGCTCGATCAGATCGATCAGCTGCAGGCGGTTCCGATCACCGAGCCCGAGCCCGTCACCATTCGTGTCGACACCAAGCGATCGTCGCCGGAGGGTGCCTGATGCGCGCGACTCCATCGGTCGTCGCGGCCGCATTTTTGGTGTGTGCAGGGGTTGCGGGTGCCCAGGTAGCCGAGAGCGCAACGGCGCAACAAGCGACGAGGGCGCAGCGCGGCGCACAGCAACGCGCCGGCGCCGCCGTGCCGAACGCCCGCCAAGCATTGCAGCGACGGGTGAGGCAGGCATTCACTGAAGTCGTTCGCAGGCAGCTCAATCTGAATCCCACGCAGATGCAAACGCTGCAGCGCGTGGATCAGAAGTACGAGCAGCAGCGCCGCGCGGTGCTTCGCGATGAACGCGACGCACGGCTGAACCTCAGGGCAGCGATGCAGGATTCCACTGGCCATCCCGACCAGGACAAGATCGCGTCCTACCTGGATCAGCTCATTCGCGGACAACGTAGCCGCGCCGACCTGCTCGAGGCGGAGCAGAAGGAGCTCTCGGGTTTCCTCTCGCCGCTACAGCGAGCGCAATATTTCTCGTTGAAGGAGCGGCTCACGAGAAAGCTGCTGGAGCTCCAGGCGGACAGCACGACAGGTCGCGCGGGTCGGCGCGGCGCACCACCGCCGGAGCAGTAGCTCAGCGTTGAGACGCTGCCTGGCCGCGGCTAGATTTCGTAGTCGCGCCCAGGTGGTGGAATTGGTAGACGCAGGGGACTCAAAATCCCCCGACCTTCGGGTCTTGCGGGTTCGAGTCCCGCCCTGGGCATGCTGGTAGAGAGCTAAAGCCTGACGCACGACGACGGGGAGCCGATTCGAGGCTCCCCTTTGTCGTTCACGGCACCAGACGCGTCCTCTGCGCCACGGGCTCCCCCAAGCTCGCGCGCAGCCAACGACCCGCCGCGATCGCTGAATCCGGCCCATACCCGCGCTCGACGGAATTGAGATACAGCGCGACGGCCTCGGGCGTTCGACGGAGCTCCGGCCAATCCATCAATCGTCGCGCGACGGCTGCCGCCTCTCGCGGCTGGCCATGCTGCATGAGCGTTTCTGAATAGTCGATCACGAGCTGGCGATCGCGCGGGTACAGCGCGTACGCCTGGCCGAGCCACGCCAGCGCAGCCGTCGTGTCGCCGCGCGAGCGCGCGTCGAGACCGAGAAGCCAGCGCCCGCGATAGCTCGCTGAATCAGCGGCAACCATCTGGTGAAAGAGGGCGGGGTGGCTCCGCCACGCCCGCACGCCGATCCAGGTATGTGCCGAGAGCGTCGCGATCACAACGAGTGCCGCGGCGCCGACCAATGCGCGCCCGCCCCAGTATCTCGCTCCGGTTGTCGCGGACACACGCGACAACGCGCCCTGTGTCACGAGCGCGACCAACATGGCCACTCCCACCGACGCGCCGTAGAGCGTTCGCTCGGCGAAGATCTGTCCCGTTGGGGTTAACAGATTCGAGGCGGGAAAGAAGGCGATCAACATCCAGGCAAGCGCTGCGATCGGCCGGCGATCGCCGCCTCGAGCACGACGCGCCGCCAGCACGACCGCGAGAAGAATCGCCACAAGTGTGAGCGCGGCCGCGAGCGTCGGTCCACTCTTTCCGGCGACGTAGCTCGGGCCGTAATGCGGATTGAGCTGGCTCGGCCACACTAACAATTTCGCGATGAGCGGGCCGAGCGAAAGCATCGCCCAAGCTCGCTGCCC
>DASVYG010000267.1:0-7788 GCA_036392315.1 Gemmatimonadaceae bacterium
GCTCGACCCGCTCCTCCGCATCTGAGACTTCCTCGACGCCAACGCCGACGCGGGCGCCGCCTTCGAGAACTCGGAGGGGCGCAAGCAGTTGGACGACGCCGTCAATACGCTCGCGGGTTCCACCGTTCCACCGTTCCACCGTTCCACCGTTCCACCGTTCCACCGTTCCACCGTTCCGCAACGCGGGCCGCGACCGCTCAGGGTTGTTTGTAGGTCGTCCCCGCCTTCATCACCAATTCCACCTGGCGGATTGCCGAGATGTCTTTCGTCGGATCGCCCTTCACGGCGATCAGATCAGCCCAGAAGCCGGGCTTCACCGCGCCGAGTCGATCGCCCCAGCCGAGCATCTTCGCGTCGTTGACGGTCGCCGCGCGCAGGGCTTGGAGCGGCGTGAGACCGTCGGCAACCAGCGTCTCGAGCTCGCGCGCGTTCTCGCCGTGCGCGAGGGGGCCGGCGTCGGCGCCATTGCAGATCGTCACGCCGGCGGCCATCGCCATGGCGAGCACCTGCTTCTTGTTGCGGTTGCCCACGGAGACGGTTGGCACGTAGCAGATCCCTCGCTCCGCCATCAGCTTGAAGACTTCGGGCGTCCCGTTGTCGCCGTGCTCGATTGTCGCCACGCCGGCTAAGGCGGCGCGCTTCATTCCCTCGGCGGTCGTTGAATGCGCGGCGACCGGTCGGCCCGAGCTCTTGGCGATCGACACGATGAGGTTCATCTCGTCCTGCGTGAAGCCCGGCATCGCCTCGCCGTTCGGTCCCCAGCGATAATCGGCGTAGACCTTGATCCAGTCGGCACCGTGTTTGATTTGGTCGCGCACGACACGCGAGATCTGATCGGGCCCGCTCGCCTCCTCGGCGCCCTGCGGAATCTGATCGACGTACTCCGTGGCGAACCCCTTGGGGGCGTATTCTCCGATCCCGACGATCGCTTTGGTCACGACGACCATGCGTGGACCCGGAATGATGCCTTGATTGATCGCCTGCTTGAGTCCAACGTCGGCATACCCGGCGCCCTCGGTGCCGAGATCTCGCACCGTCGTGAAGCCCGCCATCAGCGTCGCTCGGGCGTGATTCACCGCGCGGGCCACCCGCAGGGCAAGTGGCTCGTGCAGCACTTGATCGTCCCACGGCGTCTCGTTGTATGGATGCAGCAGCAGGTGCGAGTGCCCCTCGATCAATCCCGGCATTAGCGTCGTGCCGGGCAGCGCGATCGTCTTGGCGTCGGCTGGGGCGTTGAGAGAGGCTCGCGGACCAACCGCCTCGATCTGGTCACCCTGAACCACCACGGCCCACCCCTCGTGAGGTGTGGCGTCGACCGCGTCCCACACCCGATCCGGAACGAGCACAATCGGCGGACCAACCGGAGCCGGGGTCGCGCCGCGACCACCACGACCTTGCGCCGAGAGAGCCGCGGGTAAGGCCGCGATCGCGATGATGAGAGAACTAGTACGCATGAAGTGTTCGGTTGGAGTGAGACGGGATTTGGTCCGACACCGGATCGGTTGCACCTGCTGCCGGGGTTGTCACTGCCCGGCCGGCCGCTTCCCATTCGCGAAATCCGCCGCTGACGTTGGCCACGTCGCTGAATCCCTCGGCCTGCAACACACTGGCGGCAATCGATGAGCGTGTTCCGCCCTGACAGTAGACTGCGATGGGTGTGTCCCGCGGAATATCGCGCGCGAGCTCCGCGAGATCGCCGAGAAAAAGGTGCTTCGCTCGCGGGAGGTGCCCGGCGTCCCACTCGGGCCGGCCGCGAACGTCGATCACGAGTCGACGATCGTCGGTGGCGAGGTCGGATGCGTCCATGAGTGTGACGCGAGCCAATGCTCCCTTGTGTTGCCGCCATTCGTCTCGGAGTCCGCGGTCGCCGTATGCCACGACGCGATCGTGTCCCACGAGCATGAGCATGTGGCGCGCTCGCGCGATTCGGTCCTGCGTGTCGGCGAGCACCACGATGTCGCGATCGTACGGGAGGAGCGACCCGGCCCAGGTTGAGAATGAGTCTCCGATCGGCACGTTGATCGTCGACGGAATGTGCTCGGTCGAAAAATCCGCGGTTGAACGAACGTCCACGATCGATGCGCCAGCCTTCATGGCGCGCTCGAGACCGGCGAGATCGAGCGCGGGAAGCTCGCGCATCGCTGGCACCGGTGGTGGTCCGTCACGATTGATTGCCTTCATGCGCGCGAAATACTTTGGCGGCTCGGGCTGACCGGCGAGCACTTCGCGAACGAAGTTGTCTTCGTCATCGATCTGGAATGCCCAGTTCACGAGGCGCTCGTACCCAAACGTCGACGAGGGCATGGCGCCGAGGGCCTTTCCGCAGGCCGATCCTTCGCCGTGGCCCGGCCAGATTTGCAGAAAGTCGGGAAGATCGCGCGTTGCGCGGAGCGAGTGAAAGAGCTGGCGCGCAAGTCGGTCCATCGTGCCATGTACGTTCGCCGCGCGCTCGAGCAGGTCCGGTCGTCCCACGTCGCCCACGAAGATGAAATCGCCCGTCAGCATGCCCACTGGTCGCTCGCTCGACTTCCGGTCGGTGACGACGAAGCAGATGTGCTCCGGTGTGTGGCCGGGCGTGTGTCGAACGTCGAAGCGCACGTGACCGACGTCGAACCGATCGCCGTGCGACAACCGGCGCGCGCTCTCGTCCTTCGCAACCGCATATTGCCAATCGGGTCCACCTTCGGCGGACAGCAGCAATCGCGCGCCCGACGCGCGCGCGAGGTCGCGTGCGCCCGAGACGAAATCCGCGTGGATGTGGGTCTCGGTGACCAGCTCGAGCCGCAACGAGCGCCGGGCGACGGCATCCAGGTATTGAGCGACGTCGCGATTGGGATCGACGACGATGGCGCCGCCGGTTTCCTGACAGGCGATGAGGTAGCTCGCCTGTGCCAGGGCGTCGTCGTATATGCGTTCAAGAAGCATGCAGGAGAATGCCTTGCTAAGCGCGTTCACGCAACGCAGCATTGCAGCGATGCGAGTGTCTCTCATTCTGATTCTCTTCATGAGCCGCGCCGCCGTCGCTGGCGCGCAGACCATCGAGAGACCGCAGCCGTTCGACAGCGCGCAGCGCATTCTGGCGGTCACGCCGGCGCTGGCCGCGCGCCTCGGGCTCCAGCCGCCAACCTGGCCGGCGCGCGGCGACTATCGCGAGGCGCGGTTGTACGCCGTGGATCCAGGCGGCGGGTTCGTGCTCGTCGTGCAACAGCCATCGGGTGCGCTCGAGCGGTTTTCGTTGACGGGCGCCGAGCTAATGGCGCTTCGCAGCGCAATCGACGCCGGCATGAACGCGACCGGTCGGCCGAGCGCCGAATCGGCGAACGACGTCGTGTCGGAGCCGGCGGGCAATGCGTTCTCGCGCCATCAAACTGCGCTCGCAGCCACGCTCTACGCGCCGCTGGCTGCCTCGCTGGCCAACGACGGTAGCGTCGCGGGTGCAGTGTACTTGCTCGTGACCGGCGGAACATTCTTCGCCTCGTACGCAGCCACGCAATCCGCGCCGTTCACACGCGCGCAATCGGCATTGGCGGCGGACCTCGGCTTCGCCGCGGCAGCGAACGGATTCCTGGTTGGGTACGCGGCGACGGGTGGAGCAGAGAAGGGGGTTCGCGCAATCGCGTTTGGCTCGGCGATCGTCGGTACCATTGCCGGCGCGACACTCGGCCAATCGCTCAGCGATGCGGAAGCGCACGCGGCGTATTTGGGGATCGAGTCGTCGTCGGCGATTGCGGTCGCCGCCGCCAGTGCCGCCGGCAGTCCCGGTCGAGGGATGGCGGCAGCAGTCGCCGCCGCCTCGCCGATCGGCTACTTGCTTGGCGTCCAGTATCCGCGTCGCGCAGGGTATCACGTCACCGCCGGCGACGTCCAAGCGGTGGGCACGGCGGGTTTGATTGGGACGCTGGCCGGCGGAGCAATGGTGAGCGGCATCCACAGCCCGACGCGTCGGCAGTATGCCGCGTTCCTCGCGCCAGGGTTCCTCGCCGGGGCGCTCGTTGGCGATCGTGTATTTGCGCGTCGACTGGATCTCCGCGAGTCGCAGGCCGGCATTCTGAATGTCGGCGCGGCGGCCGGGGCACTGGTCGGCGCCGCTGTGCCGGTCATTGCCGGCTCCCACAGTTCGCCCGCGACGCTCGGCGCGGGCACCGTGGGAGCGATTCTCGGTGCCGGCATCATGACGTCGAGCTTCGCGTCGCCCGACGTGTCGTCTCATGGACCGAGCCACTTCCGGTCGGGCCGCATCCAACGAGCGGGCGTGCACCTTGGCGTCGAATCGATGTCGCTGGCCGCTGCGCTCATGGGAGTTCGTGGCCCACACGTGTTGGCTCGACTCACCTTCTAACAGGTGCTGAAAAACACCTTGAACCAGAGTCTCAGAGATCCGCAACGGTTTGCTTTTCTTCCTTTCTTCTTTTTCAGCAACCTGCTAAACGGAGCCAGTGGTGGTCAACGGCGGCCACCCGGCGGTCGTAACTCTTGTCGTAGGGTCGACTCTCGCTCCTCCTCCAACCGCAGACGCTTTATGAGACGCACAGTGTTCGCTCGCCGATTCGCCGCCGTTCTGACGGTCGCGTTCGCCGTTCCGCTCGCCGCGCAGACGGCCAAGAAGGTGCTGACGCAGGCTGACTGGGACAAATGGAAATCCATCAACGCGCCGGCCCTGTCGAACGACGGCAAGTGGGCCGTGTACACGCTCATTCCGCAGGTCGGCGACGGTGAGCTCGTCATCCGGTCGACGACGAGCGGCACCGAATATCGCATTCCGCGCGGCTACATCGGTCGTCCGAATAACATTCCGGGCGGGCTGCGCGGTCCCGCCGGCGGCACCGGCGAGTCCGATCCGACTGGTCCGACCGCGGCCCCGGCGCAGATCACATCCGACAGCCGCTACGTGATCGTCAGCACGCAGCCGTCTCAAGCCGAGGTCGAGCGCGCGCCACGCGGCCGTGCCGCGGCGACGAATCGGCAGTCGCTGGCCATCGTGAGCCTTGCCGACGGCAAGGTGACGACGATACCGGGTGTGCGGTCGTTCCGGCTCGCGCATGACAACGCGACGTGGCTTGCGTACGTCGCCGAGCCCGATTCAGCGGCGGGCGATTCGACGCGCAGCGGTGCAGGTCCAGCGGCGGGTGGCGCCCGCGGCGGCCGTGGTGGCCGCGGTGGTGCGAGCGCGCCGGGTGGTCGACGACAGTTTGGCTCCCCGCTCGTGCTGCGAAACTTGGCGACCGGCGCCGAGGAAAAGCTCACCGACGTGCTCACCTTCGCGTTCGACGATAGCGCCAAGGTGCTGGGTTACACAGTCGTCTCGCGTGATTCGACGAAGGACGGTGCCTATCTGCGCAATCTTTCATCGAACGCTACGAGCACGCTGCTCAGTGGGCGCGGCGATTACAAGGCGCTCGCGTTCGACCGCAGCGGCACGCAGGTCGTGTTCATCTCGGACCGCGACGAGTTCGGCCGCGGCGACAAGCCGCGGTACGCGCTGTATGGAGCGGCGGTGAAGGGTGGCGCTGCGCAGGCGCTCGTCACTGCGGCGCAGGTGCCGACAGGCCTGCACATCGCCGACAACGCCGCGATCGGGTTCACGCGGTCCGGGTCGGCGATCACGCTCGCCGTCGCGCCGCCGGCAATCGATTCGGTGCCGGCGGATTCATTGGTCGGCAAGGCCGTGTATGACCTTTGGAATTACAAAGATCCAACGTTGCAGCCGGCCCAGAAGCTGAGCGCGGCGCGCGATCGGAATCGATCGTTCCAAGCCGTGTATTTCCCGGCCACGAAGAAGCTCGTGCAGCTCGCCGACGATTCGGTTCCGACGGTCAACATCTCGGACGATGGAAAGGTCGCCGTCGCCAACTCGCGCGAGCGATACATGATCGAATCGATGTGGGGTGACGGCGGCACCGACGTCTACGTCATCGACGCCGCGAGCGGCGCGAAGAAACTCGTGCGGGAGAAGATCAGCGGCAACGCGCAGCTGTCGCCCGATGCCAAGTTCATCGCCTTCTTCGACAAGGGACATTGGTTCAGCTACAACACAGCCACCGGCAAGACGGTCGACGTGAGTGGTGCCATGAAGTCGGTCCATCTCGAGAACGAGACCACCGACACACCGTCGATTCCGCCGGCGTGGGGCATTGCCGGGTGGACGAAGGGCGACAAATCGATGCTCGTCTACGACCACTACGATATCTGGGAGCTCGACCCCACGGGCGCCAAGGCTCCGATCGTGGTGACCGACTCCGTCGGCGTTCGCGAGCACCTGCAATTTCGTCTCGCCGAGGGTGGTGGCGGACGCGGCGGGCGGGGTGGCCGCGGGGGCGGTGCCGCCGGCGACTCGGAGCGCGGAGTGATCGATCCGGCCGAGCCGCTGTTGCTGCGCGCCATGAACACCGAGACGATGGCGAGCGGATTCTATCTCGACCGCCTCGGTGTGGTGAAAGCGCCGGAGAAGG
This sequence comes from Gemmatimonadaceae bacterium, assembly GCA_036392315.1. Classification (GTDB taxonomy): domain Bacteria; phylum Gemmatimonadota; class Gemmatimonadetes; order Gemmatimonadales; family Gemmatimonadaceae; genus JAQBQB01. Next base: position 6,450 of record DASVYG010000267.1, read on the forward strand.
TTGTGATGGCCGACGTCAACTTCGGAACGCCGATCAAAGCCGCCAGAAGCGACGAGTACATGCTCACCAAGAGCACCTTCGAGATGTTCCCGGATTTGTGGGTTGGTCCGTCGCTCACGCAGCTCAGCAAGATCTCCGACGCGAACCCGCAGCAGAAGGACTACAACTGGGGAACGGTGGAGCTCGTGCACTGGACGAGTCTCGACGGATATCCGCTCAAGGGATTGTTGTTCAAGCCGGAGAATTTCGACCCGAGCAAGAAGTACCCGATGATCGCGTACTTCTACGAGCAGTACTCGAACACGCTGCACAATTACGTGCCGCCCACGGGCCGCAACGTGATCAACTACACGCACTATGTGTCGAACGGATATCTCGTCTTCGTGCCCGACATTCACTACGAGACGGGCTATCCCGGACCGAGCGCGCTCAAGTCGATCGTGCCCGGCGTCGAGGCGATCATGGCGCGCGGCTACGTCGATCCCAAGGGGTTGGGAATTCAAGGACAGTCGTGGGGCGGGTATCAGACAGCCTACATCATCACGCAGTCGCATCTGTTCAGCGCTGCGATGGCCGGAGCACCTGTTGCGAACATGACGAGCGCGTACGGCGGCATCCGCTGGGGCTCGGGCCTCGCGCGGTCGTTCCAGTACGAGACGGGCCAGAGCCGCATCGGCAAGTCGCTGTGGGAAGCGCCGCAGTTGTATATCGAGAACTCGCCGCTCTTCTGGCTCGATCGCGTGACGACGCCGCTCTTCATCATGAGCAACGACATGGACGATGCGGTGCCGTACTACCAAGGCATCGAGCTGTTCGTGGGTATGCGGCGGTTGGGGAAGGAGGCGTACCTCATCAGCTACAACAACGACGTGCACAATCCGGCCAGCCGCGCGAATCAGAAGGACATCGCGATGAAAATGCAGCAGTTCTTCGACAACAAGCTGCGCGGCGCGCCGGCGCCCGATTGGATGGTCCACGGCATTCCGTACGTCGCGAAGGGCAAGGATCAGATTTCGCCGGCGCCGGTCCAGGCCGGCGCGGTGCAGCCGGACGCGCAGCAGAAGAAGCCGTAGTTTGGCCGCGGGTCGCTGGTGGAGAGTCAGTGGTTGCGAGTTGCTGGGTCCTCGGTGCTAGCTTCTAGCAGTTGCCAGCAACTCGCAGCCAACAACCAGCTACCAGCACCCCCATGTCCGACGAAATCGATTACCAACTCATCGGCGACGACCTGCAGGCCGTGATCATCACGCTCGATCCGGGCGAGACGGTCATCGCCGAGGCGGGCGCGATGATGTACATGCAGGACGGTATCGTGATGAACACGACGCTCGATCCGAACGCG